>NZ_JBIBHU010000034.1:0-87076 GCF_042957205.1 Kitasatospora sp. NPDC008115 | reverse complement strand
CGGTTACATTCCGAACCCGGAAGCTAAGCCTCACAGCGCCGATGGTACTGCAGGGGGGACCCTGTGGGAGAGTAGGACGCCGCCGAACAAATTTTCTGGAGAAGCCCCCGCCGGTCATCGGTCGGGGGCTTCTCTGTTGTAGGGTCAACATGCAGTAGTTGCTAGACGTGACAGGAGGCCCCCGGGTGGAGGTCCAGGAGACGCGGGTCCAGACCGATCGCGTCCTCACCATCCCCAACCTGCTGAGCATGGGCCGGCTGGTCGGTGTTCCGCTCTTCCTCTGGCTGATCCTCTGGCCGGTGTTCGACGGACCGAACAACGACGGTTGGGCCTTGCTGATCCTGATGCTCAGTGGCATCAGTGATTACCTGGACGGGAAACTCGCCCGGAGGTGGGGTCAGATCAGCCGGGTCGGGCAGTTGCTCGATCCGCTGGCGGACCGCCTCTATGTGTTCTCCACCCTCATCGGCCTGACCTGGCGTGAGATCCTGCCGTGGTGGCTGACGGCGATCCTGCTCGCCCGCGAGGTGTTTATCGCGGCGCTTCTGCCGATCCTCAACCGGCACGGCTACGGGCCGTTGCAGGTGAGTTTCCTGGGGAAGGCCGCGACATTCAACCTGATGTACGCCTTTCCGCTTCTGCTGCTCGGCTCCGGGGACACCTGGATCGCCCGGCCGGCCGAGATCGTGAGCTGGGGCTTCATCTGGTGGGGAACGGTCTTGTACTGGTGGGCCGCCATTCTCTACGCGGTGCAGGCGCGGCAGATCGTCCGCGGCCGTGCGGGCTCCTCCGTGTCCACGGTCTGAGACGTGATCTGAGAGAATTCCCACGGCGACACGGTGCGTCGGACGATACCTTCCGGGTAGACCACCTCTGGAACGGTTTGATGGACCCACAGGGTCCACCACCGCGAAGGAGGACGCACCCGTAATGAAAGCCGTTGTTATGGCAGGGGGCGAAGGCACTCGACTTCGCCCGATGACCTCCAGCATGCCGAAGCCGCTGCTTCCGGTCGCCAATAGGCCGATCATGGAACACGTGCTTCGGCTGCTGAAGCGGCACGGTCTCTCCGACACCGTCGTGACCGTCCAGTTCCTGGCCTCACTGGTGAAGAACTACTTCGGTGACGGTGAAGAGCTGGGCATGCATCTCACCTATGCGAACGAGGAGACCCCACTAGGCACTGCGGGGAGTGTCAAGAACGCCGAGGACGCTCTCAAGGACGACTCCTTCCTGGTGATCTCCGGCGACGCGTTGACGGACTTCGACCTCTCGGAATTGATCGAGTTTCACCGCAGCAAGAACGCACTGGTAACCGTCTGTCTCACCAGGGTGCCGAATCCCCTGGAGTTCGGTATCACGATCACCGACGACGAGGGCCGGGTCGAGCGCTTCCTGGAGAAGCCGACCTGGGGGCAGGTCTTCTCGGACACGGTGAACACCGGTATCTACGTGATGGAGCCCGAGGTCTTCGACTACGTCGCGGCCGGCGAGTCCGTGGACTGGTCGAGTGACGTGTTCCCGCAGCTGCTCAAGGAGGGCAAGCGGGTCTACGGCTACGTGGCCGAGGGCTACTGGGAGGACGTGGGCACCCACGAGAGCTACGGCAAGGCCCAGGCGGACGTCCTGGAGGGCAAGGTCGACGTCGAGCTCGACGGGTTCGAGATCTCGCCCGGCGTCTGGGTGGCCGAGGGCGCCGAGGTGGACCCGGAGGCCGTGCTGCGCGGGCCGCTGTACATCGGCGACTACGCCAAGGTCGAGGCCGGCGTGGAGCTGCGCGAGCACACCGTGCTCGGCAGCAACGTCGTGGTGAAGCGCGGTGCCTTCCTGCACAAGGCGGTCGTCCACGACAACGTCTACATCGGGCCGCAGAGCAATCTGCGCGGCTGCGTGGTCGGCAAGAACACCGATGTGATGCGGGCCTCGCGGATCGAGGACGGTGCGGTGATCGGGGACGAGTGCCTGGTCGGCGAGGAGTCGATCATCGCGGCCAACGTCCGGGTCTACCCGTTCAAGACCATCGAGGCCGGCGCGGTCGTCAACACCTCGGTGATCTGGGAGTCCCGGGGCCAGGAGCACCTGTTCGGGGTGCGCGGTGTCTCCGGCATCCTCAATGTCGAGATCACCCCGGAGCTGGCCGTCCGGCTGGCCGGGGCGTACGCGACCACCCTGAAGAAGGGGGCGACCGTCACCATCGCGCGTGACCACTCGCGTGGTGCGCGCGCCCTCAAGCGGGCGATGATCTCCGCGTTGCAGACCAGCGCGATCGACGTCCGCGACCTGGAGAACGTGCCGATGCCGGTGGCCCGGCAGCACACCGCGCGGGGCAGCGCTGGCGGGATCTTCCTGCGGACCACCCCCGGGGTGCCGGACTCGCTGGACATCCTGTTCTTCGACGAGCGCGGCGCCGACCTGTCCCAGGCCGGCCAGCGCAAGCTCGACCGGGTCTACGCGCGCCAGGAGTACCGGCGGGCCTTCCCGGGCGAGATCGGCGACCTGACCTTCCCGTCCAGCGTCTTCGACGCCTACGCGGGCAACCTGCTGCGGGCCGTGGACACCACGGGCGTGCGGGAGGCGGGCCTGAAGGTGGTCGTGGACACCGCGCACGGCAGCGCGGGCCTCGTTCTGCCGAGCATCCTCGGCCGGCTCGGGGTGGAGGCGCTGACCGTCTCCAGCGGGCTCGACGAGGCACGGCCCACCGAGGACGCCGAGGAGCGGCGGGCCGGGCTGGCGAGGCTCGGCGAGCTGGTCGCCTCCTCGCGGGCGGCCTTCGGCGTGCGCTTCGACCCGGTGGGCGAGCGGGTGGCCTTCGTGGACGAGCTGGGCCGGGTGATCGACGACGACCGGGCGCTGCTGGTCCTGCTGGACCTGGTCGCGGCCGAGCGGCGGAGCGGGCAGGTGGCACTGCCGGTGACGACGACCCGGATCGCCGAGCAGGTCGCGGCGTACCACGGCACCCAGGTCATCTGGACCACCACGACGCCGGACGACCTGGCCAAGGCGGCCTCGACCGAGGGCACGGTGTTCGGCGGCGACGGACGCGGCGGTTTCGTGGTGCCCGAGTTCAGCGGGGTGCTGGACGGGGCGGCGGCCTTCGTCCGGCTGGTGGGCCTGGTGGCCCGCACCCAGCTCACGCTGAGCCAGATCGACGCGCGGATCCCGCAGGCGCACATCCGCCGACGGGACATCGCGACGCCGTGGGCGGCGAAGGGCATGGTGATGCGCTCGGTGGTGGAGGCGGCCGGCAGCCGGCGGCTGGACACCACGGACGGCGTCCGGGTGGTCGAGGCGGACGGGCGCTGGACGCTGGTCCTGCCGGACCCGGCCGAGGCGGTCACCCACCTGTGGGCCGAGGGTCCGGACGACGCGGCGAGCGAGGCCCTGCTCGACGAGTGGGCTGCGGTGGTCGACAGCGCCGGGCGGTGAGCCCGCGGCGGGGCGGGACGGCGGTGGCCGTCCCGCCCCGCTGTCCGTTTCGGGCGGTTGGTCACGGTCCGCCGGATTTGGCATGTATGCAGCTCAGGGGGCGTGCGCGAGGCCCTCGTGCGACATGGGACGATGGTCCGCATGTCATCGACGCCGGGGCAGGGTGCCAGCAGTGGACGGTACAACCGTCCGGATGCCTCGATGTCCTTGCTGACCAATGTGATGGACCACAGCCTGGACGAGGGGTACGCCGAGGCGGCGGCCGCGCGGGGCGGGGACGGGCCGTACCGGATACCCGGGACGGCGCGCGGGATGCTGACGCTCGGCGCCGGGCTGGCGCTCGTGGGCGCGGTCGTCACGGTCGGGGCGGTGAACGCGCACAAGGCGGAGCCGACGCTGGCCAAGGAGCGCGACGCCCTGATCCACCGGATCAACGATGCCAACGGCTCCGCCGACCACCTCCAGCAGCAGGTCCAGGACCTGCGCCGGAAAGTGGAGAGCACCCAGCGGCAGGCGCTCGCCGCGGGCGAGGGCGACTCGGCGGCGGTGGCCGGCGCGGTCGGCCTCGGCGAGGTGACCGGCCCCGGTGTGAAGCTGGTGGTGGAGGACGCGCCCGGCACCGGCGCCGGCGGGAACGTCGACCCGCGCGCCGGGCAGGGCTTCTCCAACAGCGGGCGCCTGCGCGACCGCGACCTGCAACTGGTGGTGAACGGGCTCTGGGCCTCGGGCGCGGAGGCGGTCTCGATCAACGGGCAGCGGCTCACCGCGCTCTCGGCGATCCGCGCGGCCGGTGAGGCCGTGCTGGTGGACAACCGGCCACTGGTGCCGCCGTACACCGTGCAGGCGCTCGGGGACGGTACGCGGCTGGTGAGCGCCTTCGAGAGCGCCATGGCGGGCCAGTACCTGCGGCTGCTCCAGGAGAAGTACGGCATCAAGTCGACCATCTCGGCGCAGAAGAACCTCACGCTGCCCGCGGCCGTCGGCGTCACCCTGCGGACCGCGCAGCCCGCCACCCCCGAGGCCTCGCCGACCGCGAGCCCGACCGCGGGCCCGGGCGCGAATCCGTCCGGGAGCCCGACCGGGGGCCCGTCCACGAGCGCGAGCCCGAGCGCCGGCCCGAGCGGGACCGCGACGGGCAGCCCGTCGGCCACGGCCTCGCCCTCGCCGAAGGCCGGCGGCAAGCGCTCGCCCAGCGCCCCGGCTACCAAGCCCGCGACCTCCCGCCCGACCACCGCGACCACCACCGGGTCGCCCTCCGCAGCGACAGGAGCAGCTACACCGTGATTGCCGTACTGGGTCTCGTGATCGGGGTCGTCGTCGGACTCTTCGTCCAGCCCGAGGTGCCCGACGTCGTGGTGCCCTACCTGCCGATCGCGGTGGTGGCGGCGCTGGACGCGGTGTTCGGCGGCGTCCGCGCGATGCTGGACGGGATCTTCGACGACAAGGTGTTCTTCGTCTCGTTCCTCTCGAACGTGGTGGTGGCGGCCCTGATCGTCTTCCTGGGCGACCAGTTGGGCGTCGGCTCGCAGCTGTCCACGGGTGTGGTCGTCGTCCTCGGCATCCGCATCTTCTCCAACGCCGCGGCGATCCGGCGCCATGTCTTCCGTGCCTGAGCCGGGCCGCGGGCGCGCGGCGGAGGAGAAGACGGACGGATCGGCGGGAGAAGTGGTGCAGGACGAGAAGCGAGGGGAAGACCCCGGGGGCGAGGCGGTGACCGCGCCGTTCGCGAAGGCAGCGAAGGCCGCGCCGCGGGCCCCGGAGGAGGCCCCGAGGGCCGGGTCTGACGCTGAGCCTGAGGGTGAGACCACGGGTGGGCTCGGGGGAGAGACCGCCGGGGAGAACGCCCGGCCCGTTCCCCGGCGCGCCCCCGCGGTGACGCCTGCGCCCGCGCGTGCGCCGGAAGTGACGGCGGAGACCCCTGGTGCGGACTCCGGGAAGCCGGAACCCGAGGAGGAGCCGGAGCCCGAGGACGACCACGAGGAGCCCGAGCAGGCGCCGATGTCGGTGTCCGCGCACACCATCGACCGGCACGCCGCACGGCGGCGGCTGGTGGCCGCGCTGTGGCCGCCGAGGCTGTCGCGCGGTCAGCTGGTGGTGGCCCTGCTGCTGTTCTCGCTCGGCCTGGGGCTGGCGATCCAGGTCCGCTCGACCAACGACCACCACAGCCAGTTGCGCGGCGCGCGCCAGGAGGACCTGGTCCGCATCCTCGACGAACTGGACAGCCGCCAGCAGCGTCTCCAGCAGGAGAAGGCGGAGTTGGAGCAGTCCCTGGCCAAGTTGGAGAACAGCTCCAACCAGGCCAAGGAGGCCCAGGAGCAGACCAGGAAGAAGGCGACGGAACTCGGCGTCCTCGCCGGGACCGTGCCGGCCACCGGTCCGGGCATCGTACTGACGGTCGATGATCCCCAAGGGCAGGTGAAGGCGGATATGCTGCTGGACACCCTGCAAGAACTTCGAGCGGCGGGGGCGGAGGCGATTCAGATCAACGATGTGCGCGTGGTGGTCAACACCTACTTCACGGACGTGTCCGGCGGTGTGCAGATCGACGGCAAGAAGGTCTCGGCGCCCTACCGCTTCACCGTCGTGGGAAATCCGCAGGACCTCACGCCCGCGTTGAACATTCCGGGAGGTGTCGTCCGTACCCTGGAGAGTCACCAGGCACGCGCGACGATCTCCCAGCAGCAGAAGGTGCTCGTCGACGCCCTCGTCGATCCGAAGACTCCGCAGTACGCCAAGCCGGCTCCGAAGTGACCGTCATGTTCGGAGTGCCACTCCAGCCGGCCCGGTCCCTGACCGGGCCCGCACCCTGTCCGAGGTTCTCACCCTGCCCCACGGGCGGGTCTGTCACACGCAAGGGGATTCGCCCGTGAGTTTCTTCTCGAAGTTGTTCGGTCGTAACAAGGGCCGCAACGCGGCCGCGGCGGAGGCGCCGACCGCGCTGCACCGCCGGGACGACGAGCCCGCCGTGCCGGGCATGCGCTCCGCCCCGGAGGGCGCGGAGTACGCCGAGCGTCCGCTGTTCCGCGACGGCGCCGGCGCCCAGTACGCGGGGAATCAGGCGGGCTACGGCGCGTCGGTTGACCCCTCCGGTGCCCCGCGCATAGGTTTCCCGACAGGACCCTCAACCTCTGGTGGAGGGTTTGCCCCGGACCCGTACGCCGGGCACAACCCGTCGGGTGTGCCGCGCCAGGAGGCTGTGAACATGGCTGGCCCCACTCCGTGCCCCCGGTGCGGCAACCCGAACCCGGCCTCGGCGCGGTTCTGCTCCAACTGCGGTACGGCGCTGCGCGGCGGGCTGCTGCCGGAGGGGTCGGCCGAGACCACCTCGACCATCTCGATCTCCGGCCTGGAGTCCTACGACCCCAACACCACGACCGGGACCGGCACGCCGGCGCTCTCGGCCGAGGTGCTGGCCGCGATCGACGCGCTGCCCCCGGGCTCGGCGCTGCTGATCGTCCAGCGCGGCCCGAACTCCGGCAGCCGGTTCCTGCTGGACTCGGACAAGACCACGGCCGGGCGTCACCCGCAGGGTGACATCTTCCTGGACGACGTCACGGTCTCCCGCAAGCACGTGGAGTTCCGCCGGACGCCGGGCGGCGGCTTCACCGTCGCCGACGTCGGCAGCCTGAACGGCACCTACGTCAACCGGGAGCGGATCGACGAGGTCGCCCTGAACAACGGCGACGAGGTGCAGATCGGGAAGTACCGGCTGGTCTTCTTCGCCAGCCACAACCGGGGGTACTGAAACCAACGTCGGCAGGAGCCCGAGTGAGTACGAACACCCCTTCCTCTCCGCTCGGGGCGGCCACCCCCGCGTCGCCCGGCCCCCGGCCGGACCAGGGCGCGCGGGGGGTGGTCGCGGCCCCCAGGCAGCCGGTCCGTCCGGACCGGCCCGCCGGGCGGCGGCGCGGTGGTGACGAGCTGTTGAGCATCGGCGCCGTACTGGCCTTCCTGCGCGACGACTTCCCCGAGGTCACCATCTCCAAGATCCGCTTCCTGGAGGCGGAGGGGCTGGTCGAGCCGCAGCGCACGCCCTCGGGCTACCGCAAGTTCAGCCCGGCCGACGTCGAGCGGCTGGCCTACGTGCTGCGGATGCAGCGCGACCACTACCTGCCGCTGCGGGTGATCCGCGAGCACCTCGACGCGATCGAGCGCGGCGAGAACCCGCCCGCGCTGCCCGCCGCGGACGCCCGGCCCGGGCCGCTGGAGGAGGCGGACCGCGAGCTGACCGCCTCGGCCGAGGCCTCCGCCGGGGTCCGGCTGGGCCGGGCCGAGCTGCTGGCCGCCGCCGAGGCCGGCGAGGCCGAGCTGGCCGAGTGGGAGTCCTACGGGCTGGTCGCGCCCGGTCCGGACGGCGGCTACGACGGCGAGGCGTTGCAGGTCGCCCGGCTGGTCGCCGAACTCGGCCGCTTCGGGCTGGAGCCGCGCCACCTGCGGGCCATGAAGGCCGCCGCGGACCGGGAGGTCGCGCTGGTCGAACAGGTCGTGGCGCCGCTGCGGCGGCACCGCAACCCGCAGACCAGGGCGCACGCCGAGGCCACCGCCAGGGAGCTGGCGACGCTGTCGGTGCGGTTGCACGCGGCGATGGTCCAGGCGGGCCTGCGGATCCGTTCCTGACCCTCACCGTTCGTGCCCACCTCGCTGACCAGCGTCGTCGGCGCTGCGCTTTCATATCCGGGTCGGGAGCCATAGGGTTGCCTGTGTGAATGAGCTCGACGTCGTGGGTGTCCGGGTGGAGATGCCTTCCAACCAGCCGATCGTGCTGCTGCGGGAGGTCGGGGGCGATCGGTACCTGCCGATCTGGATCGGCCCCGGCGAGGCGACCGCGATCGCCTTCGCCCAGCAGGGCATGACGCCGGTGCGCCCGCTGACGCACGACCTGTTCAAGGACGTCCTGGAAGCGCTGGGCCAGCAGCTCACCGAGGTCCGGATCACCGATCTGCGCGAGGGTGTCTTCTACGCCGAGCTGGTCTTCGCCGGCGGGGTGGAGGTGAGCGCCCGGCCGTCCGACGCGATAGCGCTGGCGCTGCGCACCGGCACGCCGATCTTCGGGAGCGAGGAGGTGCTCGCCGAGGCGGGCATCGCGATCCCGGACGAGCAGGAGGACGAGGTCGAGAAGTTCCGCGAGTTCCTCGACCAGGTGTCGCCGGAGGACTTCGGCGGGGGCGGCCCGCAGTAGGGGCGAGGAGCGGCCCCTTGGGCGCTGCGGAACCGGCCTGTGGGCCGATGTGCCGCAGGGATACGGCTGTTTTGCCAAAACGCATCCGCCTACCCACACTAGGGGCACGAAAAACCACTCTCCTGAGTGACGCGGTCTGTTCGGCTCGGCGTGGCGATCGTTGACGGGCCATAGGGGACTGCCTACCGTCACAGGAGGGGCTACCCGGGTGTCCGATCGCCCGCGGTCTGGGTTGCCCGCAGCACGAGTGGACGGAGGTAGGCATGACCGGCACTGGCGATGAAGTGGCCGCGGGAGGCCTGTGCGCCGTGCACCTGCCGCGCACCACCCGCACGGTGACCGAACTGCCCCGGACGGCGGAACTGCCCAGGGTGGGCCGGTTCCCGGCGGTACAGCCCGGCCAGCCGGCCCTGGAGCGGCTGTCACCGACGTCCGAGCTGATCGGCTACCGGGGTCCGACCGCCTGCGCGGCGGCCGGGATCACCTACCGCCAGCTGGACTACTGGGCCCGCACCGGACTGCTGGAGCCCAGCGTCCGTTCGGTGTACCCGGTGAGCAGCCAGCGGCTCTACAGCTTCCGCGACATCCTGCTGCTGAAGATCGTCAAGCGGCTGCTGGACGCCGGCGTCTCGCTGCAGAACATCCGGGTGGCGGTCGCCCATCTGCAGGCCGCCGAGATCGCCGATCTGGCGGGTCTGACGCTGATGTGCGACGGCGCGACGGTGTACGAGTGCACGACGCCCCAGCAGGTGGTCGACCTGATGAAGGGCGGCCAGGGGGTCTTCGGGATCGCGGTCGGCGCGGTCTGGCGGGAGCTGGAATTGACCCTGGTGCGGCTGCACGCGGAACGGACGGACACCGGCGAGACGGTGGTCGGCCACGACCCGGCGGACGAGCTGGCGCAGCGGCGCAACCGGGCGGTCTAGGAGGAATCGAGCGACGCCGTGGGCCCGGACGGGGAACCGTCCGGGCCCACGGCGTCGTCGTGCCCGGTGAGCGCCGGACGAGCCAGGTGGGCCGGCCGAGGGAGGGAGGGCATGTGCGGTTCGGTTCCGGGATTCCCGCGCTGGTGGCGCGCAGGGCGGTGCGGCTGGGCCTGCGGCTGCGCCGGCGGCAGGCCCAGCGGCGGCTGTTCCAGCTGGTGACGGTCGGCTGCTCGCTGGCGCTCGCGCCGAGCGCCTGGCTGTGGCTGGCGGCGGGGGACCGGGTGGGGACGGTGGCGAGCGCGCCGTCCGCGCCGGTGGCCGTGGTGTTCGGCGCCGGGCTGTTCGACGGCAGGCCGTCGCCGTACCTGGCGCACCGCCTGGACGCGGCGGTGGAGCTGTACGGGGCGGGGAAGGTCCAGGCGATCCTGGTGACCGGGGACAACGGCCGGACGAGCTACGACGAGACCGACGCGATGCGCGGCTACCTGATCGAGCACGGGGTGCCGGAGGTCCGGGTGGTCGGCGACTACGCGGGGTTCGACACCTGGGACTCCTGCACCCGGGCGCACCGGATCTTCGGGGTGGACCGGGCGGTGCTGGTGAGCCAGGACTTCCACGTCCGCCGGGCGCTGGCGCTCTGCGAGGCGGCGGGGATCGAGTCGTACGCGGTGGGGGTGCCGGAGGCGCGCGACGCCACCTGGCTGTACGGCGGGTTCCGGGAGATCCCGGGGGCCGGGAAGGCGGCGCTGAACGCCTGGCTGCGGCCGGACCCGCTGTTCCTCGGCCCGCGCGAGCACGGCATACCGCGGGCGCTGGCGGACGCGGGCCCGGAGCGGTCGGCGCGCTGAGGCGCGGGCCGGGTTCGGCGGCGTTGTCGGACCCGTACGGCATGATCGGCAGGTGCGGTCACTGCCGAGCATCATCCACCTCGACATGGACGCCTTCTTCGCGTCGGTGGAGCAGGCGGCCAAGCCGAGCCTGCGCGGCAAGCCGGTGATCGTCGGCGGGCTGGGCGGGCGCGGGGTGGTCTCGACCGCCTCCTACGAGGCACGGCGGTTCGGGGTGCACTCGGCGATGCCGACGGCGCAGGCGCGCCGGCTCTGCCCCAACGCGGCCTTCCTGACCGGGCGCTTCGAGGCGTACCGGCAGGTGAGCGAACTGGTGATGGCGCTGCTGCGGGAGCTGTCGCCGCTGGTGCAGCCGCTGAGCCTGGACGAGGCCTTCGTCGACCTGGAGGCCGGTCCCTACGGCCCGGTGCTGGCCGAGGCGGAGCACGGCACGGGGGAGCGGCTGGTGCTGGCCCTGGCGGAGGACCTGCGGGCGGACATCGAGCGGCGTACCGGGCTGACCGCCTCGGTCGGGGCCGCCGGGTCGAAGCTGATGGCCAAGATCGCCTCCGAGCGGGCCAAGCCGGACGGGCTGGTGCTGATCGAGCCGGGGCAGGAGCGGGCGGTGCTCGGGCCGATGCCGGTGCGGGCGCTGCCGGGGATCGGCCCGGCCACCGAGCAGGTGCTGCGCCGGGCGGGCCTGAACACGGTGGCCGAGCTCGCCGAGGCCGGTGAGACGGAGCTGGTGCAGCTGTTGGGCAAGGCGCACGGGGCAGGCGTCCACCAGATGTCCATAGGCCTGGACGACCGGCCGGTGGTGGCGGACCAGGACGCCAAGTCGGTCTCGGTGGAGGACACCTTCGAGGTGGACCTGGCCGACCGGGACCGGGTGCTGCGGGAGGTGGAGACCCTTGCGCTGCGCTGTGCGCGGCGGCTGCGGGGCGCCGGGCGCTCGGGGCGGACGGTGGTCCTCAAGGTCCGGCGCTTCGACTTCTCGACGCTGACCCGCTCCGAGACGCTGCGCGGCCCGACGGACGACGAGACGGTGATCGTCGAGACGGCCCGGCGGCTGGCCTCGCAGGTGGACATCACGGGAGGGGTGCGGCTCCTGGGCGTCGGGGTGGCGCAGCTGGCCGACTACACCCAGGAGGACCTGTTCGCGCAGGCCGTCCGGGAGGAGGCGCAGGCCGCGGCGGCCGAGGGCGCCGGGGCGGAGGAGGAGCCGGAGGCGGTCGAGGAGGAGGCCGCGGTGGCGCGGCGCTGGCTGCCCGGGCAGGACGTGCGGCACGCGGAGTACGGGCCGGGGTGGGTGCAGGGCAGCGGAGTGGGGCGGGTGACGGTGCGCTTCGAGACGCCGTGGAGCGGGCCCGGGCGGGTGCGGACCTTCGCGATCGAGGACCCGGCGCTGGAGCCGGCCCGGCCGCTGCCGCTGCGCGAGGACTGGCCGACGGAGGCTGGGCAGGAGGACGGCCACTGAGCCGAAGCGGCCCCACCCGGCGCGGTGCCGGGTGGGGCCGTTCGCGGATCCGGGCCGCGGACGGTCGCGATGCCCTCGGCGACCGTCCGGGTCCGGTCCCCGCGCCCTGTCCCTGGGCGCGGGGCGGACGCCTCGTCAGGCGTCGGTCTTCACCGGCTCGCGGCCGGAGGCCGGGTCCGCCGTCCGCTCGCCGACGGTCACGCTGGTGACCGGCTTGACGGTGCGGATGAGGAACGGGACGGCGCCGGCCACGACGCAGACCACGGCGGCGGTCCAGAACGCGTGCCGGTAGGCGTCCAGGGTGGGCAGCGAGACCGGGATCGGCAGCTTCATGGTGTCGCCGGTGAGGATGGCGGCCATGACGGCGGTGCCGATCGCGCCGCCGACGGTGCGCAGCACGGCGTTCATGCCGTTGGCGATGCCGCTCTGCTCGACCGGGACGGCGCCGTTGATGTAGGCGGGCATCGCCGAGAAGGCGAGGCCGATGCCGAGGCCGAAGATCGCCGAGGCGAGGTAGATGTCGCCCTCGTGGCTGTGCCGCAGGGCCAGGTAGGCCATCGCGACGGCGCCGAGGACGCCGCCGAGGACCAGCGGCAGGCGGGGGCCGCGGCGGGCGATCAGCAGGGCGCCGAGCGGGGCGGCGACCATCGAGCCGAGGGCGGAGGGCAGCAGCATCACACCGGCGTGCAGCACGGTGGCGGTGAAGCCGTAGTGGGCGAGCTTCTCCGGGGTCTGGGCGAAGTTGCTGATGACCATGAACGAGCCGTACATGCCGAAGCCGATCAGCAGGCCGGCCAGGTTGGTGAAGGCGACGGCCGGGCGGGACATCATCTTCATGTCGACCAGCGGGTGCGTGACCTTGACCTCGATGACGCCCCAGATCAGGGCGACCACGGCGGCGACGGCGAACAGGCCGAGGGTCCTGGTGGAGGTCCAGCCCCAGGTGTTGCCCTGGCTGACCGCGACCAGCAGGGCGGAGAGCCAGCCGGCGAGGGTGAGCGCGCCGAGCGGGTCGGCGCCGCCGTCCTTGTCGGTGACCGGGTCGGTGGGCACCCGCAGGGCGACCAGGGCGACCGCGATCAGGCCGAAGACCAGGCCCATCCAGAAGATGGACTTGTAGCTCCAGTGCTCCAGCAGCAGGCCGGTGGCGACCAGGCCGAGGCCGCTGCCGACGCCCATCGAGGCGCTGATGGCGGCGACGCCGCCGGTGACCTTCTGCTTGGGCAGTTCGTCGCGGACGATGCTGATGGCGAGCGGCAGCACGCCACCGCCGGCGCCCTGGAGCACGCGGGCGACGACCAGCCAGGTGAAGGAGTGGGTGGAGACCGCGAGTGCGGAGCCCGCGACCAGGCCGGCGAGCGAGATCAGCAGCATCGGCTTGCGGCCGCGCAGGTCGCCGAAGCGGCCCAGCAGGGGGGTCAGCACGGCGGCCGACAGCAGGTTGGCCGTCATCAGCCAGGTGATGCTGGAGCCGGAGACGTCCAGTTCCTTGGCGAGCGAGGGCAGGATCGGGACGACCGCGGTCTGCACCACGCTAAACGACAGCATCGCCAGGATGAGGGCCGGCAGGACCCGGGCGCTGCTCTGCTTCTCGGCCGCGGTGGTGGGCTGTGGTGCCTCACTCACGGTTGCTTCCTCCCGTACATAGTGAATGAACTGAAGTAACCATGCCGGGAGATACTTCAGAGTGTCAAATATTCATTGGTTAAGCTTTGGTAAAAAGGAAGGACCCCGGCCTGGGCGGCCGGGGTCCCGTGGAACCGGGGGTAAAGGCGGTCAGACGAGCGGTCTGGCCGGCACCTGACGGGCCGGGTTCTGTGCGGCGGTGGGCGGCGACGACGGGGCGGCGGGGGTGGTCGCGACGTTGTCGTGGATCTCGACCTGCTCGCGCCGCAACTCCTCGCGGACCACCTCCTCGGTGGTGTACCGCTCGATCACCAGGCGGACCCGTTCGACCGGCGCCAGGTACTTGCGGACCACCGGGCGCTCCTCGCGCACGGTGACCTCCTCCACCGCCTCGGCGATCTCCTTCTCGTCGAGCGCGGCCCGCTCGGCCTCGCCGACCGGGATCCGTTCGACCCGGACCCGCTCGCGGACCACCGGGACCCGGCGCTCCACGTGCTCGCTGGTGACGTACTTGCGCAGCTTGGCGGTGCCGATCACGTGCCACTCGGTGGTGATGTCCAGGCGCTCCTCACGGCAGGTGATCTCCACCCGGCCGGTGGGGGAAGCGGTGGCCGGGCCGCTCTCCGGGCGCGAAGTCCGCGGCTGCGGATGCGGCTCGACGGCCGGGTGCGGGGCGGCGGGCGCGGGCGCCGGCGCAGGCGTGGGGGCCGGGGCCGGTGGTGGTGCGGCCGCGGCGGGAGCCGGGGCCGGGGTGACGGGCGCCGCGGGGGTGACGGGCGCGGGGGCGGCGAGGGGCCGGATGTGCGTCTCCGGGGCGGGGTCGGCCGGCTTGTCGAGGTCGCCCGCCCGGTGGAAGGTGAGCTGCTTGGCCGGACGGGAGGCGTTGGTCCTGTGGCCCGCGCCGGTCCCGTTGGTGGCGCCGGGCGTCCCGTTCGAGGCGGGCGCGCCGTTCGGGGCGGGCGCGCCCGCCGTGCCGGTACCGGCCGTGGTGCCGAAGTCGAGGTCGGCGGCCTCCGCCTCCGGGGCCACGCCCGGTGCGGCCGGCCGGCCCTCGCTCGGGGTGTCCAGCCCGTAGTAGCGGTAGAGCTGGAGCTCCTGGGCGGGCGACAGGTGCTGGCCCACGCCGAAGTCCGGTGAGTCCTTCACCAGGGACTTGTCGTACGGCACCCGCAGCTCGTCGCCGGAGAACTCGCTCGTGGTCAGGGGGACGAACGCGTCCCGGCCGAAGATGCCGGTCCGGACGGCGGCCCACTCGGGCCGGCCGGTGGCGTCGTCCAGGTACACCTCGTCGATGGTCCCGATCTTGTCCCCGTTGCGGTCGACCGCCTTGTGGCCGATCAGGTCCCGTGGGTCGATGTCGGTCTGCACTCTCTTCTCCTCCAGTGCGGTGAGCTCGCGGAACGCCCGCAGGACAGCGCCACTTCACACCAAAAGCCATGAACCGGACGCCCGCGACCGGGGCGCGGCCGGACGGGCGCGGGGCTGCGCCGACCGGGTCACCGGCCCCGTCAGCAACGAAGTCGCCGGACGGCCTGACGCAGCCGTGATCGCGGTGCCTCCCGCTGGTACCCTGGGCGCGACCGCCGAGCCCGCTCGGGAGAGTCCCCGACAGCGGAAGCCGCTGGTCGGGGCGCCGAAGGAGCAACTCCTCCCCGGAATCTCTCAGGCATCCGTACCGTGCGGGATAGGTCACTCTGGAAAGCAGGGCAGGATCGCGGGCGAGGGAGCCGGCGGACCCCACCCTCACCGACGGTGCAAGCCGGCGGGGCGTCCCACGGCGCCCCGTGCGGGCGAAGCTCTCAGGTCCCGATGACAGAGGGGGAGGCCTGTCGGGTTCGTCCGACCGGTCGCTCCGCTGTTGCCGCAGCGGTGAGGCGGCCGGCGTGCGCACCCCCGCCGGTCCGTGACCAGGAGGCCTCGACCACCATGAACGCCCAGCCGAACTCGGGACGCCCCACCACCCCCGCGACCCTCACCGAGCTCGAACAGGCCAGCCCCTTCGAGAACCGCCACATCGGCCCCGACGCCGCCGCGCAGGAGAAGATGCTGGCCCAGGTCGGCTACGGCTCGCTGGACGAGCTGGCCACCGCCGCCGTCCCGGAGGCGATCCGCTCGATCACCGCGCTGGACCTGCCCGCAGGCCGCAGCGAGTCCGAGGTCCTCGCCGAACTGCGCGAACTGGCCGGCCGCAACTCCGTGCTCACGTCGATGATCGGCCTGGGCTACTACGGCACCTTCACCCCGCCGGTGATCCTGCGCAACGTCATGGAGAACCCGGCCTGGTACACCGCGTACACCCCGTACCAGCCGGAGATCTCGCAGGGCCGCCTGGAGGCGCTGCTCAACTTCCAGACCCTGGTCTCCGACCTGACGGGCCTGCCCACCTCCGGCTCCTCGCTGCTGGACGAGGGCACCGCGGCCGCCGAGGCGATGGCGCTGGCCCGCCGCGTCACCAAGGTCAAGGGCGGCGTCTTCCTGGTCGACGCCGGGACCCTGCCGCAGACCGTCGCGGTGATCAACACCCGCGCCGTGCCCACCGGCGTCGAGGTCGTCGTCGCCGACCTGTCCGAGGGCATCCCGGCCGAGATCGCCGAGCGCGGCGTCTTCGGCGTGCTGCTCCAGTACCCCGGCGCCACCGGCGTGGTCCGCGACCTCGCCCCGGTGATCGAGCAGGCCCACGGCCTGGGCGCGATCGTCGCCGTCGCCGCCGACCTGCTCGCGCTGACCCTGCTGAAGTCCCCGGGCGAGCTCGGCGCCGACATCGCCTGCGGCACCTCCCAGCGCTTCGGCGTCCCGATGGGCTTCGGCGGCCCGCACGCCGGATACCTCGCGGTGCGCGCCGAGTACGCCCGCTCGCTGCCCGGCCGCCTGGTCGGCGTCTCCGTCGACTCCGACGGCAACCGCGCCTACCGCCTGGCCCTGCAGACCCGCGAGCAGCACATCCGCCGCGAGAAGGCCACCAGCAACATCTGCACCGCCCAGGTGCTGCTCGCCGTGATGGCCTCGATGTACGCCGTCTACCACGGTCCGGACGGCCTGGCCGACATCGCCCGCCGCACCCACCGCTACGCCGCCGCCCTCGCCGAGGGCCTGCGGGCCGGCGGCGTCGAGCTGCTGCACGGCGAGTTCTTCGACACCGTCACCGCGGTCGTCCCGGGCCGCGCCGCCGAGATCGCCGCCGCCGCGCGCGCCAACGGCATCAACGTCTTCCAGGACGGCGCCGACCGGATCTCGGTCTCCACCGACGAGACCACCACCCGCGAGCACCTGGCGGGCGTCTGGGCCGCGTTCGGCGTCGAGGGCGCCGAGGTGGCGGAGGGCGCCGACGCGCTGCCCGCCGCGCTGCTGCGCGAGGACGAGTACCTGACCCACCCGGTCTTCCACAGCCACCGCTCGGAGACCGCCATGCTGCGCTACCTGCGCCGCCTGTCGGACCGGGACTACGCGCTGGACCGCGGCATGATCCCGCTGGGCTCCTGCACCATGAAGCTCAACGCGACCACCGAGATGGAGTCGGTGACCTGGCCGGAGTTCGGCCAGCTGCACCCCTTCGCGCCGGTCGACCAGGCCGAGGGCTTCCTCACCCTGATCCGCGGGCTGGAGCGCCAGCTGGTCGAGGTGACCGGCTACGACGCGGTCTCCATCCAGCCGAACGCCGGTTCCCAGGGCGAGCTGGCCGGCCTGCTGGCCGTCCGCGCCTACCACCACGCCAACGGCGACACCCAGCGCGACGTCTGCCTCATCCCGTCCTCCGCGCACGGCACCAACGCCGCCTCCGCGGTGATGGCCGGCATGCGCGTGGTCGTGGTCAAGACCCTGGTCGACGGCGACGTCGACGTCGAGGACCTCAAGGCCAAGATCGAGCAGCACCGCGACAGCCTCTCGGTGCTGATGGTCACCTACCCGTCCACCCACGGCGTGTACGAGACCCAGATCACCGAGATCTGCGGCCTGGTGCACGAGGCCGGCGGCCAGGTGTACGTCGACGGCGCCAACCTCAACGCGCTGGTGGGCCTCGCCAAGCCGGGCAAGTTCGGCGCGGACGTCTCGCACCTGAACCTGCACAAGACCTTCTGCATCCCGCACGGCGGCGGCGGCCCGGGCGTCGGCCCGGTCGCGGTGCGCGCGCACCTCGCGCCGTACCTGCCGAACCACCCGCTCCAGGAGGAGGCCGGCCCGGCCACCGGTGTCGGCCCGATCTCGGCCGCCCCGTGGGGCTCGGCGGGCATCCTGCCGATCTCCTGGTCGTACGTCCGGCTGATGGGCGGCGAGGGCCTCAAGCGCGCCACCCAGGTCGCGGTGCTCAGCGCCAACTACATCGCCAAGCGGCTGGCCCCGCACTTCCCGGTGCTCTACACCGGCCCCGGCGGCCTGGTGGCGCACGAGTGCATCATCGACCTGCGCCCGCTCACCAAGGAGACCGGCGTCACGGTGGACGACATCGCCAAGCGCCTGATCGACTACGGCTTCCACGCGCCGACGATGTCCTTCCCGGTGGCCGGCACCCTGATGATCGAGCCGACCGAGTCCGAGGACCTGTACGAGATCGACCGGTTCTGCGACGCGATGATCGAGATCCGGGCCGAGATCGACAAGGTCGGCTCGGGCGCCT
The DNA here is from genome assembly GCF_042957205.1 of Kitasatospora sp. NPDC008115. Lineage (NCBI taxonomy): Bacteria > Bacillati > Actinomycetota > Actinomycetes > Kitasatosporales > Streptomycetaceae > Kitasatospora > Kitasatospora sp. NPDC008115. Next base: position 69,003 of record NZ_JBIBHU010000034.1, on the reverse strand, counting down.
GGGCGGCCGACGACAACCCGCTGCACAACGCCCCGCACACCGCCGCCACCCTGGCCGGCGACTGGGCGCACGGCTACACGCGGCAGGAGGCGGTCTTCCCGGCCGGCGTGAACCCGGCGGACAAGTACTGGCCCCCGGTCAGCCGGATCGACGGCGCGTACGGCGACCGCAACCTGGTCTGCTCCTGCCCGCCGCTGGACGAGTACGGCGTCTGACCGGCGCACGGCACACGGCAGGGCCCCGGCGGATCCGTCCGCCGGGGCCCTGCCCTTCGCGCTCGTTCCCCCGTGGAGTGCCGGCGGCTCAGACCGCGCTCGCGGCCGGACGGCGCGGGGCGATCACCCGGCCGTCGGGCAGCAGCTCCCCGGTGTCCTCGAACAGCAGGACGCCGTTGCAGAGCAGGCTCCACCCCTGCTCCGGGTGGCAGGCCACCGGGACGGCGGCCTCGCGGTCCTCGGACTCGGCCGACGGGCACTCAGGACGGTGCTGGCACATACGCGTACCCTCGCTTCGCTCTGCGATCCTCCCCGTGATGCGGTGCCGCCGGTGGCCGGCGGGCACCGCCGCGGTGGTCGGATTCTGTCCGGCGCCGGCCCAGGTGTGGACCAGCGCTCAAGTGGGTAGGACAGGAGGTCCTTCCACGCTGGTTCCCAGTGTCGGCATCTGTGGACGCGAGCGCAGCGATTTCGTGACATGCGCCACAACCCCCGGGCAGAGATCACCCGTTCAGGTGGTCGGGGGCCGAATGCGGCGCCGGACGGGCCATCCGGCGAACGGCCCGGTCGGGCCATGCCGGATGGCCCGTCCGGGTGTCGGACGGCCCGGGGGCCGGGACCTCAGTGCGCCCCGGAGGCGAGCCGGGCGCCGTCCGCCGTACCGAGCAGCAGCGGACGGGGGTCGACCTGGACCCGGGCGACGGGCGTACGGGCCAGCAGCGGCAGCACCTCGGCGGCCGGGTGGGCGCGGTGCGCGGTGACGCCCATCGGTGCCGGGGCCAGCGGGATCAGCAGATCGGTGCCGGGCCCGCCGTCCGGGCTGTGCAGCCACAGGGCCGTCGCGTACTGGCCGGGGAAGGTCAGCAGCCGCGGCTGGCAGCGGAACCGGGCGGACTGGGCGAGCTGCCAGGCCTCCCGCAGTGCCCGGAGCGTGGAGTCCAGGTACGGGCCGGCGGTGAAGTGGGAGAAGGTGTGCCCCTCCGCCCCCTGCACCACTTCGGCGGCGGCCGCCACCTCGGTGCCGTCCTTGACGAGGAAACGCCAGCCCGTGCGCCGGGCGGCGGCGAGTTCGGCCCGCGGCCCCTCCAGAACGTGGACGGCGAGCGGGTGCGCGGGGAGGAGCGGCCCGGTCGGATGACGCAGCGCGGCGGCGGCGGGCTGGCGCAGCGCGGTCTCCGAGTCGAGCGCGGCCAGGACCGCGCGCAGGGCACTGGGTGGGGGCTGGGGGGACTGCAGAGTCATGGCAAGGTCGCCTCTCCGTGCGAGATCGGCGTGCGAGTGCGGCATACCGGCATGGCTGGCTGGTGCGTCGACGGTGACGGGACCTGGGCCTTGTCCGGTTGGGCAGGATCGCGGTGCCGGCGCGGCCGTTGTCGCCGGGGATCTCGCGGCGATGGCGGGCCGGGCCGTGGCGCAGTGCGAATTCTACTCGAACAGGTGCGCAGGGTGACCTGTTTATCACAGGCGGTGGCCCCGGGCAAGTCGGCAGATGCGCTGAAACGGCATCAGTTTCCTTGCAATGCAAGCCAATCGAAGCGATCGGGTATCGATCTTCGGGGTGGGCATGATGCTTGCACGGTCGGGGGCCGGCCGGCTCAGGAGGAGGAGACCATGGGCGAGAAGGTCGTGGCGACCCGGGCGGACCTTTCGGACCGGCAGATGTACCGGCGCAAGCTCCAGTCCTGCCTCGACGCGCTCGGCCGGATGCTGCGCGAGGACCGTTTCGACCGTCCGAAGGGCGTCCTGGGGGTGGAGATCGAGCTCAACCTGGCCGACGAGCAGGGCCTGCCGCTGCTGAACAACGCCCAGGTGCTCACCGCGATCGGCTCCGCCGACTTCCAGACCGAGCTGGGCCGCTTCAACATCGAGGTCAACATCGCGCCGCACCGGCTCTTCGGGCACGTCTTCGAGGAGCTGCGCGAGGAACTCGACACCGGGCTGCGCTACGCCGACCGGCGGGCCGCGGAGGCCGGTGCGCGGATCGTGATGGTCGGCATCCTGCCGACCCTGGAGCTGGACCACACCGGGCTCGACGCGATGTCCCACAACCAGCGCTACAGCCTGCTGAGCGACCAGATCCTGGCCGCCAGGGGCGAGGACATCACGCTGGACATCGAGGGTGTCGAGCACCTCCAGCTGGAGTCCATCACCATGGTCGCCGAGGCCGCCGCGACCTCGCTGCAACTGCACCTCCAGGTGACGCCGCAGCGGTTCTCCTCGGTGTGGAACGCCGCCCAGGCGATCTGCGGCCCGCAGCTCGCGCTCGGCGCCAACTCGCCGTTCCTGTTCGGGCGGGAGCTGTGGCGGGAGACCCGCCCGGTGCTCTTCCAGCAGGCCTGCGACACCCGTTCGGCGGAGCTCAAGGCGCAGGGGGTGCGCCCGATCACCTGGTTCGGCGAGCGCTGGGTGGACTCGGCGTACGACCTGTTCGAGGAGAACCTGCGCTACTTCCCGGCGCTGCTGCCGATCTGCGACGACGAGGACCCGGCCAAGGTGCTGGCCTCCGGCGGCATACCGAGGCTGGCCGAGATGCGGCTGCACAACGGCACCATCTACCGCTGGAACCGGCCGGTGTACGACGTCAGCGGCGGGGTGCCGCACCTGCGGGTGGAGAACCGGGCGCTGCCGGCCGGGCCGACGGTGGCCGACACGCTCGCCAACGCGGCGTTCTTCTACGGCGTGGTGCGGGTGCTGGCCGAGCAGTCCCGGCCGATCTGGACCAGGCTGCCGTTCGAGAAGGCCGACGAGAACTTCCAGCAGGCGGCCAGGTACGGCGTCGACGCGGTGTTCCAGTGGCCGCGCTCGGGCCGGGCCGGGCGCGGCGGCGGGCTGACCACCGTCCCGGCCGTCGACCTGGTGCTCAACGAGCTGCTGCCGATGGCCTACCAGGGCCTGGACGCGTGGGGCGTGGAGCCGGCCGACCGGGACCGCTACCTGGGCATCATCGAGCAGCGCTGCCTGCGCCGGGTCAACGGCGCGTCCTGGCAGAGCGCGACCTTCCACCGGCTGCGCGAGCAGTACGGGATGGACCGGCCGGCCGCGCTGGCCGCGATGACCCGGCGGTACATGGAGCACATGCGCGGCGGCGAGCCGGTGCACACCTGGCCGGTGGGGTAGCGGGCCCGGGCCCGCGGGGCGCGCTGTGGAAGGATGACCGCTCCGGTCCGCCGACGGCCCGCCGCCGGCGACCGGAGCACAGCCCGTCCGCCGCCGCCCGTGCTGGAGCACCCCCGTGACGACCGTCCCGACCGTACCGGAGACCGCGAAGCCGACCCGCCGCCTGCTCGGGGTGGAGCTGCTGACCGTCCTCGGCCTCTCGCTCGGGGCGAGCGGCATCGGCGCGCTGATCAGCTTCACCGGCTCGCTCACCGAGACGCTGAAGCTGGGCCAGCAGGTGGCCACCCTGAACGGCTCGCGCGCCCCCGGCCGGCCCTGGCTGGACCTGGTCTGGCAGCTCTACTACATCGGCCGCGGCCTGATGCCGGTCGTCCTGGTCGGCTACCTGCTGGTGCGCGAGGGCGTGGCGCTGCGGGTGCTCGGCTTCGACCTCGGGCGCAAGCTGGGCGACCTCGGCCGGGGCGCGGCCGTCGCGGCGGCGATCGGCGGCTCGGGGCTGGCGCTCTACCTGGGCTCGCAGGCGGCCGGCTACAACCTGACGGTGGCGCCGTCCGGGCTGCCGGACGTCTGGTGGCGGATCCCGGTGCTGCTGCTGTCGGCCTGGCAGAACGCCATCCTGGAGGAGGTCGTCGTCCTCGGCTACCTGCTGCGCCGACTGGGGCAGCTGGGCTGGTCGTGGCCGGCGGCGCTGGCCGCGAGTTCGCTGCTGCGCGGCTCGTACCACCTGTACCAGGGGATCGGCGGGCTGGTCGGCAACATCGTGATGGGCGTGGTGTTCTGCCTGCTGTACCGGCGGTGGGGGCGGGTGATGCCGCTGGTGGTGGCGCACGCGCTGATCGACACGGTGGCGTTCGTCGGGTACGCGCTGCTCGCCGGGCACGTCAGCTGGCTGCCCACCGGCTGAGCGGGGGCAATGCCCCGGGGCGCGGCGGGCGGGACAGCAGCCGGTCCACGTGGTGGCGTTCGAGGCCCTGGCCCGGGTCGACGGCCAGCAGCAGGCGGTCGCGGCGCCAGAGCGAGTTGCGGACCAGCCTGGGCGGGATGACGTCGTCGACCCAGGCGAACGGGCGGCCGGACGCGTACCGCAGCAGGGGCGCCCACTTGCGGGCGGAGAGCAGCTCCATCAGCGGCACGCGCGGGTCGCCGGGCTGCGGGACGTAGCCGGTGAAGCGGACGTGGGGCAGCTCGGGCAGGCCGATCGCCGGGGAGATGTGGGTGTTCGCGTGCTCTTCCCACGTGGTCGCCCAGACCAGTTCGTAGGTGCCGGCCAGCTCGCGCAGCCAGGCGCCGTGCCGGGCGGAGAGCAGCACGGTGTAGCCGAACAGGGTGTGGGTGTCGAAGTCGGCCTCGGGGGCCGGGCAGACCGGGTTGAGCACACCGTCGACGTCAAGGAACAGCAGTGGCTTGGGCATCGGGCGTCTCCCAGGTCTCATCCGTCGTCACCTGGTCGGACGTGCCGCGCCCGCCGGCGGTTGCCCGCCGGAGGGCGCATGCGGGGGGCGCACGGGGTGCGTCCGGGCGGTTCAGCCGGTGGCGGCGGGGGCCGGGACCGCGTCGGCGGGCGCATCGGCCGGGGCGGTGGGGCGCCGGGAGAGCCGGCGGACCTGCGGCTCCAGCAGCACGGCGGCGCTGAACACCAGGGAGATCAGCGCGCAGGCCCAGAGCGCGCCGGACAGGCCGAGCCGGTTGGCGACCGGGCCGGCGAGCGCGGTGCCGATCGGCGCCAGCGAGAGCGAGCCGAGTTCGTCGTAGGCGGTGATCCGGGAGAACGCCTCCGGGGGTATCTCCTGCTGAAGCGCGATCATCCAGTTGACGCTGAAGACGGTGACGCCGACGCCGGAGAGGAACATCGCCGCGCAGAGCACCGGCATCGGCGCGGACGCCGCCAGGGCGAGCGCCGGGACGCCGAACAGGAAGACGCCCCAGTTGCCGACCAGCAGGATCCGGCGCGGCTGCCAGCGGGCCATCAGCAGGCCGGTGGCGACCAGGCCGACGCCGTAGGCCGCCATCGCCAGGCCCCAGTCGCGGGCGCCGCCGAGGTGTTCCTTGGCGAAGGCCGGCCCGTAGACCGTCTCGACCGCGCCGACGCAGGCGACCAGCACCGAGAACTGGAGGACGATCACCCAGAGCCAGCGCCGGGAGGAGAACTCCTGCCAGCCCTCGCGCAGGTCGCGGAGCATGCCGCCGCCCTCGGCCGGGGCCGTCGGGGCCTGCGGCTCCAGCAGGAAGCGCAGCGCGGCGGCGACCAGGAAGCAGACGGCGTCCAGGGCGAGCACCCAGCCGGCGCCGACCGCCGCCGTCAGCGCGCCGCCGAGCGCGGCGCCGCCGATCTGCGAGCCGTTGAAGCCGATCCGGTAGACCGAGAAGGCCCGGGCGGCGTGCTCGGGGGCGACGCTCTCCATGATCATGCCGCCGGCGGCGGGGGAGTAGAACGCGTAGCCGGCCCCGGCGCCGGCCGAGAGCAGCATCAACTGCCAGAGGGCCGGCTCGCCGGTCAGCACCAGGGCGGCCAGGGCGCCCTGGGAGACGGCGCTGAACAGGTTGGCGGCGACCATGATGTGGTGGCGCGGCAGCCGGTCGGCGAGCGCGCCGCCGACCATCAGCAGCAGGACGGTCGGCAGCAGCCGGGCGGCGGTGACGTAGCCGACGTCGGCGGTGGAGCCGCCGCCGTCCATGATGGCGAAGGCGGTGGCGATGGGGGCGCCGGCGTTGCCGAGGCCGCTCACCACGGTGGCGGCGGTCTGGATCCGGAAGTTGCGGCTCGCCCACGCGAAGCGGTCGGCCGGGGAGGTCGGGGGGTGGCTCTGCACCCCGTGACTATGCCGGGGAGGGTGGTCCGTGTCCATCCAATAACGGGGTGCCGCGCGGGCGCCGTGAGGGTGTCGTCCGGGCGTCGTGCGGGCGCGGTCCGGGGTCAGCCGAGGTGGGCCCAGAGGAAGGTCAGGGTGCGCCGCCAGGCGATCTCCGCCTGGAGCGGGTCGTAGCCGCCCAGCAGGTTCTCCTCGTTCATGAAGGCGTGTCCGGCCGGGTAGAAGTGGATCTCCGGTCGGACGTCGGTGGCCTCGCCGATCCGGATCGCGGCCTCGTCCACGGAGGCCATCGGGATCGCGCGGTCGTGCTCGCCGTAGTGGCCGAGCACATGGGCGGTCAGGCCCCGGTACTCGAAGTCCGGGTCGGGCGGCAGGCCGTAGAACGGGACCGCCGCGGCGACCCGGTCGCCCTCGGCGGCGGCCAGCAGCAGGGCGAAGCCGCCGCCCATGCAGAAGCCGACCACGCCGACCGCGTCGCCGACCACGCCGTCCAGGCCGAGCAGCAGGTCGACCGCGCCGCGCAGGTCCCGTACCGCCTGCTCGACGGGCAGTTCGCGCTTGAGCCGGGCGGCCTCGGCGCTGTCGTGGGTGGTCGTGCCGCCGAAGAGGTCGGGCGCGAGGACGGTGAAGCCCTCGGCGGCGAACCGGTCGGCCACGCCGGCCAGGTACGGGGTCAGGCCCCACCACTCCTGGACCACCACCAGGCCGGGGCCGACGCCCTGCGGCGGGCGGGCGAGGTAGCCGTGGGCCTCGCGGCCGTTGCTCGGGAAGGTGACGTTCTGCCGGGAGCCGCCCTGGTCAGGCATGGCTTCCTCTCGGGGGACGGGCCGCCGGGCGCGGCGGCGGGTCGGTGGCCGGCGGGTCCGGTGGGGTCGGGCGGGGGTGGGGCGGGGGTCAGGTGGGCGCCCGGTGGGGTCGGACGGGGGTCAGCCCATCTCCTCCAGGGCGCGGCCCTTGGTCTCCTTGATGCAGAAGGCCACGAAGGGGATGGAGAGCAGCGCGAACGCCGCGTAGATGACGTAGGTGGCCGACAGGTTCCAGTCGGCGAGGTCGGGGAAGCTGACGGTGATCGCCCAGTTGGCGATCCACTGGGCGGAGGCGGCGACGGACAGGGCCAGCGCGCGGATCCGGTTCGGGAACATCTCGCCGAGCAGCACCCAGACCACCACGCCCCAGGAGAAGGCGAAGCAGAGCACGAAGACGTGCGCGGCGATCAGCGCGACCGTGGCGTGGGTGTTGTCCAGGGTGGCGGCGTCGCCGGTGCCCTCCCGGTAGGAGAACGCCCAGGCGGCGGTGCCGAGCGCGGCGGCCATGCCGGCCGAGCCGGCCAGCGCGAGCGGCTTGCGGCCGATCCGGTCGACCAGCGCCATCGCGATCACCGTGCCGATCACGTTGATGATCGAGGTGGAGAGGCTGATCAGCAGCGAGTTGGACTCGTTGATGCCGACCGACTGCCACAGGAAGGAGGAGTAGTAGAAGATCACGTTGATGCCGACGAACTGCTGGAACACCGAGGCGCCGATGCCGACCCAGACGATGGGCAGCAGGCCGAACCGGCCGCCCGTCAGGTCCTTCAGCCGCGGCTTGCGGGCGGACTCCAGCACCGAGCGGATCTCGGCCACCCGTGCGTCCAGGTCGATGTCCTCGCCCTCGACCTCCACCAGCACCCGGCGGGCCTGCGCCTCGCGGTGGTCGGCGATCAAGTAGCGCGGGGACTCCGGGATGGCCAGCGCCATCAGCCCGTAGACCAGGGCCGGGATCGCCTCCACGCCGAGCATCCACTGCCAGGCCTGGACACCGCCGAGGTGGCCGGTGGACTCGCCGCCGGCGGCCTGGTTGAGCGCCCAGTTGGCGAGCTGGGAGACGGTGATGCCGAGCACGATGGCCATCTGCTGGAAGGACGCCAGCCGCCCCCGGTAGGCGGTCGGGGCGACCTCGGCGATGTAGGTCGGGGCGATCACCGAGGCGATGCCGATCGCCACGCCGCCGACCACCCGCCAGGTGGCCAGCAGTTCGATGTTCGGCGGGAACATCGAGCCGACGCCGCTGACCGCGAAGAGGAACGAGGCCAGCAGCATGGTGCGGACCCGGCCCAGGTGGTCGGCCAGCCGGCCGGCCACCACCGCCCCGGCGGCCGAGCCGAGCAGTGCGATGGCCACCACGAACGCGGTCGTGCCGTTGCCCACCCCGAAGTGCTTCTGGATGCCGGTCACCGCGCCGTTGATCACCGCGCTGTCGTAGCCGAACAGGAAGCCGCCCATCGCGGCGGCGGCCGAGATGAACACCACGTGCCCGAGGTGTGCCTCGCCGGACGCCGGATGGGTGTGGGTACCGGACACGCGCGCTCCCCGGGGTCGACGGTCCTGCCCGCACGGCCGGGAGGGCAGGGTTCGTCTCACATTCGATCAGCGCCGGGGGGTGTGCGTCGCGGCGGCTGGGCCGAACGGGTGACGGCGCGTCAGGTCGCCGTGCGGGCGGCGGCGCGGTCGGCCCTGCGGCTGTTGCGGCGGAGTAGTTGGGTACGGGCTCCGGCGTCCAGCGGGCGGGCGCGGTCGGCGAGGCGGTCGGCCAGCGCGTACTGCTCGGCGGCCGGCTTCTTGTCGTCGTACTTGAACTTGGCGCGCACCTCGCGGACCGTCAGCCGCAGCCCGGTCAGGCCGGGGAGCAGCCGGCCGAGCGGCCCCTCGCCGGGGGCCACCCGGAGCCCGGGGGTCTCCGGCTGGAAGTGGCCGAGCTGGCGGTTGAGGATCTCCGCCTTGCCGGCCGGGTCCTCGACCAGGGTGGCGGTGGCGTGGAAGTGCACGGAGGCGTAGTAGCTGGTCGGGGTGCCGGGTTCGCCGCGCCAGTGGCCGGGGGCGTAGGCGTAGTCGTCGGTGACCGCGAGCGTGACCTCGGGGTCCGCCCGGACGGCCGCGAGCAGCGGGTTGGGGGCGGCCAGGTGGAGCAGGATCTCGCCGCGGCCGGCGTCCAGCAGGAAGTGGGTGGGGACGAGCACCGGGCCCTGGCCCGGCCCGCCGTTGGCGGCGAGCAGCCCGAAGTCGCGGCCCTCGGCGAGCCAGGCGCGCCATTCGGCCTCGTCGCCGCGGTCCCAGGAGCGGATCAGCATCGGGGTCCTCCGGTCAGGCGTCGCGCGGGGCGGTGCGGGAGTCGAGGGCGGTGAGGGCGGCGAGGTTCGCGGGCAGCGGCACGGTGGTGGAGGCGTCCGGCACGGGCGCGCCGTAGCCGCTGGTGACCGGCACGAGGCCGGCCCAGTACGGCAGGGCGAGGTCCTCGGCGTCGTCGTCGGCGAGGTCCGCCCGGGTCTTGGCGGAGACCTCGTCGAGGTCGAGGCGGATCACGGCGGTGGCGGCGAGCTCCTTGGCGTTGGCCGGGCGGACCTCGGCGGAGCGGCCGGGGACCACCTGGTCGACCAGCGCGTCCAGCGCGACCGTCAGCTCCTCGGGGTCGGTGACCTGGTACGCGGTGCCGTGGGCGACCACCGAGCGGAAGTTGACCGAGTGGTTGAACGCCGACTTGGTCAGCACCAGGGCGTCGACCAGGGTGACGGTGACGCAGACCGGCAGGCCCTGCCCGCCCCTGGCCCCGCGCAGCGGCCGGCTGCCGGTGGAGCCGTGCACGTAGAGGCGGTCGCCGACCCTGGCGTGGATGGTGGGCAGCACGACCGGCGCCCCGTCGGCGACGAAGCCGAGGTGGCAGAGGTAGGTGGCGTCCAGGATCGCGTGGATCGCCTCGCGCTCCCAGGTGGCGCGGTCCTTGTAGCGGGTGGGGGTGGTGCGCGGGGTGCGGGGGTAGGACGTGCCGCCGTCCGGAGTGGTCGACATGACAACCTCTATGTACTAGTGCATAATATTCTTTGTGCTAGGAGACTATCGGATCACCGGTCGGCGTGCCAGCGAGATCGCGGCCGAGGTCGAACAGGGCGTCAGCAGCGGCCGGCTCGCCCCCGGGACGCCGCTGCCGCCGCTGCGCGACCTCGCCGCCGAACTCGGCGTCAACCCCAACACGGTGGCCGCCGCCTACCGGCTGCTCCGCGACCGCGGCGTGATCGAGACCGCCGGACGCAAGGGCAGCCGGATCCGTCCGCGCCCCGCCCACACCCCGCGCGACCAGATCCGCCTGCCGGTCCCCCCGCACGCCCGCGACCTCGCCGACGGCAACCCCGACCCGGCGCTTCTGCCCGACCTCACCGCGGCCCTGGCCGCCGCCGCCGAGGCCGCCCGCCGGGCCCCGGTCCGCTACGGCGACCCGGCCGCCGACCCCGGGCTGCTCGCGCTGGCCGGCGAGGGCTTCGCCGCCGACGGCCTGCCGTCCGGGCCGGTCGCCGTCGCCTCGGGCTCGCTGGACACCATCGAGCGGATCCTGGTCACCCGGCTGCGCCCCGGCGACGCGGTCGCGGTCGAGGACCCGGGCTGGGGCAGCCTGCTCGACCTGCTGCCGGCGCTCGGGCTGCGCACCGTGCCGGTCCGGCTCGACGACGCGGGCCCGCTGCCCGGCTCGCTCGCCGAGGCGCTGGACGCCGGCGCGCGGGCGGTGGTCGTCACCAGCCGGGCGCAGAACCCGACCGGCGCCGCGCTCACCGCCGGGCGGGCCGCCGAACTGCGCGCGGTGCTGGCCGCCCACCCGGACGTGCTGCTGATCGAGGACGACCACGGCCACGGCATCGTCGACCTGCCCTACCACCCGCTGGCCGGCGCCGGGTCGGCGCACTGGGCGGTGGTCCGCTCGGCGGCCAAGGCGTACGGGCCGGACCTGCGGCTGTCGGTCGCGGTCGGGGACGCGGACACCATCGGCCGGGTGCTGGGACGCCAGCGGCTGGGGGCCGGCTGGGTCAGCCACCTGCTCCAGCACACGGTGGCCGAGCTGTGGCGCGCCGACGCGGCGCCGGTCGGACGGGTGGCCGCCGCCTACCGGGCGCGCCGGGAGGCGCTGATCGGCGCGCTGGCCGAGCGGGGGACCGCGGCGTACGGGGCGAGCGGGCTGAACGTCTGGGTGCCGGTGCCGGACGAGGCCGTCGCGCTCGCCGCGCTGGTCCAGCGCGGCTGGGTCGCGGCGCCCGGGGCGCGCTACCGGCTGCAGTCGCCGCCCGGGCTGCGGATCACCGTGGCGCGGCTCGACCCGGCGGACGCCCACCGGTTGGCCGGGGACCTGGCGGCGGTGCTCGGCGGGGTGGAGGGGTTCGCGGGGCGGGGGGCGGACGGCGCGGCGTCGCGGCTGGTCTGAGCTCCTCCCGGGCGTGCCCGGGAGGAGCGGCCGGGCCGGTCAGCCCTTCGCCAGCAGTGCCTGGGCGTGCTCCCTGACCTGGTCCTTGGTCAGATAGGCGTCCGTGTACTCGAAGTCGCGCAGCCGGGCGGGCTGGCGGGCGAGGAAGCCGGTGCGCACGAAGTCGTCGCCGGCGGTCGCGTTGAGCAGCCAGTTGGCGCCGACCCGGAACTTGGCGGCGTTGGTGCGCATCGCCATCAGGTGGTAGCCGCGGGCCACCAACTGGGCGGGCACACCGCGCAGTTCCACCCCGACCGGCTTGGAGACGGCGTCCTTGCCGCCGAGGTCCACGACCAGGCCGAGGTCCTTGTGGTAGTACGGCTCCAGCGGCTGGTTGCGCAGCGCGGCGATCACGTTCCTGGCCACCGCCCGGCCCTGGCGGGCCGAGTGCTGGGCGGTCGGCGGGCAGACCGCGCCGTCGCCCTTGGCGAGGTCCGGGACGGCGGCGGCGTCACCGAGCGCGAAGACGCCCTCGTACTGCGGCACCCGCATCTCCGCCGTCACCGCGATGCGCCCGCGCACCGTCTCGGCGTCCAGGGTGGCGATCAGCGGGCTCGCCGCGACGCCGGCCGTCCAGATCAGCGTCCGGCAGGGGAGCACCCGGCCGTCGGTGAACTTGACCGACTCGGCGCCGACCTCGGCCACCGAGACGCCCAGCGACACCTCGATGCCGCGCTCGCGGAGCACCTCCAGGGCGGCGGTGCCGAGGGCGTCGCCCAGTTCGGGCATCAGCTTCGGCGCGATGTCGATGAGGTGCCACTTGATCTGCCGGGCGTCCAGCCGCGGGTAGCGGTGGGCGGCGGCCGTGGTGAGCCGCTGGAGGCAGGCGGCGGTCTCGGTGCCCGCGTAGCCGCCGCCGACCACCACGAACTGCAGCCGGGACTCGCGCTCCTTCTGGTCCGGGGAGGCCGAGGCGAGGTCGAGCTGGGCGATCACGTGGTCACGGACGTAGGCCGCCTCGGCGAGGGTCTTCATCCCGCGCGCGTAGTCGGTCAGGCCGGGGATGTCGAAGGTGCGGGTGACGCTGCCGGGGGCCAGCACCAGGTAGTCGTACTTCTGCGCGACCACCTCGTCGGTGATCTTGCGGACCACGCAGACCTTGGAGGCCGGGTCCACGCCGATCGCGCCGCCGGGGACGATGTGGGTGCGGCGCAGCGAGCGGCGCAGTGACACGGCCACCGACTGGGGCGTGAGCACCCCGGCGGCCACGTGCGGCAGCAGCGGCAGGTAGAGCTGGTAACTGAACGGGGTGACCAGGGAGATCTCCGCCTCCGCGGGGGAGAGCCTGCGCTCCAGGCGGCGTGCGCACTCCAGTCCGGCGAAGCCGCCGCCGACGATCAGGATCCGGGCTCGTTCCATCGTGCGTCCCTCACAGTGCCGTCGGGTGCCCTGATTACTGTCCGCCACACTCGCACGGAGCAGCCGGGGCTGCCACCGGGACGACCCGGGCGGGCGAGCGTGCCGGGTGACACCCGCCCCGTGCATATGCCCGATAGGCTGTCCGGCGTGCTCCCCGAGGTGACGGCGGTCCGTTATGTGACGCCACTGCGAGAAGGCGGCTCGATGCCGGGCCTGGTCGAGGCCGACGACCGGCGGCTGTACGCGCTGAAGTGGGTCGGCGCGGCCCAGGGCCGCAAGGCGCTGATCGCCGAGGTGCTGGCCGGTGAGCTGGGCCGGCGGCTCGGCCTGCCGGTGCCCGAGCTGGTGACCGTCGACCTGGACCCGGTGCTGGCCCGCAGCGAGCCGGACCCGCAGATCCAGGACCAGATGCGGGCCAGCGGCGGCCTCAACCTGGGCATGGCCTTCGTCAGCGGCGCGCTCAACTTCGACCCGGTCTGCTTCGACGTGGACGCCGGGCTGGCCGGGCAGGTGCTCTGGTTCGACGCGCTGATCGGCAACGTCGACCGTTCCTGGCGCAACCCCAACCTGCTGGTCGCCACCGGCGGCCTGCGGCTGATCGACCACGGCGCGAGCCTGATCTTCCACCACCACTGGGCGGGTTCGGCCGGCTGGGCCCGGCGTCCGTACGACGCCTCCGACCACGCGCTGCTGGGCGCGGAGCCGGACCTGCTCGCGGCCGACAAGGCGCTCGCGCCGCTGGCCGAGGCGGCGATCGGGGAGGCGGTGGAGCGGATCCCGGACGTCTGGCTGACGGACGAGCCCGGGTTCGACTCGCCCGGGGCGGTGCGCGAGGCGTACCGCGACCGGTTGACCGCGCGACTGGCCGGTCCGCGCGACTGGCTGCCGGAGGTGTCCGCATGACCGGGTCCGGTTTCGAGGAGTTCGGCCTCTCCGAGTCCCACCTGTCCGGGCCCCGCCGGACCGGGTCCCGGCTGTCCTGGTCGGCGGACACCGGGCCGTCCGAGCTCCGGGCGGGCGAGGCGGCGCGCTCGGCGCTGCCGATCCGGGCCGAGCTGCACGAGTACGAGTACGCGGTGATCCGGGCGGTGCCCCGGGTGGAGCGCGGCGAGTGCGTCAACGTGGGCGTGCTGCTCTACTGCCGGCACGGCTCCCACCTGGCCGCGCGGACCCACCTGGACCAGGCGCGGCTGCTGGCGCTGGACCCGGTCGCGGACGTCTCCGCGGTGCGGCGGGCGCTGCACGGGATCGAGGCGGTCTGCGCGGGCGGGCCGCAGGCCGGTCCGGCCGCGGCGGACAGCCCGGGGCAGCGGTTCCGCTGGCTCACCGCGCCGCGCAGCGCGGTGGTGCAGCCGGGCCCGGTGCACACCGGGCTGACCGCCGACCCGGAGACGGAGCTGCGCCGGCTGTTCGACCAGCTGGTGCTCTGAGCAGGAGTGTTTCCCGGACGCCGACGGTTCGGACGGTGATCCGGGCGGCGGTTCGGCGGCGGACCTTTGCCGTGATCAAATCTTGAGTTACTGAAGCAGTTGGTCGTACGCTGAGCCCATGGGTTCGACGACGAGCACGACCGTACCGACCAACGCCGAGCTGATGGAGGCGCTGGCCGCAGTCGGCGGTGCGTACTTCCAGGACTTCGCGGCCGCCGCGGCCCGGCACGGTCTCTCCTCCTCGCAGGCCAAGGCGCTCGGTGCCGTCCAGGAACCGGTGCCGATGCGCGCGCTGGCCGGGCGGCTGGGCTGTGACGCCTCCAACGTGACCGGGATCGTCGACCGGCTGGAGTCGCTGGGCCTGGCCCGCCGGGAGGCCTCGGCGGGCGACCGGCGGGTCAAGATCGTGGTCATCACCGAGCAGGGCCGGGAGATCCTGGCGCTGATCCGCGGCGAGATGGCCCGCACCCACCAGGCCTTCGAGAGCCTCGACGGCGAGCAGCGTGCGGCGCTGCACTCGATCTGCCTCCAGGTCCTCCCGGTGCTCAGCGGGCGCACGCCCTAGTTGTTGATGGTGAGGGCGGGCGGCAGCGGGGTGTGGTGGAGCAGGGTGAGGCGCTGCGTCGCGCGGGTGAGGGCGACGTAGAGGTCCGCCGGGCCCTGGGCGAGCAGGGCGGCCGGGTCGACCACCACGACCGCGTCGAACTCCAGGCCCTTGGCCGCGCGGACGGTCAGCGCCCCCAGTTCGGCGGCGCCGGCGTCGGGGGCGATCACCCCGAGGGTGCCGGGACCGGCGGGCAGCGCGACCAGTGCCGCGGCGTAGCCGCCGTCCGGGACCGGGACGACGCGCGGGCGTTCGGCGGTCTCCCGGACCGCCTCGGGCGGCTCCTGGCCGGGGGCGTGGGCGCGCAGCACCGCCGCCGCCGGTGCCATGATCGCGGCGGGCGTGCGGTAGTTGACGGTGAGCCGCTCCTCGCGCCAGCGGCCCGGCAGCTCGCGGTTCAGCAGCTCGGCCCAGGACGACCTGGTCCCGGCCGGTGAGGCGGTCTGGGCGAGGTCGCCGACGATGGTGAGCGAGCGGGTCGGCACCCGGCGCAGCACCGTGCGCCAGGCCATCGCGGACAGCTCCTGCGCCTCGTCGACCACGACGTGCCCGTACGCCCAGGTGCGGTCGGCGGCGGCGCGTTCGGCGGTGGTGCGCTCCGGGCCGCTGTCGCGGAAACGCCCGGCGAGCAGCGCGGCGTCCAGGGTGGCGTCCTCCCGCTGGCCGGTGACGGTGAGCACGCCCTCGGCGTAGGCCAGTTCCTCGTCCAGCGCGCGCTCGGCGGCGCGGGCGCGGGAGCGGAGCGCGGCGCCGTCCTCGCCGAGGAGTTCCGCCGCCTCGTCGAGCAGCGGGACGTCCCCCGTGGTCCACGGCGAGCCGGGCGGGCGCAGGACGGCGGCGTGCTCGGCGGGGGAGAGCCCCGGGGCGGCGGCGGCCAGCAGGGCGGGGTCGGAGAGCAGCCGGTCGATCAGCCGCTGCGGCGTCAGGACCGGCCAGAGAGCGTCGAGCGCGGCGCGGACCGCCGGCTGCTCCCAGAGTTCGCCGGGGGCGTGCCGGGCCTCCTCCTCGTCGTACGGGCGGCCGAGTGAGAGCGCCTGCTCCACCGCGAGGGCGTCGAGCAGGGTGCGCAGGAAGAACCCGCGGGCCCGGTTGTGCGGCAGGCGCAGGCCGCGCGCGGCCTCCCGGGCCCCGGCGCAGGCCCGATGGGGCAGGCACAGGTGCTCGCCGAGCAGCAGTCCGTCCGCGGGCAGCAGTTGGTGGGCCTCGACGGCGCGCCGGACGGCGTCCGCCATCCACGGCCCGCCCTTGACCACGGCGGCGGCCGGCCGGTCCTCGGCGGTCGCCCGCACCCCGGGGAACAGCTCGCCGACGGTGCTCAGCACCACCTCGGTCTCGCCGAGCGCGGGCAGCACCTGCTCGATGTAGCGCAGGAACGCCGGGTTGGGCCCGACCACCAGGACGCCGCGCCGCTCCAGCACCGCACGGTGCGTGTACAGCAGATAGGCGGCGCGGTGCAGGGCGGTGACGGTCTTGCCGGTGCCGGGGCCGCCCTGGACGACCAGGGCGCCGGGCAGCGGGGCGCGGATCACCCGGTCCTGCTCGGCCTGGATGGTGGCGACCACCGAGGCCATCCGGCCGGTGCGCGCGCGGTCGAGGGAGGCCAGCAGCGCGGCCTCGCCGACCAGGGCGCGCCGGCTCGGCTCGTCGAGGCCGGCCAGGTCGAGCGCCTCGTCGTCCAGCCCGGTGAGGGTGCGGCCGCGGGTGTGCAGGTGGCGGCGGCGGACCAGGCCGCCCGGAGCGGCCGGGGTGGCGGTGTAGAAGGGGCGGGCGGCGGGGGCGCGCCAGTCGACCAGCACCGGCTCGTAGGTCCCGGCCGCTTCGTCGGTCAGGCCGGCCCGTCCGATGTGGCGGACCGTGCCGTCGCGGTGGTCGAGGCGGCCGAAGCAGAGGCCGTGCTCGACGGCGTCCAGCCGGGCGGCGCGGCGGGCGGCCTCGGCGGCGCGCAGTTCGCGCTCCAACCGGGCCTGGTGGGTGCCGCCGGGGCCGGCCTCGCGGCCGGCCGCCGCCAGGGCCCGGCGGGCGCGCTCGCGAGCGGTGTCCAGATGGCCGTAGAGGCCCGTCAGGCAGGCCTGTTCGGCGCGCATCGCCTCGGCGAGGGGGTCGTCCGTTTCGGCCGGACGGGTGGGAACCGCTGGAGATCCGTTCATGGACGTGGTATCCTTGCGGTGAGGAGTTTGTGGGATGCTTGGTGAAGGGTGCTCAAGTGTCCCAGCCTACCCGAGCCCGGGCCGTTCCGGCTGACCTCGGCTGTTAGGCTTGCGAAGCGTGAGCGCGAAGCCCCAGATCCCCAATGTCCTGGCCTCCCGGTACGCCTCGGCGACCCTGGCCCAGCTCTGGTCCCCCGAGCACAAGGTGGTCCTCGAGCGCCACCTCTGGCTCGCCGTCCTGAAGGCCCAGCAGGACCTCGGCGTCGAGGTGCCCGCCACCGCCGTCGCCGACTACGAGCGGGTGATCGACCAGGTCGACCTCGGCTCCATCGCCGCCCGCGAGCGGGTCACCCGGCACGACGTCAAGGCCCGCATCGAGGAGTTCAGCGACCTCGCCGGCCACGAGCAGATCCACAAGGGCATGACCTCCCGGGATCTGACCGAGAACGTCGAGCAGCTGCAGATCCGGCAGTCGCTGGAGCACGTCCGTGACCGCGTCGTCGCCGTGCTGGTCCGCCTGGGCCGGCTCTCCGCCGAGCACGCCGAGCTGGTCATGGCCGGCCGCTCGCACAACGTGGCCGCGCAGGCCACCACCCTGGGCAAGCGCTTCGCGTCGATCACCGACGAGCTGCTGGTCGCCTTCCGCCGCCTGGAGGAGCTGATCGCCCGCTACCCGCTGCGCGGGATCAAGGGCCCGGTCGGCACCGCGCAGGACATGCTGGACCTGCTCGGCGGCGACACCGACAAGCTGGCCGAGCTGGAGCGCCGGGTCGCCGCGCACCTCGGCTTCGAGAACGTGCTCATCAGCGTCGGCCAGGTCTACCCGCGCTCGCTGGACTTCGAGGTGCTGACCGCCCTCGTCCAGCTGGCCGCCGCGCCGTCCAGCCTGGCCAAGACCATCCGCCTGATGGCCGGCCACGAGCTGGTGACCGAGGGCTTCAAGGAGGGCCAGGTCGGCTCCTCGGCGATGCCGCACAAGATGAACACCCGCTCCTGCGAGCGCGTGAACGGCCTGGCCGTCATCCTGCGCGGCTACGCGTCGATGACCGGCGAGCTGGCCGGTGACCAGTGGAACGAGGGCGACGTCTCCTGCTCGGTGGTCCGCCGGGTCGCGCTGCCGGACGCCTTCTTCGCCTTCGACGGCCTGCTGGAGACCTTCCTGACCGTCCTCGACGAGTTCGGCGCCTTCCCGGCCGTGGTCGAGGCCGAGCTGGACCGCTACCTGCCGTTCCTGGCCACCACCAAGGTGCTGATGGGCGCGGTGCGCGCGGGCGTCGGCCGGGAGACCGGGCACGAGGTCATCAAGGAGCACGCCGTCGCCTCCGCGCTCGCGATGCGGGCCGGTGCCCGGGAGAACGAGCTGCTGGACCGGCTGGCGAACGACGGGCGGATCCCGCTGGACCGGGCCGCGCTGGACGCGCTGCTGGCCGACAAGCTGTCCTTCACGGGCGCGGCCGGCGCGCAGGTCGCCGAGGTCGTCCGCCAGGTCGAGGCCGTCGCGGCCGCGTACCCGGAGGCCGCCAAGTACGCGCCGGGCGACATCCTCTGACGGTTCGTCGGGTGTTCGGCAGGGCCTCGTCGCGGGTTCACGCGGCGGGGCCCTCGCCGTGTTCGGCCGAGGTCGCGGCCGGGTGGCCGGGGTCGAGGGGCGGGGCGTTGGTGGCACAGGCGTAACGGCAGTCCGGTTCGGCGACCGGGTGCTCGTCCTCCGGGGCCAGTACGTTGCCGTGCACGGTGGCCAGCGCGATCAGCCCGCCGGCCACGAGCAGTCCGGCGCAGATCAGCATCGCGACGCGGAAGGCGGAGTCGACCGCGTCCGGCACCTGGTAGTCGTCGCCGCTGAGGCCGGCCAGCGCGGGCAGCGCGGCGACCGCCAGCAGGCCGGCCGCCCGGGCCGCGGCGTTGTTGACCCCGCTGGCGATGCCCGCGTGCCGCACGTCCACCGCCGCCAGCACGGTGGCCGTCAGCGGTGCGACCAGCAGCACCATGCCGCTGCCCATCACCGCGGCGGCCGGCAGCACGTCCGTCCAGTACGAGGCGTCGGGGCCGATCCGCAGCATCAGCAGCACCCCGGCCGCGCAGAGCAGCGGGCCCACGGTGAGCGGCAGCCGGGGGCCGATCCGCTTGCCCAGCCGGCCGGCCCGGGCGGACAGCGCCAGCATGATCACGGTGATCGGCACCAGGGCCAGCCCGGAGGCCAGCGGGGAGAACCCGGAGACGATCTGCAGTTGGAGGACCAGGAGGAAGAAGACGCCGCTGAACGCCGCGTAGACGGCGAGGGTGACCAGGTTCACGGCGGTGAACAGCCGGGACGCGAACAGGCCGAGCGGCAGCATCGGCTCCGGGGCGCGGCGCTCGACCGCGACGAAGGCGGCGCCGAGCAGCAGGCCCGCCGCGCCGGTGCCCCAGACCGCGGCGGACAGGCCCGTGCCGGCGGCGGTCAGCGCATAGGTGACGGTGCCCAGCGCCAGGGCGGCCAGCACCGCGCCGAGCACGTCGAAGCGGCCGGTCGCGGACTCGTCCCGGCTCTCCGGCACGTGCCGGGCGGACACCGCCACCACCAGGGCAGCCAGCGGCAGGTTCAGCAGGAAGATCCAGCGCCAGCCGGGGCCGTCCACCAGCCAGCCGCCGAGGAACGGGCCGACCGCCGCCGACACCCCGCCGAGCCCGGACCAGAGGCCGACCGCCGCCGAGCGGTCCTCGGGGTGGAAGACCGCCTGGAGCATCGCCAGCGAGCCCGGGGTGAGCAGCGCGCCGCCGACGCCCTGCACGGCGCGCGCCAGGTTCAGCACCTCGATGGTCGGCGCCGCGGCGCAGGCCGCGGAGGCGGCGGCGAACCAGACCACGCCGAGCAGGAAGACCCGGCGTCGGCCGTACCGGTCGCCGAGGGCGCCGCCGAGCAGGATCAGGCCCGCCAGGGTGAGCAGATAGGCGTTGAGCGTCCATTGCAGGGCGTCGATTTGGGCGTCGAGGTCGGCGCCGATCCGGGGCAGCGCGACATTCACGACGGTTCCGTCGAGCATCACCATGCTGGAGCCGAGCACCGTCGCCAGAAGTACCCGGCGACCCTGCGCGGTGCCCAACCGCAGGGTGCCGGCCTCGGAGGTGGCCACGGCCCATGGTCCGCCCCGCAGGGCGGACGTGACAAGGGTCACCGGGGGTGTGTCGCGGAATGTCCGCTCCGTGAGTGATCGTGTGCGTACTGGTTCCGGAATGTGCGCAGGGTCGTGGATCACGTGCGCGGCGTAAATGGATTGTGTGCGTACTGTGCATGCCTTTTCTGCGGAGCGTCACCGTGCTGCGGACTTTGGTCCCGGGTCGCGGAGATCGACATTGCTTCACCCGAACGGATGAGTTTTAGTTCAGCGACCGCCCGGCGTCAGCCCGGGTGGCCACCGGGTGGAACGCCTAGTCCTGCCGCTGCCCGGTGGTACGCAACGAACTCTGTACGGCAGGAGCGGGGGACCCACAGGTAAGTCGCCGGACCCGAATTCCGAGGTCCGGCTTGGGGTGAAGCCGCCTTTACGCGGCCGGGCAACTCCAGCCCGAACCCGACAGCTCACCTCGCAGGCGTCGGAGAGGACATCTTCCATGCCCGCACAGGCTCGTCGTATCGCCCTGCCCCGCGCCGCCCGCATCGGCATCGCCACCGCCGTCACCGGCGCCGCCTTCGCCCTTCCGCTGGTGACCACCGTCAGCGCCCAGGCGCACGAGGTCCCGGCCGCCAAGCCCGCCGCCCCGGCCGCGCAGACCGCTCCCGCCGCCCAGGCCGCCGCTCCGGCCGCCGCCCCGGTCGAGGAGAGCTACAAGGTCGTCGGCGGGGACACCCTGTCGAAGATCGCCGCCGCCAAGAACGTCAACGGCGGCTGGCAGGCGCTGTACGAGCACAACCGCTCGGTCGTCGGCGCCAACCCGAACCTGATCTTCCCGGGCCAGAAGCTCGCGCTCGGGACCAAGGCCGCTCCGGCCGCCCCGGCTGCCCCGGCCGCCAAGTCGGCCGCGCCCGCCGCCCAGGCCGCCAAGCCGGCTGCTCCGGCCACCAAGCCCGCCGCCCAGGCCGCCAAGCCGGCCGCTCCGGCCACCAAGCCCGCCGCTCCGGCCACCAAGCCGGCCGCGCCCGCCACCAAGCCGGCCGCTCCGGCCGCGAAGCCCGCCGCTCCGGCGGCCGTCGCCCCGGTCGCGGCCCCGGTCGCCTCCACCTCCGGCTTCTTCGCCCCGCTGGCCAACCCGAAGCTCGGCACCGCCTACGGCGTGGCCGGCTCGATGTGGTCCTCCGGCCACCACACCGGCGTTGACTTCGTCGCCCCCACCGGCACCCCGCTGCGCGCCGTCGGGGCCGGCACCGTGGTGAAGGCCGGCAACGGCGGCGCCTACGGCAACGAGGTCGAGATCAAGCTCGCCGACGGCAAGTACGCCCAGTACGCGCACCTCTCCTCGATCGGTGTGAAGATCGGTCAGACCGTCACCGCCGGCCAGCAGATCGGCCTCTCCGGCGCCACCGGCAACGTGACCGGCCCGCACCTGCACTTCGAGATCCGCACCGGCTCGGAGTACGGCTCGGACGTCGACCCGATCGCCTACCTGCGGGCGCACGGCGTCGCGATCTGACCCTCGGGTCGGATCATCTCCGCCACCGCTGGGTGCGGGGCGAAACGACTCTCCCGGAATGGTCATGTCGGGTGACCGCTAGACCGGGTGATCGCCGCACCTCAAGCGGATCGACGGGCGCGGGACACGCCCGTCCGGCCGGCCCGGTTCGCGAGACCTCCCTCGCGAGCCGGGCCGGCCGTCGTCGTGACCGGCCCGCCCGGTCGGGGCGCGGGCCGCTCGAACGGCGCGCGGCCCGGTCGAACACGGCGTCAACCGGGTGGTGGTGACGCCGGGTCGGCGCGCTTTGCGGCCGGTGCGGCGATTGCGGATGCTGTCGGGCAGTCATCGCCCGGCCGGTCCGGCGGGCGGCACAGCCACGGCGGGTGAAGGAGGCCGGATGGCCGTCCAGCGCGGGGACACGGGGCAGCGGTCGGGCGCGGAGCCGGAAGCGGGGGCGGGCCCGGAAGCGGGTGCCGCGCCGGGAGCGGGGGTGGACCGGCTGAAGGCGGACTCGGTCGGCCTGGCGGGCGTGGTGTTCATGGCGGTCGCCACGGCGGCGCCGATCACCGCGATGACCGGCAACCTCCCGATCGTGGTCGGCCAGGGCAACGGTGCGGGCGCGCCCGCCGCGTACGTCTTCGCGACCCTGGTGCTCACGGTCTTCTCGGTCGGCTATGTGGCGATGGCCCGTCACCTCACCGCCGCCGGGACGTTCTACGGCTACATCTCGCACGGGCTGGGCCGGGTCGTCGGGATGGCCTCGGGGCTGCTGGCGGTGCTGGCGTACATCGTCTTCGAGGCGGCGGTCGTCGGCTTCTTCGCCTACGCGCTGCGCGGGCTGGTCGCGGCGCAGTTGGGGGTGGAGCTGCCCTGGGGCTGGTACGCGGCGCTGGGGCTGCTGGTGATCGGGGTGATGGCCTGGTTCGACCTGCACCTGACCGCGCGGGTGCTCGGAGTGGCGCTGGTGCTGGAGGTCACCGTGCTGGGCGCCGTCTCGCTGGCCGTGCTGTTCACCGGCGGCGGGCCGGACGGGATGGTCGGGGAGGCGCTCGATCCGCTGAACGCCTTCCGCGGCGTGGGCTCCGGCGGAGGCGCCGGGCTGGGGCTGTTCTTCGCGTTCTGCTCCTGGGTCGGCTTCGAGTCGACCGCGATGTACGGCGAGGAGTCCCGTGATCCCAAGCGGGTGGTGCCGCGGGCGACGCTGATCTCGGTGATCGGGGTCGGGCTGTTCTACGTCTTCGTCTCCTGGATGATCGTCTCCGGCAACGGGGCCCGGCACGCGGTGGACGTCGCCAACGGACTGGTCCCCGGCAAGGACGGAAACAGCCTGTTCTTCGATCCGCTCGGCGCGCACTTCGGCGGCTGGGCGGTCACGGTGTTCCAGTGGCTGGTGGTGAGCGGTTCGTTCGCCTGCGCGATGGCCTTCCACCAGTGCGCGGCGCGGTACCTGTACGCGATCGGGCGGGAGGGGTTCATCCACCCGGCGCTCGGGCGGACCCATCCGCGGCACGGCTCGCCGCACATCGCCTCGCTGGTCCAGTCGGTGCTCGGGGCGGCGCTGGTGGCCGGGTTCCTGGTGGCCGGGATGGACCCTTACACGCACCTCTACACGCTGCTGGCGCTGCTCGGGACGATGGCGATCCTGATCGTGCAGACGCTCTGCTCGTTCGCGGTGGTCGGCTGGTTCCACGTGCAGGGCCGGCATCCGGAGACCGGGCACTGGTTCCGGACGCTGGTCGCGCCGCTGGCGGGCGGGGTGGCGATGGCGGGGGTGGTGGTGCTGCTGGTGGTCCACCGGGACGCCGCCGCCGGGGCGGCCGCCGGCACCCTGCTGTTCCGGCTGATCCCGTACCTGGTGATCGGCACCTTCCTGGGCGGGATCGCGCTGGCACTGTGGATGCGCGCCCGCCGGCCGCAGCGGTACGCCCGGATGGGGCGGATCGTCCTGGAGGACGCGGCGGAGCGCGCCGACGGCGAGGCGCCGGCGGGTGCGTGACGGATCGTCAGCCCGTTCGGGGCGGGGCCGTCAGCGAAGGCGGGGCAGGCGGGCGGGCAGCGTCTGCTCGGCGGCGGCCAGCAGTTGGTGCACCCGGTGGCCGAACTCGTCGGCGTCGCGGGCCGGTTCGAGGAAGACCAGGCGGACGTCGCGGTGGCCGTGCGGGTGGTCCAGGCGGAGCACCAGGCCGTAGCGGTCGAGGGCGAGCGGGCGGACGGCGGGGAACTCGACGAGCAGCGCCGGGTCGAGCAGCCGGGTGAGCATGGTGAGCGCGTCCGGGTGGTCGTCGGCCAGGTGGGTGAGCAGGCCGGCCTCGAAGCGGGCCAGCGGATCGGGAGCGGCGGCCGCGAGGTCGTCGCCGGTGATCGCGGTGGTGCCGTACGGGGTGGAGAGCACCGCGTGGGCGACGTCCAGGCGCAGGTGGACGCTGAGGCCGTCGTCGGCGAGGTGGGCGAGGTGGAGCCGGCCGGCCAGGGTGAGCCGGCCGCGGACCCGGTCGCGGACGGCCACCGGGGCGATGTCGGTGAGGTCGAGCACGACGGGCAGGCCGTCCTGCTCGCGGGCGGCGGCGACGGTCAGCGGGGCGTCGAGCGGGGCGCGCAGCCGCAGCCGGGAGCCGTGCACCGAGACGGGGGTGGTGAGTTCGTGCTGCTCGCCGCCGGCGCGCAGGACCACCGAGGAGGTGGCGGTGAGCAGGCTGCCGATCCGCTCGGCGGCGCTCGGCTCGGGGGTCGCGGCGGCCTCGGCGGCCGTGGCGGTCTCGGCGTCGTGGGGGTGCGGGCTCATGGGTTCGGGACCTCCGGCGGGCTGCCTGCCTGTTGGTTAGGTGAGCCTAACCTAATCAGTTGTGAGGGGGAGGGCAAGGCGTTGCCGTCGGGGCGGACGCGCAAGGGCCCGGACGTGAGGTCCGGGCCCTTGCGAATCCGCTGACGGGGGTCGGCGGAGGTCAGCCGATGACGGCCTGGGCGTCGATCTCCACCAGCATCGGCTCCTGCGGCAGCTCGACGAAGATCGTGGTGCGGCAGGGCTTCACGCCGCCCGGCTTGATGTTCTCCTCGATGAACGCGGCGTAGACCTCGTTCATCAGCGGGAAGTCGGCGCGCTTGGTGAGGTACACGCGGAACATCACCACGTCCTCGACGGTGGCGCCGCCCGCCTCGACGATCGCCTTGACGTTCTCCAGCGTGCGCCGGGTCTGCGCCTTCACGTCGCCGTGGTACAGGTACTCGCCGGTGGCCGGGTCCTGCGGGCCCTGGCCGGAGACCTGGAGGATCGGGCCCTTGCGGACGCCCTGGGAGAACATCCAGGCCGGGGCGGGGGCGCCGTCGGTGCGGATCTCGGTCTTGTCGCTCATGCGGGTTTCGCTTCCTTGGTGGGGTGCGGTCGGGGGTGGTTCAGGAGTCAGGGGTGGTAGGGGACCTGGCCGCAGTCGGCGGAGATCGCCCGGGTGGTGGCGAGCAGCGCCGGCAGCAGTTCCAGCACCTGCTCGTAGGGCAGGACGACGTCCGGGACGGAGATCGAGGCGGCGGCGACCACCCGGCCGCTGGCGTCCCGGATCGGCGCGGCCACGCAGTTGATGAACGCCTCGTGCTCGGCGTGGTCCTGCGCCCAGCCCTGGACGGCGACCTTCTCCAGTTCGGCGAGCAGCGCCTCGGGCGTGGCCAGGGTGCGGGGGGTGTGCGGGACGAAGTCGATCCCGGCCACCACCCGGCGCCGCTCCGGCGCGGGCAGGTCGGCGAGCAGCACCTTGGAGACGGCGGCGCTGTGCAGGGCGGCGCGCAGGCCGATCCGCGAGTACATCCGCACCGGGTGGCGGGAGTCGTACTTGTCGATGTAGACCACCTCGCCGCCCTCGTACGCGGCCAGGTGCACGGTCTGGCCGGTGGCGGCGTTCAGCTCGGCCAGGTGCGGGGCGGCGATCCGGCGCATCCCGCGCTGCTCCAGGGCCAGGCCGGAGAGGGCGAACAGCCCGGCGCCCAGGTGGTAGCGGTAACCGGCGTCCCGGTAGACGAATCGTTCCTCTTCGAGGGACTGGAGCAGTCGCAGCACGGTCGTCTTGTGCACGCCGAGCACCTCGGCCAGCTGGTCCAGGGAACGCTCGCCCTCGCCGAGCTCGGCGAGGATGCGCAGGGCGCGGGTGACGGTCTGGCTCATGGTGCTCCAAGGGCCGGGGCGGCGGCCGGTCGAGGGTCGGCGGCACCGCCCTCGGGGGCGGCGGTCGCCGTGGTGTGCGCGGGGGCGGTCGGTGCGGGCAGGACAGGAGACACGATGCCATCCGCGGAGACCCGGGTGGCCGCCCAGTCCTCGGGTGCGGCGTCGAGCAGCGCCTCGACCACCTCGGCGGGCGGCAGCTCGGCCTGGTCGCCGTGGGCGGTCAGCGCGCAGGCCGCGCTCAGGTGGCCCAGCCGCAGGCGGCGCCGCTGGTCCAGGCCGCGGACGGTGCCGGCCAGGTAGCCGGCGGCGAAGGCGTCCCCCGCGCCGGTCGCCTCGACCACCTCGACGGCCAGCGCCGGCTCGGTGACGGTGGCGCCGTCGCGCTCGACCGCGGTGACCAGCCGGGCGGCGTCCTTGACCACCACGGTGGCGGGGGAGGGGAAGCGCCGGCGCAGTTCCAGCGGGTCGCCGGTGCCGAAGGCGGTCTCGGCCTCGTCGGCGCCGAGCAGCAGCAGGTCGGCGGCGTCCAGCAGCGGCGGCAGCACCGAGGGGTCGCGCTCGCGCCAGAGCGCGGGGCGCCAGTTGAGGTCGAAGCTGACCAGCCGGCCGGGGCGGCGGTCGGCGAGCAGGGCGCGGAGCAGGGCGAGGCAGTCGTCGGAGAGTGCGGCGGTGATGCCGGACAGGTGCAGCAGCCGGGCCCCGGCCAGCATCCGGGCGGCGGCCGGGTCGGCCAGCAGGGCCGGGGAGAGGGCGGCGGCGGCCGAGCCGCGCCGGTGGTAGTGCAGCCGGCTGCGGCCCGGGCCGAGGTCGTGGCGCTCGCCGGTGCTGCCGCCGACCTCCTTGAGGTAGAGGCCGGTCGGGCGGTGCGGGTCGACGGCGACCGCCGAGACGTCCACCCCGCGGGCGGTCAGTTCGCCGAGCAGCCGGCGGCCGAAGCCGTCGTCGCCGACCCGGCTGATCCAGGCGCTCGGCACGCCCAGGGCGCTCAGGGCGCCGGCCACGTTGGACTCGGCGCCGCCGACCGAGAGACTGAAGTTCTCCACGGACTCCAGCGGTCCGGGCCGGTCCGGGAGGAGGACGGCCATCGACTCGCCGACGCAGACGGCGAGCGGGGTGCCCTGCGGCTCCGGGGCGGGGCCGGAGGGCTCGACGGCGGATGCCGGGCCGGTCGCGGACGGGGCGGTCGCGGACGGGGCGGCCGTCGGATGGCCGGGCGGCGGGGTGCCCGGGCTCGCGGCGGCGTCCTGGCGTGGCATCTGCTGGGCTCCTCGGAGTGCTGCGGCCCGGCCGGGGTGGGGGGTGCTGTGGCGAGCCTGCCTGACCCGCGTGCTGCGGGTGGCTGTCGTTGACCTTCGTCCGGCGCCGATGCTAGAACCGTGTTGCCAGCATATGCAACCCTCATTGCGTATGTTGCAACATGGCAGATGGAGGAAGACGGTGGACCAGACCTTCGCAAGCAGCGGCACCGGCCCCGGGCTCGACACCGGCAAGGTGGCGGCCCTGGCCGAGGAGACGCTCGACTGGCGGTTCAAAGCGCTGCCACCGGCGGCCGCGGGCCTGACCGTCCGCCGGTACCTGGACACCGGTCCCGCCCTCGCCGACCTCGGCACCCCGCTGCTCACCCTCGACGCGGGAGCGCTCGACCACAACCTGCGGACCATGGCCCGCTGGTGCGCCGAGGCCGGCGTGGCACTCGCCCCGCACGGCAAGACCACCATGGCGCCCGCGCTCTGGCAGGCGCAGCTGGCCGTCGGCAGCCACGGCATCACCCTCGCCAACCTGCCGCAGCTGCGGGTCGCCCGCGCCTTCGGCGTGCGCCGGGTGCTGCTGGCCAACTCGCTGCTCGACCCGGCGGGCCTGCGCTGGCTGGCGGGCGAGCTGGCCGCCGACCCGGACTTCGCCTTCGCCTCCTGGGTGGACTCGGTCGAGAGCGTCCGGCTGATGGACGAGGCGCTGCGTGCCGCCGGTGCCGAGCGCCCGGTCGAGGTGCTGGTCGAACTCGGCGGCCCGGGCGGCCGCACCGGCGCGCGCACCGTCGACGCGGCGGTCGCGATCGCCGAGGCCGTGCGGAGCGCGCCGACCCTGCGGCTGGCCGGCATCGGCGGCTACGAGGGCGCGCTGGCGCACGACGCGAGCGAGGGCGGCCTCGCCGCCGTACGCGGCTACCTGCGGTCGCTGGCCGAGCTGCACGGGCGGCTCGCCGGCCGGTACGCGGACGGGTCCGCGCCGGTGGTGACGGCCGGCGGCAGCGCCTACTTCGACCTGGTGGCCGAGGAGCTGGGCGCCCTGCCGGAGGCGTTCGTGGTGCTGCGCTCGGGCGCGTACATCGCGCACGACGACGGCTTCTACCGGGGGATCTCACCGCTCTCCCGGGGGGCCGGGCAGGACGGGGACGCCCTGCGCTCCGCGCTGCACGGCTGGGCCCGGGTGGTGTCCCGGCCCGAGCCGCAGCTGGCGCTGCTGGACGCCGGCAAGCGCGACCTGCCGTTCGACGAGGGCCTGCCGGAGCCGCAGTCGGTGCGGGGCGGCGCGGAGTTGACCGGCACGGCGGCGCGGATCACCGCGCTCAACGACCAGCACGCCTTCCTGCGCGACGCGGGCGACCTCGCCCCGGTCGGCGCGGTGCTGCGGCTCGGGATCTCGCACCCGTGCACCGCCTTCGACAAGTGGGCGCTGATCCCGGTGCTGGACGACGCCTCGGCGGCCGAGCCGAAGGTCACCGGGCTGGTCAGGACGTTCTTCTGATGAGCGATGCGGGAATGAGCGACGCACGGAGCGGCGAGCGGCGTGCGACCGTACGGGGCACGGTGTTCCGGGGTGCCACGGTCGTCGACGGCACGGGCGCCGGGCGGTACCGGGCGGACGTCCGGATCGCCGACGGGGTGATCGTCGAGGTCACGGGCGCCGGGACCGCCGTGGGCGCCGCGGCCCGGACGGTGGACGCGGACGGGCTGGTGCTCGCCCCCGGGTTCATCGACATGCACGCCCACTCCGACCTCGCCCTGCTGCGCGAACCCGAGCACCAGGCCAAGGTCACCCAGGGCGTGACCTGCGAGGTCCTCGGCCAGGACGGCCTGTCCTACGCACCGGTCGACGACACCACGCTGCCCGCGCTGCGCCGCCAGATCGCCGGCTGGAACGGCGACCCGGACGGCTTCGACTGGGACTGGCGGACCGTCGGCGGCTACCTGGACCGGCTGGACCGCACCGGCCCCGCCGTCAACGCCTGCTACCTGGTGCCGCACGGCTCGCTGCGGATGCTCGCCATGGGCTGGGAGAACCGTGCCCCGAGCGAGGCCGAACTCGACCGGATGCGCGAGCTGTTGGCGCAGGGCCTGGCCGAGGGCGCGGTCGGCATGTCCAGCGGCCTGACGTACACCCCCGGGATGTACGCCGGAACCGAGGAGCTGGTCGAGCTCTGCCGGGTCGTCGCCGGATACGGCGGCTTCCATGCGCCGCACCAACGCTCCTACGGCGCGGGCGCGTTGGAGGGGTACGCGGAGATGGTCGAGATCGCCCGGCGGTCCGGCTGCCCGCTGCACCTCACCCACGCCACCATGAACTTCGGCGTCAACCAGGGCCGGGCCGGCGAACTGCTGGACCTGGTCGACCGGGCGCTCGACGAGGGCGTGGACCTCACCCTGGACAGCTACCCCTACCTGCCCGGCTCCACCACCCTGGCCGCCCTGCTGCCCGGTTGGGCCACGGAGGGTGGCCCGCAGGCCACCCTGGCCCGCCTCGGTGACCCGGCGGCGCGCGAGCGGATCCGCTACGAGGTGGAGGAGAAGGGCAGCGACGGCTGCCACGGGGTGGTCACCGACTGGGCCACCATCCAGCTCTCCGGCGTCGGCGCACCCGAACTCGCCGACGCGGTCGGCCGGACCGTCGCCGAACTGGCCGTCGAACAGGGCCGCAGCGGCACCGAGGTCTTCCTCGACCTGCTGCTCCGTGACGAGTTGGCCACCACCATCCTCCAGCACGTCGGCCACGAGGAGAACGTCCGGGCGATCATGCGCCACCGCGCGCACACCGTCGGCAGCGACGGGCTGCTGGTCGGCGCCCGGCCGCACCCGCGTGCCTGGGGCACCTTCCCGCGCTACCTGGCGCGCTACGTCCGGGAGTTGGGCGTGCTGATGCTGGAGGAGGCGGTCGCCCGGATGACCGGCCGGCCGGCCGGCCGGCTGCGCCTGCACCGGCGCGGGCGGATCGCCGCCGGGTACCACGCCGACCTGGTCCTGTTCGACCCCGACCGCGTCCAGGACACCGCCACCTTCGAGCAGCCCAGGCAGCCCGCCGCCGGCATCGAGCACGTCTATGTGAACGGCACCGCCGTGGTCGAAGGGGGCCGCGCCACGGGTGCGCGCCCCGGCCGGGCGCTGCGCCGCACCGAGCGGGGGGCCGAGGCCGTATGAGGCCCGGTCCGATGGCGTCGAGCGTCCCCGCTTCCGTGAACCCGAGTGAATGGATGAAAGCCGCGTGAATCCCAACCCTGCGAATCCGAATGTCGTCGACCCGCGCCCCGCGAACCCGAGCCCCGCGAACCCGGGTCCGGTGAACCCGGGTCCGGTGAACCGGAAGGCGTCCGCCGAGGCGATGGTGGCGGCGGCGCGGGCCGCGCTCGCCGCCGAACCGGTGATCGCGGTCGTCCGCGCCCCGCGGATCCCGGACGCCGCCGCGCTCTGCGCGGCGCTGGCGGAGGGCGGCATCACCTGGACCGAGTTCACCTTCACCACACCGGATGTGACGACCCATCTGCGCAAGGCGGCGCAGGCCGGCTACCGCGTCGGCGTCGGCACCGTGCTCACCGCCGAGCAGGCCGAGCGCGGGCTCGCCGTCGGCGCGTCCTTCCTGGTCACCCCCGGCCTGCGGCCCGAGGTCGCGGACGCCGCGCACGCGGCCCGGGTCCCGGTGGTGCTCGGCGCGCTCACCGCGACCGAGGTGGCCCAGGCCGTGGACCTCGGCGCCGCCGCCGTGAAGATCTTCCCCGCTCGGGCCTTCGGACCCGGCTACTTCAAGGACCTGCGCGGCCCCTACCCGGACGTCCCGCTGGTCGCCTCCGGCGGCGTCAACGCGGGCAACGCGGCGGAGTTCCTGGCGCACGGCGCGCTCGCGGTCTGCGCCGGGACGGACGTGGTGGCGCCGGAGGTGGTCGCGGCCGGGGACTGGGCCGAGATCACCCGGCGGGCGCGGGCGTTCACGGAGGCCTGCGCGGTCCGCTAGCGGGCGTGCCCGGCGGCCGTCCCGGTCTTCGGCGGGGTCGGCGGCCGGGCGCGCGGGGGGCCGCGCCGGGGGAGCAGGGGGGCGCGGGGGAGTGGAAGGGGCTCGGGACGGCGCGCGGCACGCCCCGGGGCTGCTTCCGGGAAACGCGCGGAGGCCCAGGAGTGGCCGGGCCGGGCTGTTGGGGCGGCCGGGATTCGACGAGAATCGGTAGCCCCCCGGTACCCGGCAGGAGGATCCCACCCATGACCTCGACCCGCCCCGGCCCCGAGTGGCTGACCGACGCCGTGCTGTACCAGATCTACCCCCAGACCTTCGCCGACTCCGACGGCGACGGCATCGGCGACTTCGCGGGCATCACCGAGCACCTCGACCACCTCGCCTGGCTGGGCGTGGACACGGTCTGGCTGAACCCGTGCTTCGACTCGCCGTTCCGCGACGCGGGGTACGACGTCACCGACTACTTCACCCCCGCCCCGCGCTACGGCACCGCCGACGACCTCGCCGTCCTCGTCGACGCGGCGCGGCGCCGGGGCATCCGGGTCCTGCTGGACCTGGTCGCCGGCCACACCTCCGACCGGCACCCCTGGTTCCAGGCCTCGGCGCAGGACCCGTCCGACCACCGCTACATCTGGTCCGAGCGGCCGGTGGACGGCTTCGTCGCCTCGCCGGGCAGCCGGCCCGGCTGGTACCGGCCGAACTTCTTCGACTGCCAGCCGGCGCTCAACTTCGGCTTCGCGCGCGAGAACCCGGACGAGCCCTGGCGCCGGCCGGTGGACGCCGAGGGCCCGCGCGCCAACCGCGCCGCGCTGCGCGCGATCATGGACCACTGGCTCGGCCTCGGCGTGGCCGGCTTCCGGGTCGACATGGCCTACTCGCTGGTCAAGGACGACCCCGGCTTCGTCGAGACCGGCAAGCTCTGGAACGAGCTGCGCGACTGGCTGGACCGCGACC
Source organism: Kitasatospora sp. NPDC008115 (assembly GCF_042957205.1). NCBI lineage: Bacteria > Bacillati > Actinomycetota > Actinomycetes > Kitasatosporales > Streptomycetaceae > Kitasatospora > Kitasatospora sp. NPDC008115. The sequence goes on along the minus strand of NZ_JBIBHU010000034.1, from coordinate 37,151 downwards.
ACCCGCAGGCCGCGCTGTTCGCCGAGTGGGGCGAGCCGGGCGCCGCCGTCGCGGCCGGCTTCCACGCCGACTTCCTCCTCCAGTTCGGCGGTCCGGACGACGGCCTGCCGCTGCGCTCGCTGTGGAACAACAACGCCGGGACGGTGCAGGAGTTCTGGAAGCAGGGCCCGTGCTACTTCGAGGCCGAGGGGCGCGGCACCCCGCAGCCGTTCCTGGACGCCTGGCGCGCGGCGGCCGAACTGACCGAGGGCGCCGGGCACATCGCCGTCCCGACCGCCAACCACGACTTCTCCCGGCTGGCCACCGGACCGCGCACCGCCGAGCAGCTCGCCCCGGCCTTCGCCCTGCTGCTCACCTGGCCGACCCTGCCGGCGGTCTACTACGGCGACGAGATCGGCATGCGCTACGTCCCGGACCTGCCCGACACCGAGGGCAGCGTGCTCGGCCCGACGTACAACCGGGCCGGCTCGCGCACGCCGATGCAGTGGACGCCCGGCTCGAACGCGGGCTTCTCCACGGCGCCCGCCGAGCGGCTCTACCTGCCGGTCGACCCGGACCCGCACCGCCCGGACGTCGCCACCCAGCGGGCCGACCCGACCTCGCTGCTGCACACCGTGCGGCGGCTGATCGCGCTACGCCGGGCGCACCCGGGCCTGGGCGCGCGGGGCTCGGTGGAGGTGCGGCACGCCGGGTACCCGCTGGTATACACCCGGGCCGGGCGCTACCTGGTGGTGGTCAACCCGCGGCGGGAGCCGGCGGTCGTCCCGGCGGACGTGGCGTTCGGCGGCGGCGTCGGCGGCTCCGGGGCGTCCGGGCGGGCGCTGCCGTTGGACGTGCAGGGCGTGAGCGTCGGCGCGGGCGGCGAACTGCGGGCGGACGGGTTCTCGTACGGCGTGTTCCAGTTGGGGTAGCGCCGCGCGGGACGGTGTGTGAGTCCTCGGCCACCGGGGGCGGACTTCGGTCCGCCCCGTGGTGCGCGGCCGACCGGGGGATCCTCGCGGCGGCGCGGCCCGCCGCCGCCGGGGCGGCCGGGCACGGCGTGCTCTCTTGGCCCTGTGCCGTTCCCGCCGCCCCCGAGGAGTACCGCCGTGCCCCGACCGTTCCGTCGTCCGGCCCGCGCCGCCCTGCTGTCCGGCCTGCCCGCCGCCGCCCTCGCGCTGGCGCTGCTCGCCGTCACTCCCGCCGTGGCCGTGGCCCCGCCGCTGTCCGACCCCCGGTTCGTCGCCCACTTCGACCTCGCCCAGGGCCTCCAGCCCGAGAACATCGCCGTGGAGCCCGACGGCGCGGTGGACCTCACCTTCTCCAACGCCCGCCAGGTCGGCCGGGTCGCCCCCGACGGCCGGCTCACCGTCCTGGCCACCATGCCCGCGCCCGAGCACCCGGCGACCCCCCTGATCGGCGCGGCCGTCGTCTCCGGCCTGGCCCGCGCCCACGACGGCACGCTGTACTTCACCTATGCCACCGGCACCGAGGACCTCACCGGCGTCTGGCGGCTCTGCCCCGGTGAGGAGCCCGAGCGGATCGCCGCGTTCCCCGTGGACAGCCTGCCCAACGGCCTCGCGCTGGACGAGCACGCGGGCGTGCTGTACTCCGCCGACTCGGCGCTCGGCCTGGTCCGGGTCGTCCCGCTGGACGGCGGGGCCCCGGCGGTCTGGTCGGACGACGCCGCGCTCAAGCCCGTCAGCGCCTTCGGAGCCAACGGTCTCAAGGTGCACCGGGGCGCCGTGTGGGTCGGCAACACCGACACCGGGTCCGTGCTGCGCATCCCGGTCGGCCCGGACGGCGCCGCCGGCCCCGTGGAGGTCCACGCCGGAGGCCTGCCCGGGCTCGACGACTTCGCCTTCGTCGGCGCCGGCGACGACCTGCTCGCGGCGCTCAACCCCTCCAACGAGGTCGTGTACATCGGTCCGGACGGCACCCGGCACACCGTCCTCGACGCGGCCGACGGCCTCTCCAACCCCACGTCGGTCGGGATCGGCGGCGACACCGTGTACGTGCCGAGTGCCGCCTTCTTCACCCTGACCGACCCGAACCTGCTGGCGGCGACGCTGGAGCGGTAGGCCGCCTCGGGGGTGGCTCGGGGGCGGCTCGGGTTCAGCGGCGGCCCGGCGGGCGGGTGAAGCAGCAGTCGCCGCAGACACCCGCCCGCGGTCCGGTCCGGTAGTAGAGGCAGCAGCTGTTGCGCCGGAAGGCGGCGCCGGCCGATGTCCCGGTGAGCGTCCCGGTACCGGCGAGCGGCGGTCGGTCGAGCGCCTCGGCGACGAGTGCGCGGGCCGTCGGGGTGTCGAGGACGCGCAGCGCGCCCGCCAGCGCGGAGGCCGCGTTGCCCCGCAGCAGCCCGTCGGAGAGCGGGACCGCCGAGCGCACGGCCGCCGCGAGGTCCGCCAGCCACCCCTCGACGACGGTCCGCCGGAAGCGCTCGGCGAGCGGGGCCGGGTCGGCCGGCGCGTGCCGGTACGGCGACCACAGGTCGATCGGCCCCTGTTCGGGGACCCGGACCCACGCCCGGGCGGGCTCCAGGCCGGGCAGCTCGCCGAGCAGGGCGGCCGCGCCGAGGCCCACCGAACAGAACCGGGCGGCCAGGCCGAGGTGGAGGACGGACGCCGCGACCCGAGGCTCGCCGGTGCCCAGCCGCCGGGCCACCTCGCGCACCCGGTCCGCCAACGGCCCGTCCGGGCCGGGGGCGTAGAACTCCCGCAGCGGCCGGAAGCCCGGCGGCGGGTCCTGGCCGGGCGCGGTGGCGGCGTCCAGGGCGAAGTACGGGCCGACGGCGGCGAGCCGGCCGTAGTCGGGCGGCGGCGTTTCGCTCATCGGGCTGGTCCTCCTGGTCCGTCTCCGTGCCGGGGCCGTTCACCGGCGGGGCCACCGGCGTCGGCTCGGAGGAACGGTACCGTGCGGCGCCTCGGGGGCGATCGTCACAGCAGTCGCAGGGCGCCCGGGACGCGCTGCTCGAAGATCGCGACCAGCCGGTCGAACACCGTCGGCCCGCGTCCCGCCCGCGCCTCGGCCAGTTCGGCGGCGACGGCCGGACGGTTCGAGGGGTGGCAGCGGGCCAGCAGGAGCTCCGACTGACGAACCGTTTCGGCATGGCCCAGGTGCTCGCGGGAGACCTGGTGGTCGCGCCACTCCACCGTGAAGTCGTCGTCCGGCGTGCCGAACCCGCCGCCGAGGCAGTCGGCGAACGCGTCGGGGTTCCGGCCGAAGTAGCCGCCGGGGCCGTTGACCGCCTCGCCGATCGCGCGCCAGAAGTCGTCCGTCGTCCTGATCCGCGTGCCGTCCAGGATGTACACCGTCGTCATGACCTCGCAGGATACGGGGCGGTCGGGGCCGGACCGGGAGGGCGGTGGCCGCCCTGACCTTAGGCTCGGGGGCATGTCTGCCGAGTCCGGCCCCGTGCCCTCCGCCTCCGGCGTTCCTCCCGTCCCCGGTGGCCGGCTGTCCGCCTCCGGCGCGCGGCTGCGGCGGCCGGTCGGGGTGGTGGGGGCGGTCGTCGCCCTGCTGCCCGTCGTCCTGGCGCGTCCGGGGCAGCACGCGGCCGCGCTGCTGGTGGCGTCGCAGGCCGCCGTGACGGTCCTGGTGGCCGCCTTCCCGTGGCCGTGGCGGCGGGTGACGCTCGCCGGGGCGGCGGGTGGCGTCGCCGCGCTCTCGCTGCTGCTCGACCTCGCCTACCCGGGTCCGTACCGGCTGCCCGCGTTCTGGCTGCCCTTGGAGTGGGCGGCGCTGCTGGCGCTGGCGGGGCGGGTGTCCCGGCGCTCCCGTGGCCGGTGGGCGGGCCTGGTCGGCACGCTGACCGTCACGGCGGCGCTGGCCGTGCCGCTGCGCTTCACCGCCCGGACCCCGAACGCGGGTTGGACCGGTTCGGTGATCGCCGTACTGGCGTCGCTGCTGCCGCTGGTCGTGGTGGTCGGGGCCGGCCTCTACCTGCGGGCGCTGGACGCGCGGCGCGAGCGGGCGGTCGACCGGGCCCGGCGCGAGCAGCGCCTGGAGGTCGCGCGGGGGCTGCACGACTTCGTGGCGCACGAGATCACCGGCATCGTGCTGGAGGCGCAGGCCGGACAACTGCCGGGCCAGGAGACGGAGGAGACGGCCGCGCTGCTGCGCCGGCTGGAGGAGGCCGGGCTGCGCGCGCTGGACTCGATGGACGCGATGGTGGGCGCCCTGCGGGAGCCGCGCGAGGACGGGGTCGACGGGCGGCCGCGCGTGGGCGCGGGCGGCGCCGACGGTGCCACCCGGGTGTACGGGCTGGCGGATCTGCCGGAGCTGGTGGGCCGGTTCGGCCGGACCGGGCCGACCCGGGCCCGGCTGGAGGCGGCCCCGGAGGTGACGGGGCTGCTCTCCGGGGAGGCGGAGGCGGCCGCGTACGCGGTGGTGCTGGAGGGGCTCACCAATGTGCGGCGGCACGCGCCCGGTGCGGGCGAGGCGGTGGTGCGGGTGGAGGTGCGGTCCGGCGGGGGCGGGGCCTCGGCTTCGAGTGTGCTGGTCGTGTCGGTCAGCGACGACGGCGGGAGCGGCTCCGGGGTCAGGGGCCTGCTGCGGCGCCGGCCGGGCGTCGGCGGAACCGGGTTGGTGGCGCTCGCCGAACGGCTCGCCGCGCACGGCGGAACGCTGGAGTCGGGGCCGCTGCGCCCGGTGGGGTGGCGCACCGGCTGCGAGCTGCCCGTCCGGTAGGGACCGGGGGCGTCCGGGACGGATCTGCCGATCGGCAGACGGCAGCGGCGCGGCGGGTGGCGGGCGGCGATGCTCGTGGGCGGCGATGCTCGTGGGTGTGACCGCCGCGTCCGTCGATGGAGGAGCCGCCACGGCCGCCCCTGCCACCACGTCCGAGCCGACCGCCCCCGCCCGTCGCGGGCGCCGCGCCGGGCGTGGCCGTCCTGCCGGCCGCCGTCGCCGGCTGCGCCGAGGCCGGGGGACGCCACCCCCGAGTCGACGGTCTTCGGCTTCAGCGGCAGCACCTTGGACGTCGTGACGCGGTACCAGGACCCGACCGACCTCGTCGCGACCGGCCGTCAGGACGTCGAGGTGACGCGCTGGTTCCGGTCGGACGGGATCGGCGAGGAGTGGACCACCTGGACGCCGGGGGGCGACACGCTCACCCTGGAGGCGAGTCGCACCGGCTTCGCCAACGGTGACGCGCGGTTCCGCGGCGAGGTGCCACTGCACACGGCCGTGCCGCACGACGGCAGGGCGACCGGCCTCAAGGGCACCGCGACCTGCTGAGTCGGGACCGGCCGGGGAGCCGTGCGAGACTGCCGGGCGTGACGAGTCCGAACCCGGAGCCCATCCGCACGTTGATCGCCGACGACCAGGAGGCCGTGCGCCGAAGCGTGCGGCGGATCCTGGACGCCCAGCCCGACATCACCGTGGTCGGCGAGGCGGCCGACGGCCTCGCCGCGCTCGAACTCGCGGCCGAACTGCGCCCGGACGTCGCGCTGGTGGACATCCGGATGCCCCGGATGGACGGCCTGGAGCTGACCAGGCGGCTGGCCGCTCCGGGGGCGGTGACGCCGGTGCGGGTGGTGGTGCTGACCACCTTCGACCTCGACGAGTACGTCTACCCGGCGCTGCGGCACGGGGCCTCCGGGTTCCTGCTGAAGCGGTCCGGTCCGGCGCTGCTGGCCGAGGCGGTCCGGGCGGCGGCGGGCGGGGAGAGCCTGATCAGCCCGTCGGTCACGGTGCGGCTGTTGCAGCACGTGACCGCGCCCCGGCGGGTGGACCGCAGGGCCGCCCCGGCGGCGCCGCTGACCGAACGAGAGGTGGAGATCGCCGGTCAGGTCGCGGCCGGGCGGACCAACGCGGACATCGCCGCCGAGCTGTTCATCTCACCGGGGACGGTGAAGACCCATGTGGCGAGCATCCAGCGCAAGCTCGGGGTGCAGAACCGGGTCGGCATCGCCGTGCACGCCTGGGAGATGGGGTACGCGGTGCCGTCCGCGCAGTGACGGTGACGGTGACGGTGGCTGCGACGGCGACGCGTCGAGCGGACGTGCGGAACCTGCGAGGTGGAGGATGGCTTCCGGACGTGAAGTCCTCCGGCCGAATGGTTCGATCGTCGACCGAGGTACCAGCGGCAGACCCTGATCCGTCTCGATCTGTCGCCACTGCCTCCTGCGGTCGAACTTCCTCTACGACCCCGCAGGTCCACCACCATGATGCGCCCGGGACGGCGGATGCACCAGGGGTTTCGGAATGAATTATCCGAAATCCGTCAAATTTCTCGAATCGGACACACCTGGTCTCCGGGGGTGGCGGCTCAGTCGCGCAGCGCGTCCTTGCGCAGGAAGCGCTTCAGCCGCTGCCACGGCCAGGTGTTGATCACGTCCTCGGCGGTCAGCCAGGCGCGCTGCGCGGTGCCGATCCCGTACCGGGGGTAGGCGAGGTGCGGGGTGGCGTGCGCGTCGCTGTCGATCGCGAACTTCACGCCGTGGCGCCTGGCCCGCAGCACGTCCTCGTCCCGCAGGTCGAGGCGCTGGGGCGAGCTGTTGATCTCGATGGCGGTGCCGGTCCGGGCGGCGGCCTTGAAAACGGCGTCCAGGTCGACGTCGATCGGCCCGCGCCGGCCGATCCGCCGGGTGGTGAGGTGGCCGATGACGTGGACGTGCGGGTTCTCGCACGCCCGGACCAGCCGGCGGGTCTGGGCGTCCCGGTCCGCGCCGAAGTGCGAGTGGACGGAGGCCACGCAGACGTCGAACCCGGACAGGAAGCCGGCGTCCCAGTCCACGCCGCCGTCCGGTCCGATGTTCAGCTCGGTGCCGTGCAGCAGCCGCATCCGGCGGTGGCGGCCGGCCAGTTCGCGCAGCCGCTCCCGCTGGGCGAGCATCTTCTCGTCGGTCATCCGCTGCATCACCAGGTCGGGGGCGTGGTCGGTGACCGCGAAGTACGCGTAACCGCGGGCGGCCGCGGTGTCGATCATCTCCTCCAGGGTGGCCAGCCCGTCGGTCAGGTCGGTGTGGGTGTGCAGGTCGCCGCGCAGGTCCTCCTCGGTCACCAGTTCCGGCAGTTCGCCGTTGAGCGCGGCCTCGATCTCGCCGCGGTCCTCGCGTAGCGGCGGCGCGATCCACGGCAGGCCGAGCGCCGCATACACCTCGTCCTCGCTCGCCGAGACGACCTTCCCGCCGCCCTCGACCTCGAACAGCCCGTACTCGGAGAGCTTCAGCCCGGCCCGGACCGCCATCGTCCGGAGCTTGATGTTGTGCGCCTTCGAGCCGGTGAAGTACACCAGCGCCGCGCCCCAGTCCTCCTCGGGGACCACCCGCAGGTCCACCTGGACGCCGTCCGTGGTGCGCACCGAGGTCTTGGTCGGCCCGGTGCCGATCACCTCGGCCACGTAGGGGAGTCCGGTGAGCGCGGCCATCAGCGGCGCCGAGTCCTCGGCGGTGGCCAGCACGTCGATGTCGCCGACCGTCTCGCGCATCCGGCGCAGCGACCCCGCGTACGCGCAGCGGGTGCACCCCGGCACCTCCCGCAGCGCCGCGACCAGCTGGTCGGCCAGCGCGGTGGCGGTGTCCAGGAGGGTGCGGCCGCCGGACTGCCGCATCAGCTCGATGCCGTGCAGGATCTTCTCGCCGCTGCGCTCGCCCAGGCCGGGCACCTCGCTCAGCCGGTCGGCGCGGATCGCCTCGGCGAGCTCGTCGACGGAGGCGATGCCGAGGTCGCGGTAGAGGGCGAGGGCGCGTTTCGGGCCGACGCCCGGGATCGACATCATGGCGCGGACCCCGCCCGGGATCTTCGCCCGGAGCGCCTCCAGCGCTTCGATCCGGCCGTCGGCGAGGTACTCGGCGATCTTCTCGGCGGTGGACCTGCCGACGCCCGGGATCTGCTGGAGCCCCTTGACGTCCAGGCCGTCGATGTCCTCGGGGTGGCCGCCGACCGCCCGGGCGGCCTTCTCGTAGGCGCGGGCGCGGAAGGCGTCGCCACCGGTGATCGAGATCAGGTCGGCGTACTCCTGGAGCAGCTCCCTGGCCTTGTCGTTGAGCCGGGCCATGGGGCCAGTCTAGGTTCGCGGACCGGCCGCGGCGCTCGCGCGGGCGGGGCCGGGGGCGGGCCCCGGCGCTGCGGGCCGTGCCCGCCCGGCCCGTGCTCAGTCCCGTGCGACGGTCAGCACCACGACCACCGTGAGCCCGCCGCCGGGTGTCTGCTCCACCGCGAGCCGGCCCCCGGCCGCCCGGACCAGGCCCGACATCGACGGGCCGACGCGGCCCGGGTCGGTGTCGTTCGGCCCGGCGTTGCCCGGAGCGGCGTCGTCCGGAGCGGCGTCGTCCGGCCCCGCGCCGTACGCCGCGCCGAGCAGCCAGTGCCTGGTGTCCGGGGGCTGCGACGTGCCCCGGTCCACCACCCGGAGCTCGACCCGGGCCGGCTCGCCCGCCCATGGGTCCGGTCCGCCGAAGGCCTCGGCGAACCCCGCCTCCGCCCAGCCGCCCCGGCCGCCCGGGCCGCCGGGCCGGTCACCGTCCGGCCCCGGCCCCGGTCCCGGCAGCGGGTCGGCGCGGACCAGGACCCGGGTGCCCGGCGGGTTGCGGCGGATCGCGTGGTCCACCAGGGCGGCCAGCGCCGCCTCCAGGCGCACCGAGTCCGCGACCACCACCGGCAGCCCCACCGGCACCCGTACGGTCACCGCCGACGCCCGGCCGCCGCCGCGCAGCACCCGTCCCACCAGCTCGGCCGGCTGCACGTGGCGCGCGTCCGGCACGCAGCCGCCGGCCCGGTCCGTCCAGCGCAGCCGTTCCAGCTCGGGCCGCGACAGCAACTGCGGCCCGGCCATGCCGCCGGGCCCGGAGCGCCCCGGAGCACCGGCGCCCGCCGTCCCGGCCACGCCTCCGAGCACTCTCGCGCGCCCACCCGGTTCCGGCCGCCCGCCCCCGCCGACGCCCTTGAGCAGCCGCGCACCCGTCAGCGCCCCGGACCGCCCGAACGGGCCGAACCCGCCCAGCGCCCGGGCGCCCGACGCGACGCGGCCCCAGAGCTTCCCGCCTGCCATCGTCCTGCCCCTCGTCCCCGCCGCCTCCAGGGCGGCCCGGTGCGGGCCGCTTCCCCGGCCCTGCGCCAAGCCTGCGCCCCCGCCGCTCGGGTGACAATCCGGCCCTCGGGCCCCGGGGGGCACTGCCACCCCTCCGACCAGCGGGGCCGTCACCCGCCGACCGGCGGGAGCACCGGACCGGCGCGCGCCCGGTGCCGTGCGCCCCCGTCCTGTTCGAATCCGCAAAGAGTTCTTCGCAAAAATCCTTTGCGAAGAGTCCTTTGCGGTCCTATGGTGCTGCCATGACCGATGACCGCAGGTGGCCGCACAGTCCGGACCCGCAGACCGATGTCGTGATCGATGCCAAGGGCCTGCGCGCGCTGGCCCACCCCGTGCGCGTGCAGCTGGTCGGGCTGCTCCGCAAGAACGGCCCGTCGACCGCCACCAGGCTGGCCGAGCAGCTCGGGCTGAACTCCGGCGCGACCAGCTACCACCTCCGCCAGCTGGCGGCGGCGGGCTTCGTCGCCGAGGACACCGAGCGCGGAAACGCCCGGGACCGCTGGTGGAAGGCGGTCCACCAGGTGACGTGGTGGACGGACACCGACCTCGCGGACCAGGATCCGGAGGCGGCGATGGGGTATCTGCGCTCGATCCTGGCCTCGCACACGCTGACCGCGCAGACGGCGCTCAACTCGCTGGAGACCATGCCGGTCGAGTGGCGGAACGCGATGGACTTCAGCGACATGGTGCTCCAGATCACCCCGGAGGAGGCCCGGTCGCTGGCCGGGGAGCTGGCGGCGGTGGTCGCCCGCTACCGCCGGATCGAGCCGGGAACGCCCGGGCCGGAGGGCACGGACCGGGTGGCCGTGGTCGTCCATGTGCTGCCCGAGCCGCAGGGCGGGGCGAGCGTCGAGGAACCGGAGGGGCGATCATGACCGCGCCCGCCCCGGCCACCTCCTCGACCCCGGCCACGGCGGCCGCGCCGCGCAGCCTGCGGCCGGTGGTCGGCGTGCTGGTGGCGATGGCCGTCTCGCTGACCGGCACCCGGGTGTCGGCCATCGCCCTGCCGTGGTTCGTGCTCGCCACCACCGGCAGCGCCACGATGACCGGCCTGGTCGCCTTCGTCGAGCTGGCGCCCTATGTGCTGGTCAAGGCCTTAGCCGGGCCGGTGATCGACCGGCTCGGACCACGGGTCGTCTCCTGGACCACGGACGCGGTGAGCGCCGTCGCGGCCGGCCTGGTGCCGCTGCTGCACGGCCTCGGGCTGCTGCCGTTCTGGCTGCTGCTGGTCATGGTCGCCGTGATCGGCGCCGCCCGCGGCCCGGGGGACCTCGCCAAGGAGGTCATGATTCCCGAGGCGGCCGAGCTGGGCCGGATCCCGCTGGAGCGGGCCACCGGTCTGTCCGGTGTGACCGAGCGGCTGGCCGGCACGATCGGCCCGGCGGTCGGTGGCGGGCTGGTCGCCCTGCTCGGTCCGATGGCCGGCCTGACGGCCAATGCGGCGGCCTTCGCCCTCGGCTCGCTGGTCATCGCCGTCGCGCTGCCGCGCGGGACGGGCGGCGCCTCCGTCCCGGCCCCGGCATCGGCTCCGGCACCGGCTTCGTCCGGCACCGAGGACGGTGAGGAAGAGCCCGCCGGCTACTGGCAGCTGTTCCGGGAGGGATTCGCGTTCCTGCGGCGTGAACCGCTGCTGATGACGATCATCGTGATGATCGCGGTGACCAACCTCCTGGACGCCGCGTTCCTGACCGTGCTGGTCCCGGTTTGGGCGCGGGAGTCGGGCGGCGGCCCGGCCGCGATCGGCGTGACCGGGACGGTCTGGGGGATCGCGGCGGTGGCCGGCAGCCTGATCGCGGCGGCCATCGCCCACCGGCTGCCACGGCGCACGGTGTTCTTCGCCGGCTTCCTGCTCTGCGGGGCCCCGAGGTTCGTCGTCCTGGCGCTGGACGTGCCGATGAGCGTGGTGGTCGGGGTGTTCGTGGTGAGCGGCTTCGGGGGTGGGTTCATCAACCCGATCCTCGGCGCCATCCTGTTCGAGCGGGTGCCGCGCCACCTGCTGGGGCGGGTCAACGCCCTGGGTGACTCGCTCGCCTGGGCCGGCATCCCGCTGGGCGGCCTGCTCGCCGGCGCGGCGGTGGCGACGACGGGGCTGATACCGGTGCTGCTCGCGTGCGGCGGTCTGTATTTCGTCGTCACCACGCTGTCCGGTCTGCGACCGGAGTGGCGGGAGATGGACCGCAAGCGTGGCCACGGCCCGGTGGAGGCCACCGACGCGAGCAGCGAACCGGCGGCCGCGGTACCTGCCCCGCCTGCTGCGTCGGCCTCGCCGGTCTCGCCGGCCCCGCCTGCCTCGGCGCAGGCGACGGCGGGAGTCAGGGCGGAGTGACGGAAGGGAGGGGGTGATCGACCGGGGGACCGGGGCGGTCATGGGGGTGGCTGGTGCGGGCGTGAGGGGGTCCAGCGGAGGAGGAGGACGGAGGTGAGGGCGGCGAGGGCGCACCAGGTGGAGATGAAGGCCAGGCGCCAGAGGAGGGCACAGGCCAGGGCACCGGCGGCGGTGAGCAGGCCGAGGCGGCGCAGGCGGCGGTCGCCGCTGATGAGCAGGGCGCCGACGGTGGCGAGGAGGTAGCCCGAGAGGAGGAGGGCCGGGTGCGGGATGCCGATGCGGTAGTCGAGGGTGTGGGCGTGGGCGGTGACGCCGACCGGGTGGGTGGCGACGGTGTGGGCCAGTGGCACGGCGACCAGGAGGCCGAGGAGGACCAGCGCGGTGAGCAGCCGCCGCCGGGACGGTCCGGCGTCGACGGCCGCGCGGCGTACGCCGACCGGTACCAGCAGGGGGAGCAGCGGCAGCGCGATCACCGCCCAGGCCGTGCGGGCCCAGGCGGCCGGGGCGGCGGGCAGATCGCCGTCGGCGCCGAGCCAGACGGCGGCCTCGATCAACTGGTGCACGCCGAGCACGAGAGGGAGCGCGGCGAGCGGCAGGCGTTCCGGGCGGCCGGCCTGGTGGGTTCGGACCAGGCAGAGCACACCGACGGCCGTCACCGCGCCGCCGACGGCCAGGTCCGCGCGGGCACTCCAGCACATGGGGGCTCCTGCGGCCGGTCAGTCGCGGTCGGTGGGTGGGGCCGGGGGAGGGTCGGTGGGCGGCTCGGTGGGCGGCTCGGTGGGTGGATCGGTGGGCGGATCGTCCGCGTCGTCCGCGTCGTCCGCGTCTTTCTCCGCCGAGCCGCCCGGGACTTCGCCGATCGACTCCAGGATGTCCCCGGTGGTGCCGGGCATGGCCGGGTGACGGCCGATCACCACCACACCGATCACGACGGCCACCAGGCCGGCCGCCTGCCAGGCCAGTGCGCCGGGGGTGACCCGGAGGCGGTCGCCGAGGAACCCCACCGCGCAGGCGATCCCGGTGATCGGCTGGGCGGCCGTCAGCGCGGGCAGGGACATCCGCAGCGGTGCGGCCTCGAAGGCGCTCTGTACCAGAAGCAGCCCGACCACCCCGGCCGCCACCACCGCGTACGGCTGCCAGCTGCGCAGCACCGCCTCCAGCCCCTGCTGGTCGAGCCGCTGGGTGGTGGCTCGGGTGAGCGCGTCCTGGAGGCCGTAGAGCAGGCCGGCGGCCAGGGCGAGCACCGTCGCCTCCTCGAACAACGGCAGCCGGCGGGCCGTGGAGATCAGCAGCAGGGTGAGGCCGACCACCGTGCCGACCACCAGCCAGTGCCTCAGCTCGCTCGCCGGCGGACCGCCGCCGGTGGGGCGGCCCGCCACGATGAACGCGGTCACGCCGAGCGCGAGCAGCAGCACCCCGGCCCAGCCGGAGCGTCCGAGCGTCTGGCGGGTCAGCACCCGGGCGAGCGCCATCGCGAAGATGAGGTTGGTGGCGAGCAGCGGTTCGACGAGCGAGACCTCGCCCTGGTTGAGCGCGAGCGCGGAGAGGATCAGTCCGGTGATCATGAACCCGGTGCCGAGCAGCCACCCCGGCATCCGCAGCAGGTCCAGCAGCAGGCGCCAGTGCAGCAGGTCGGAACGCGGTGCCTGCTGCGCCGCGTGCTGCTGGAGGACGAATCCGAGGCCCAGGAAGCAGGCGGCGCTCAGGGCCAGGACGAAGACCGCCACGGAGGGACCACCCGAGGGTTGTTGACCGCACCGCACCGCCGCCGGACTCCGGGGCGGCTCCACGCTCCGGAGCGGGGTGTCCCGCGGCATCGGCACGTTGGGCCCAGCCTACCGCCGGGGTGCGGCGCGGACCCGTGGAGCCGCGCCGCACGGCGGGTCGTGGCGGGTCGCGGCGGACCGGGGGGCGGATGGCGCGGCCGTCCGCCCGGTTGCCCCCGCCGCGCCGGGGGGCGCACGCTGGTGGGAGCGGCCGTGGCGGGAGCACCGCCCGTACCGGCCCGAGCAGGCGCGCCGGGGGAGCGCCGCCGCCAGGAGGTGTGGCATGCACAACGAGTGGGCTGTGGAGCTGAGCTTCGAGGAGGACGGCGTCCACACCGGATGCCAGGCGAGGCTGACCGGCGCCCGGGCCCCGGGCCTGAGCGCGCACGGGGAGTCGACCAGGAGCGTGGACGACCGCCCGCTCGCCAGGATCGGCGAGGAGGTCGCGGCCTCGCGCGCGCTGGAGGCGTTGTCGCGCAAGCTGAGGGCGCAGGCCGACGGGGAGATCGAGGACGAGGGCCACCGGCCCGGGTACCTCATCTACTGACGCGCCGAAGCCTCCGTTGTCCCCGACTTCGACTTCGACTTCGACGCCGACCCCGACCCCGACGCCCGCGCCGACCGCTCGGCGGTTCGGCGCGGCGGGACGAACAGCACCGCGACCAGGGCGGCCACGCCGAGCAGCCCGGCGGTGATCACGAACGCGTGGTCGTAGCCGGCGGCGAGGGCGGCCCGTGCGGTGTCCCCGTCCGTGGCGGCCCGGCGGGTGGCGGCCACCGCGAGCGTCGACAGGACGGCGAGCCCGATGCTGCCGCCGCACTGGCGGCCGGCGTTGAGCAGTCCGCTGACCAGCCCGGCCTCGCGCGGGTCGACGCCTGAGGTGCCCATCGCGGTGTTGGCGACCATGCAGATGCCGACGCCCACGCTGGCCACGATCGACGGCCCGGCGAATCCGGTCAGATAGTCGGAGTCCAGGGCGAGCCCGCCGAACCAGAGCATCCCCAGCGCGGAGAGCAGCAGCGCGCCGGTGAGCGTGGCCCGGCCGCCGAAGCGGGCGGTGAGGCGGCTCGCGATCATGCTGCCCGCCGCCGTTCCGGCGCAGAACGGCAGGAACGCGGCGCCGGCCGCCAGCGGGCCGTAGCCCAGGACGTTCTGCAGGAACAGCGAGCTGAAGTAGAAGCCGGCCAGCATGCCCGCCCCGAGCAGGGTCACGAGCAGACTCGACAGCCACGCCGTCCGCTCCCGCAGCACACCCAGCCGGACGATCGGCGCCCGCGCGAACCGCGCCTCCCAGAGCAGGAAGAGCAGTCCGAGCAGGACGGCGGCGCCGAGCGTGCCGAGGGTACGGGCCGAGCCCCACGGGTGGCGGTCGGTCTCCATCAGCCCGTAGACCAGGACGGTCATCGCGCCGGTGCCGAGCACGGCGCCGGGCACATCGGGTCGGCCGGTGAGCGACGGGCGGCCGACGGGCACCGAGCGGACCGCCAGGAGCAGGCCGACGAGCACGATCGGCGCGTTGACGAAGAACACCCAGCGCCAGTCGAGCAGGTCCGTCAGCACACCGCCGAGCAGGACGCCCAGCGCGCTGCCGCCCGCCGTCACCATCGACCAGATGCCGAGGGCCCGTGCCCTGGCGGCGCCCTCGGCGAAGGTCACCATGATCAGGGTCAGCCCGATCGGGGCCAGGACGGCGGCCGCCACGCCCTGGCCGGCCCGGGCCGCGACCAGTTGCGCAGGGGTCTGCGCGAACCCGCCGAGCACCGAGGCGAGGCCGAACAGCACCAGGCCGGAGAGCAGCGCGCGGCGGTGTCCGACGAGGTCGGCGATCCGGCCGCCGAGCAGCAGCAGTCCGCCGAAGGCGAGCGCGTAGGCGTTGACCACCCACGGCAGCGAGCCGTCGGCGAAGCCGAGGGACTCGCCCATCGCGGGGAGCGCGATGTTCACGATGCTGGCGTCCAGCGTGACCATCAGCTGGCAGACGGAGACGGTGGCCAGCACCAGGCCGGGGCGGACACCGGTGCGGTGGGAATCCCCGGGCGTGGACGTGGGTGCGGGTGGGGCGGTGGCGCGGGGCGGCGCGGCTTCGGGCATGGTGACCTCCGATGCGAACGTTGTTCGCGTAAGGTAAGCCTTACTTGCCCAGCGGTGCAAGCGCCCAGGTCGGCGGCGGCTTGGCGCGGACGTGGCAGGATGGCGGCGTGTCAGAGCGAAGAAGCCGGCCCGGCGTCGGCGAACAGCAGGCGGACGGGGCGGCCGGGGTGGGGGGTGCGGAGGGGCTGGACGCCGAGCGCGGCAAGTACGGCCGCAAGCGGCCGCGCCCCGGGCTCACCACGGCCGGGGTGGTCGCCGCCGGGCGCCGGGTGATCGAGCGCGACGGCATCGACGCCCTCACCATGCGGGCCGTCGCCACCGAGCTCGGCACGGCGCCCGCGTCGCTGTACCGGCATGTGACCGACCGTGAGGCCCTGCTCATCGCCGTCCTGGAGCAGATCGCCGAGGGCATCCCGGTCGACGTCCCGGGCGCGGGCCCGCGGGAGCGGCTGCTGAACCGGTTGCTCGGCGCCCACGACTACATGGTCGGGCACGCCTGGGTGCTGCACGTCCTGATCCGCGGTGAACTCGTCGCCCGGAACGCGCTGGCGTTCAACGACGCCTGCCTCGCCGACCTGATGGCCGCCGGACTGCCGCCCGGGCGCGCGCTGACCGCCTTCCGCGCCTGCTGGCACCTGGTCCTCGGCGAACTGCTCTTCGAACACCCCGTCAGCCCGCCCCGCGAGCCCAGCCAGCGCCGCGCCGTCATCGAGTCCGCGGACCGCGAGCAACTCCCCGCACTGGGTCAGGTGCTGGCCGAGGTGGGCTTCGTGGGCGTGGGTGAGCGCTGCGGTGATCTGGAGGTGGCGCTGGGCGCCCTGATCACCGGCCTGGTGGGACGCCGGCAGTCCTGAGGAGCGGGTGCGCCCTGCCGGCCGTCGCCGCCGCCGGTGCCCGGTCCGGGCGGGCGGGTGGACGGGCGTCAGGGCGTCAAGGCGTCAGGGGGCCAGGAAGGTGATGAGGTGGCGGTTCAGTTCGTCCGGGCGGGCCGTCGGCAGGGTGTGGTGGGAGGTGTCGGGCAGGACGGTGACCGTGGCGTTCGGGAGGGTGTGGCGGGCGCGGGCGGCCACGGTGCGGGGGTGGTGGGTGCGGCTCCGTTCGGCGAGCAGGACGAGGGCGGGGGCGGTGAGGGTGCGCAGTTCCGCCGGGGTGGGGCGGGGGCCGGTGACCGGCCGGGCGGCGGGGAAGGCCGCGAAGCCGAGGGCGTAGAGCTCGCGCCAGGCGGGGTCGAGGGCGGTGTCACCGCTCTCCCAGCCGAGGTAGGAGCGGGCCTTGGCGGCGGTGCGCGGCGGGAGGAGGAGGGGCAGCACACGCAGCAGGTAGCGGGCCCGGAATCCGGTGAAGCACTGGGTGGGGTCGAGCAGCGCGAGCCGCCGGACCCGGGCGGGGGCGTGCAGGGCGTACCGCAGGGCGACCCACCCGCCGTAGGAGTGGCCGACCAGGTCGGCGGCGGGTGCGTCCAGGCCGTCGAGGACGGCGTCGAGCCAGCCGAGCAGTTCGGGGAGGCCGTCGAGGCGGGGGCGGTCGAGGGTGCTGCGGCCCGGGTCGCCGATGAGGTCGACGGCGAGCACCCGGTGGCCGGCGGCGAGGGCGGCGGCGTTGGCGGACCAGCAGGTGGCGGTGGCGCCGCCGCCGTGCAGCAGCACCAGCGGGCGGCCGTCGCGCGGACCGCAGGCGTTGACCCGGGTGGCGCCGTACGGCGTGGGCACGGTGAGCGCCTCGACGGGGAGCGGCCAGTGGGCGAGGGCCTCGTCGTAGGCGGCGAGGAAGGCGTCCAGGGAGGAGGGGGTGGGGCCGGTGGCAGGGTGTGCGGACATAGTCTTCCCCCAGGGTTCGACGTACTCGCTCGGTGGGCATGTATCTCGCCCAGCGAGAGAATACGTCGAGGGGACTCCGGAGGGAAGGAGATGAGGTGGAGCCGGAGCGGACGCCGTTGCAGCTGGTCCATCTGCTGCGCGGGCTGACCGTCGAACTCGACCTGTTCGGCGCCGAGTTCGCCGCGCGGAACGGCCTGCACCCGACCGATCTGCGGGCGCTGATCCATCTGTTGGACGCCGCGCGGGCCGGGACGGTGGTCACGCCGGGGCGGCTCGGCGAGGCGCTGGGGCTGAACTCGGCCGGGACGACCGGGCTGGTCGACCGGCTGGAGCGGCTCGGGCTGATCCGGCGCGAGCGTGATCCGGGGGACCGACGCAAGGTGCGGCTGCTGGTGGAGGAGCGCGCGGTCGAGCTCGGCCAGGGCTTCTTCGGCGGGCTGATCGCCGATCTGGTGGCCGCGATGGGCGCGTTCGGGGATACCGAACTCGCGGTGGCGCGGCGGTTCCTGGAGACGATGACCGAGGTGGTGGCCGCGGCCCGGGCGGAGTGAGGCCCGGCGGGTGGCCGCGCCGGGCCTCGCCGGAGGGGGCCTACGGGCGAAGGCCCGCGAACTCGTCGAGGACGGCGACCCGCAGTTCGTGCGCGCCGTCCGGGCGGGTCTGCTCGTAGTACAGGTACCAGCGGCCGCGGGCCGCCACCACGTCGGCATAGCGGACGTCCAGCCACGGGCGGTCCGGCGTCAGGCGGCGCCAGTGGCGCAGGTCGGCGGAGGCGGCGAGGCCGCAGCGCTCCTCGTAGTTGCCGCTCGCGTCGGCCGAGCCGTCGTAGAGGGCGAGCCAGCCGCCGGAGCCGTCCGGCAGGACGGCGGTGATCCGTGACTCGTAGGCGTCCCAGGCACCGGCCGGGCCGACGTCGAGGATCTCGGCGGCGCGGCCCGGCGGAGTGGTGAACCGCAGGCCGTCGGCGGAGTCGGCGAGCGCGGTGGGCTGGACGGTCAGGCCGGTGGTGTGGATGTCGGCGGTGGCGTGGGCGCGGGAGCGCTCCTCGGCGGTGAAGGCGCGGGCGCGCGAGACGGTGGCGAACAGCCGGACGCCGCCGTCGTGTTCGAGCAGGTAGGGGTCCTTGACGCCCTCGGTGCCGGTGCCGGCGGCGGTGAGCACGGGGGTGCGGGCGGTGAGGTCGAAGGCCTCGGGGGTGTCGGCGCGCAGGGCGTCGATCCGCCAGCGGCGGTCGGCGGGGTCGACGTAGCTGAGGTGGAGCAGATAGCCGCCGTCGCGCCGGAGCAGGGCGAAGCGCTCCATGGACGGCGAGTCGAGGTCGGCGCGTTCCACCGACCAGAGGTCGTGGAACTCCACGCCGTCCCGGCTCTCGGCCACCGCGCAGCGCCAGCCCCGGTCCTGGCCGCCGGCCACACCGGTCGCGTCGGCCGCACCGGCCGACGGGGCGGCGTTGCGCGGGCGGCGTTCGCGGTAGGTGAGCAGGAAGCGGTCGCGGTCGGGTTCGTAGCGCACGCTCGGGCAGCCGGCCCAGTAGCCGGGC
Organism: Kitasatospora sp. NPDC008115; assembly: GCF_042957205.1. NCBI lineage: Bacteria > Bacillati > Actinomycetota > Actinomycetes > Kitasatosporales > Streptomycetaceae > Kitasatospora > Kitasatospora sp. NPDC008115. The sequence goes on along the minus strand of NZ_JBIBHU010000034.1, from coordinate 18,598 downwards.
TCGGGGCGTTCGGGGGCGCGGACCAGGGCCGAGCCGGAGAGGTCGGGCGCGGCGGGCGGGGCGGTGATCGGCATCGGTGGTGGGCCGTCCTCACGGGGTTGGGGTGGATTCTCCGCCACTTTCTATCAGATCGATAGAAAGTGGCGGGAGACGGGCCAAGCAAGGGATGAGACGGCCGCCTCGGCTGCAAGCGGCCTGTCACATGGTGTGATTCTGTGAATCGCATGTTTCCTCCTGTGGCGATCGGGCAACGCCGCTCGGCCCGGCCTTGACCCTCCGTCGAAGATCGGGGAAAACTTCTTCTCAGAGTCGATCAAACAGAGGAAGCCCGCACCGATGACAGCCCCCACCACCGACGCACCCGGCTACGGCGGTCTCGGCCTCTATGTCGGCGACCTCCACAACCACTGCGGGATCAGCTACGGCCACGGCCCCATCGAGGACGCCTACGCCAACGCCCGCCTCCAGCTCGACTTCGCCAGCGTCACCGGCCACGGCTGGTGGCACGACCTGCCCGAGCGAACGCCCGAGCTGGCCGGCCTGGTCGACTACCACACCGAGGGCTTCGCCCGGCTCGCCGAGCGCTGGGAGCACGTCCAGGAGGTCACCGCCGCCGCCCACCAGGACGGCCGCTTCGTCACCTTCCAGTCCTTCGAGTGGCACAGCCTCGCGTACGGCGACCACTGCGTGTACTTCGACGGCCCGCGCGGCGAGATCATCCGCGCCGGCGATCTGGACGCGCTGCGTGCCCGGCTGCGGGCGCTCGCCGCCGAGGGCGTGCGCACCTGGGCGCTGCCGCACCACATCGGGTATGGCACCGGGCGGCGCGGCATCAACTGGGCCGCGTACACCGAGGAGTTCGCCCCGGTGGTGGAGGTGATGTCGATGCACGGCTGCGCCGAGTCCGACGAGGCGCCGCGCACCTACCTGCACACCATGGGGCCGCGCGACACCACCGGCACCGCCGTGCACGGGCTGCGGCTCGGCCACCGGTTCGGGCTGATCGGCTCCACCGACCACCACAGCGCCTTCCCTGGCAGCCACGGCCACGGCCGGCTCGCCGTCTGGGCACCCGAGTTGACCCGCGCCGCGGTCTGGGACGCGGTCCAGGCACGCCGCACCTACGCGATCACCGGCGACCGCATCCTGCTCGCGGCCTCCGTCAACGGCGTGCCGATGGGCGGCGAGGCGCCGTCCGCCGACCGCCGCCGGATCCGGGTCACCGTGCGCGGCCGGGACGCCCTCGACCATGTCGAGGTGGTCCGCAACGGCGTACCGATCCACCGGCTCTCGCGGCCCGAACTGCTCGCCTCCGCCGCCGCGGCGCCCGGCTTCGACGGCACGCTCGGCTTCGCCGTCGGCTGGGGGCGGCGCGGGGCGGCCGTGCGCTGGGACGTCACCCTGCGCGTGGAGGGCGGTGAACTGCTGGACGTGCAGCCCCGGTTGCGCGGTTCCGAGACGGTGGCGCCGGCCGAGGCCGAGCCCGCCACGTACCGGCCGTCCGACTGGTCGCGCACCGGGCCGGGCGAGCTGCGGCTGCGCACCGTGACCGAGGGCAACCCGAACACCGCGACCGACGCCACCCAGGGCTTCTCGCTGGCCGTTGCCGGCGACGACCGGACCAGGCTGACGGCGATCGTCAACGGCGTCGAAACCTCCTACCGCGTCGGCGAGTTGCGGGAGGGGCCGCGGACCGGCTTCCTCGGCGGCTTCGTCTCCGGCGCCTACCGCTTCGACCGGGCGGTGCCCGGGCGGGAACTCACCGCTGAGCTCGACCTGGTCGACGAACGGCCGGGCGGGGAGGGCGACTTCTACCACGTGCGGGTACGGCAGCTGAACGACCAGTGGGCGTGGTCCAGCCCGACCTGGGTGGGCGGCGCGGGAAGCGGCGGACCGGCGGCCTCCTGTCGACGGGCCGGCTGACGCCTGCACCCGTCGTCGGCCGGCCGCCCCGGTCACCGCCCACCGTTCCAGCGAACCCGTACCGAGGAGCACCACCATGTCCGTCACCACCTCCGCGCGCCGCTCCGCCGGCGCCGCACTGGCCGCCGCCCTGCTCACCGGCACCCTGGCCGCCCCGGCGGCCGTCGCGAGCACCGCTGCCACCACGACGTCCGCCAGCACCACGACGTCCGCCAGCACCACGACGTCCACGACCGTCTTCGCCGACGACTTCGAGTCCGGCACCGTCGCCAACTGGACCCGTCAGCGCATCGACGGCAACGGCTCCATCACCGTCACCGGCGCCCCCGCCGGCGGCTCCGGCCTCGCCGCCCGCTTCAGCGTCCCCAACGACGGCGCGTCCTACCGCTCCGAGGTGGCCGTGAACGCCCTCGGCTGGGGCGGCTACCGCTTCGCCCTCGCCGACTACCTGCCCGCCGACTGGGTGCAGACCTCCACCGAGACCATCGTCGCCCAGTGGCACGGCTACCCGCTCTCCGACGGCAGTGACACCAAGCCGCCGATCGCGCTGACCGTCAAGGACGGCAACTGGCGCCTCAAGGTGCACTGGCTGACCGGCCCGACGACCGTCGCCGAGGCGGTGATCCCGCTCGGCGCCGTGCAGTTCGGGCACTGGAACCAGTGGGCGTTCGACATCACCTGGTCCACCGCCACCACGCCCGGCTCGATCACGGTGTACCGCGACGGCGTGCAGGTCGGCGCGCACAGCGGGCTCAACAACTACCACCAGAACCAGGCCCCGTACTTCAAGACCGGGATCTACCGCGCCAACTGGAACCCCGCCAAGGGCATCCCGTACCCGACCGGCGGGCCCGACGTGGTGCTCTACAGCGACAGCGTCGTCGTCACCCAGCTCTGACCCGGCCGCCCATCCCCCCGACAACCACCAAGAGGTAGCAGCACCATGAGCGAAGCGGCCCGTCTCCCCGGCCTGCCCCGACGAGGCTTCCTCGGCCTGAGCGCCGGAGCGGCCCTGCTGGCGGCGGGCTGCCGCTCGGCCACCGACCCGGACGCGGGCGCCGCCCCCGGCGGCACCGCCGCGGCGTCCGCGCCCGACCTCCAGATCGTGTACGGCAGCGCGCCCGACCCCACCCAGCTGCTCCACCGCGGCCCGGACACCCCGGCGTTCGTCAACCTCGTACTGGACCGGCTGGTCGACCTCGACCCGGCGACCCTCCAGCCGGTGCCCTGGCTGGCCACCTCCTGGGAGTGGAGCGCCGACCGGCTGAAGCTGGTGCTCAAGCTCCGCGAGGACGTCACCTTCCACGACGGGCGCGCGCTCGAAGCGGACGACGTGGTCTTCTCGCTGGCCGGCGCCGCCAAGAGCTCCCAGGTCAAGCCGTTGCTGGAACGCCTGGCCGACATCAAGGCCAGCGCCCGGGGCGAGGTCACCCTCACCCTCGCCAAGCCCACCAGCAACCTGTTCGACGCGCTCGCCTTCAACCCGGTGGTGGACGCGCGGACCTACGCCGAGGGCCGGGCGAGCGACACCGTCAACGGCACCGGGCCGTTCCGCTGGCAGTCCTTCAAGGGCGGCAACCAGCTCGACCTCGCCCGCTACGAGCGGTACTGGCAGAGCGGGCGCCCGCGCTTCGAGCGGATCACCGTGCGCTCGGTCACCAGCAGCCAGGCCGCGCTCTCCGCCCTCCAGTCCGGGCAGGGACACCTGATCGGCGCCGTCCCCGGGCGCGACCTCAAGGTGCTGACGGGCAACCCCGGCTTCACCGTGCAGTCCGCCAAGGCCTCCTACCAGCAGGCGTTCCTCGGGGTGAACGTCGCCTCCAAGCCCTTCGACGACCTCCGGGTCCGCCAAGCGCTGCAGTATGCGGTGGACCGCGAGCGCATCGTCGCCCAGGTCTACGGCGGCCACGCCGAGGCCAGCAGCCTGCCCTGGCCCTCCAACACCCCCGGCGTCACCCCGGACCAGGTCACCCGCTACCGGCACGACCCGGAGAAGGCGCGCGGGCTGCTGCGCGAGGCGGGCGCGGAGGGCGCCCGGGTGCCGCTGACCGCCGCCAACTCGCCGGTCTTCAGCTCGCTCGTCGAGCTGGTGAAGTACGACCTGGAGCAGGCCGGGTTCGGCGTCGACGTGCAACTGCTGGACAACGCCGCCCTCCAGCCGAAGATCCAGCAGGGCACGCTGGAAGGCCTGTTCGTGGCCAACCACGGCATGGTCAGCGTCTCGCCGCTCAGCGGCATCACCGTCTCCGGGCCGCTCCAGGTCGGCAGGAACACCTCGCACGTCACCGACCCGGCCTACGCCGAACTCCAGGCGCGCGCCTTCGCGGCGGCCGACGAGCAGGCCCGGGCGGACGTCAACCACGAGCTGTCCGAGTACCTGCTCGCGCAGTCCTTCCACATCACCCTCGCGCACGCCTGGGAGACCTACGCCTTCGCCTCCTCGGTGCGGGACGTGTCCACCAGCGCGCTCGGCTACCTGAAGCTGACCGACACCCGCCGGGACGCCTGAGCCGGCGCCCCGCCACCCGCCCGCCCCGCGCCACCCGCCCGTGCCGTCAGCCGCCCCGCCCACCCCCCCCGGAGAAACCCCGTGCCGTACTGGACCAGAAAGGCCGCCGGAGCCCTGGCCACCCTCTGGCTCGCCTCGGTGGCCGTCTTCCTGCTGCTCCGCCTGGCCCCCGGCGACCCGGTCTCCGCCGCGCTCGGCGCCGAGGCCGACCAGGAGCAGCGCGACCACCTCGGGCGCCAGCTCGGGGTGGACCGGCCACTGCCCGTCCAGTACCTCACCTGGCTGGGCGGCCTGCTCGGCGGCGACCCCGGGCTCTCCTTCCACTACCGTGAACCGGTCACCCGGATGATCGGCCAGAGCCTCGGCTCCACCGTCCAACTCGCAATCGCCGCCGGGCTGCTGATGCTGGTGCTCGGCCTGCTGCTGGGCGCCGCGCTGGCCGCCGAGCGGCGCGGCCGGCTGGCCCGGGCGCTGGACCCGCTCACCACCGCCGTGCTCGCCCTGCCGGTGTACGTCACGGCGGTGCTGTTCGTCTTCGTCTTCGCCGTGCTGCTGCGGGTGCTGCCGGCCGGCGGCGAGCGGGACCTGTTCACCGCGCCGGACCTGGCCGTGCAGTACCTGGCACTGCCCGCCGTCGCCCTCGCCCTGCCCGGTTCGGTGGTGCTCGCCCGGCTGCTCGCCACCGAGCTCCGGCGCACCCGGCAGGAGGAGTTCGTGCTCACCGCGATCGCCAAGGGCGCCCCGCCCCGGCGGATCCTGCTGCGGCACGTGCTGCCCAACAGCCTCGCGCCGTTCTGCGTCGAGTTCGGGCTCAACCTGGGCGAACTCCTCGGCGGCGCCGTCGTCGCCGAGCAGCTGTTCGCCCGGCACGGCCTCGGGCAGCTGCTGCTCGACGCGATCAACCAGCGGGACTACCCCGTCGCCCAGACCCTGATCATGCTCGCGGTCGCGGTGGCCGTCACCGTGCAGCTCGGCTCGGAGCTGCTGGTCGGCCGGCTGGACCCGAGGATCGCCCGCGCCGGTACCGGGGAGGGCCGATGAGCACCGCGGTCGCCCGTACGGCGGGCCGGCGCCCCGTCCTTCCCGCCGCGCTGCGCGGGCGGCGCGGCCGGACCGGGGCGGTACTGGTCGCCCTGGTCGTGCTGCTCGGGCTGCTCGGACCGCTGCTGCTGTCCGCCGACCCCTACCAGCAGGGCCGCGAGGCGCTCGCCGGACCGTCCTGGTCCCACCCGCTCGGCACCGACGAGGTCGGCCGCGACCTGCTGGCCCGCGCGCTGTACGGGGTCCGGATCGAGCTGCTGGTCTGCCTGCTGGCCGTCCCCGCCGCCGCCGTGCTCGGCACCCTGCTCGGGCTGCTCGGCGGGCTGAACCGGCTGCTCGGCGAGGCCGTCCAGCGCCTGTTCGACCTGCTGCTCGGCTTCCACGGGCTGCTGCTCGGCCTGGCGATCGCGCTGATCGTCCGCCCCGGCCTCGGCAGCGTGGTGGTCACCGTCGTGCTCAGCGCGCTGCCCGCCTTCGGCCGGCAGGCCAGGGCCGCCCTGCTCGCCCAGCTCGCCCGCGACCACGTGGTGGCCGCCCGGGTGCTCGGCGTGCCGCGCGCCCGCACGCTGCGCCGCTACGTGCTGCCCAACGTCACCGACGCCGCCACCGCGCTGCTGGCCGTGACGATGGCGCACGCCGCCAAGATCGAGGGCGGGCTGAGCGTGCTCGGCTTCGGCATCCAGCCGCCCACCCCCTCGCTCGGCACGATGATCAACACCGGCAGCAAGTACCTCTTCCTGCACCCGGGTTACGCCCTCGCGCCGGTGGTGCTGCTGGGCGTGCTGGTCTTCGGGCTGACCCTGCTCGCCGACTCGTTCAACCGGGAGAAGCTGCGGTGACCGTGATGACGGCGAAGACCTCGACGGCGAAGACCTCGACGGCCAAGAGCCCGACGGCCAAGAGCCCGGCGGGCCCCGCGGCCCGGACGACCGGAGCACCGCTGCTGGAGGTGGCCGGGCTGCGCGTCACCGCCGGGCCCCACGAGGTGGTCCACGGCGTGGACTTCACCCTCCGCCCCGGCGAGATCCTCGGCCTGGTCGGCGAGTCCGGCTCCGGCAAGACGCTCACCGCGCTCGCCGCCAACCGGATGCTCCCGCCCGGCTGCCGGACCACCGGCGGCACCGTCCTCCTGGACGGCACCGACCTGCTCGCCCTCCCCGAGGACGCCGTGCGCGCCGTCCGGGGCCGGCGGATCGGCATGGTCTTCCAGGACCCGCTCGCCTACCTCAACCCCCGGATGCCGATCGGCCGCCAACTCGCCGAGGCCGCCCTGGTGCACGGCGCGAGCCGGGCCGACGCCCGTGCCCGCGCGCTCGAACTCCTCGATCTGGTCGGCATCCCCGAGCCGTCCCGCCGCTACCGCGACCGCCCGCACGAGTTCTCCGGCGGTATGCGCCAGCGCGTGCTGATCGCCATGGCGATGGCCAACCGGCCCGATCTGCTGATCGCGGACGAGCCCACCACCGCCCTCGACCCCACCACCCAGGCGGGCATCCTCGACCTGCTCGTCCGGCTCCGCGACGAGACCGGCACCGCCGTCCTGCTGATCACCCACGACCTCGGCGTGGTCACCCGCACCTGCGACACCGTCCAGGTCATGTACGCCGGACGGATCGCCGAACGCGCCCCGGTGAAGGCGCTGCTGGAGGCGCCGGAGCACCACTACACGGCCGGGCTGCTGGCCGCCGTCCCCCGGCTGGACGGCCCGCGCGGACTGCCGCTCGCCGTGATCGGCGGCCGACCGCCCGCCGCCGGGGAGCCGCTGCCCGGCTGCGCGTTCGCGCCGCGCTGCGCCGCCGCGACGGAGCGGTGCGGGCGGGAGGCGCCGGGCTGGGTGACGGCCGGGGAGCGGGGGTTCGCCTGCCACCTGCCGGTGACGGCGGGGGAGGAGCCGCCGGCCCGGGCGGACGCCGGGGAACCCGCCGCGCCGCAGGCCGCCGGGGACCCGGTGCCGGTCGCCGAGCCGGTGCCGGTGCCGGTGGTCGAGCCGATGCCGGTGCCGGTCGCCGAGCCGGTGCTGGTAGCCGAGGACCTCACCGTCCGCTACGGCCGCCGGGGCGCGCCCGCGCTCGACGGTGTGAGCCTGACCGCCGCGCCTGGGCGCGCCGTCGGGGTGATCGGCGAGTCCGGCTCCGGCAAGTCCACGCTGGCCCGCGCCCTGCTCGGGCTGCTGCGCCCGCAGTCCGGCACCGTCCGGGTCGGTGGCCGGTCCTGGGACGGGGCCGCCCCGGCCGAGGAGCGCGCGCTGCGCCGCCGGGTCCAGTTCGTCTTCCAGGACCCGTACGCCTCGCTCAGCCCGCGGATGACCGTCCGCGAGGCGCTCGCCGAGCCCCTGCTGGTCCATGGGCTGCCGCTCGGCCGCATCGAGGAACTGATCGAACTCGTCGGCCTGCCACCCGAGTTGCTGGATGCCCTGCCGCACCGGCTGTCCGGCGGCCAGCGCCAGCGGGTGGCGATCGCCCGGGCGCTCGCGGTCGGCCCGGAGGTGCTGGTGGCCGACGAGCCCACCTCCGCGCTGGACGTCTCCGTCCAGGCGCAGATCCTCAACCTGCTGCTCGACCTGCGCCGCCGCACCGGCATCGGCCTGGTGTTCATCTCGCACGACCTCGCGCTGGTCCGCCACCTCTGTGACGAGGTGCTGGTGATGCGGCACGGCCGGGTGGTCGAACAGGCCCCCGCCGAGCGGCTGTTCAGCGCGCCCGAGCACCCGTACACCCGCGAACTGCTGGCCGCCGCCGGGCAGCACTGAACCCTTCCGAGGAACACCATGACGCCGTCCGCCCGACCGTCCCGCCGCCAACTCCTGCTCGGCGCGGGCTCCTTGACCGTCCTGACCGGCCTGACCGGCCTTGACACCGGGGCCGCCTCGGCCGCGCCGCGCCGCCCCGCCGGCACCCCCGAGGTGACCGGACTCGGCCCGGGGAACGCCGACTTCCCGCTGATGAGCGCCACTCTGGCCGGCGAGACGCTGTGGATCGGCTCGCGCAACCTGGCCCCAGCCAGGGTGGTCGGCTACCACGTGCCGACCGGCCGGGTCACCGGCACCGCCGTCCTGCCCACCGGCAACTTCGTCCAGGGCTCGGCCGCCCACGACGGCGTGCTGTACCTCGGGGTGACGGACGCGCCGAAGGCCGTCAACCTCTACCGCTTCGACCCGGCGGGCGGCGGTGTGCGGGGCCTGGCCAACGTGCCGGGCGCCGACGTCCGGGACGTCGCGGTCGCCCCCGACGGCGTGGTGTTCGCGACCGGCCGGCAGAAGGGCCGGGCGGCCGGCCCCGGCCTGTACGCCTACGACCCGGCGAGCGGCGTCCTCACCGAGGTCGCCTCGCCCGCGCCCGGCGCCACCCAGGGGCGGGCCGTCGAGGCCACCGCCACCCACGCCTACCTGGGCGTCGGCAGCAACCTGGCGGGCGGCGGCGGGGCCACCCTCGCCTCGCTGTTCGCCGTCGAGCGGGCCACCGGCAAGGTCACCGACATCACCCCGCCCGACCTGGCCGCCGACACCATCGTGCGCCAGATCACCGCCCTGGGCGACGACCTGCTCGCCGTCTCCACCGAGGGCAAGCCCGCCCACGTCGCCCTGCTGGACCCGGCGACCCACACCGTGCTGCGGTCCTTCCCGGTGCCCGGCACCAAGAGCGTCACCAACTTCCAACGCCTCGGCGACACCGTCTGGTTCACCTCCACCGAGCACGGCACGGTCTGGCGCTACCGGCTCGGGTCGGCCGGCCCGGAGGCCTTCGCGGTGCCGGTCCCGGACGGCAACTCCTGGGGATTGGGCCGGATCGGCGACACCCTGGCCGGCGTCACCGAGGGCGGTACCGCCTGGACCCTGTCCACCACGACCGGCGCCGTCACCACCACCGACCTGGTGGCGGCCGGGGCGCCCGCCGAGGCGCAGCTCGGCATGTCGCTGGCGGCCCGTTACGGGCGGGTCTACGTCGGCGGCAACGGCTCGCTCGCGCTGCACGACCTCGACGCCGGGACGGTGCGCAAGCTCCCGGTGCCCGGTGAGGCCAAGGACGCCGTGATCCTCGACGACGGCACCCTCTACCTGGGCGTCTACTCCTCCCAGGGCATCTGGCGCCACCGCCCGGGCGTGGACGAGGTCCCGGTCCAGGAGGCGAAGCTGCCGCAGGACCAGAACCGGCCGCAGGCGGTGCGCTGGGACGCCGAGCACGGCCTGCTGCTGCTCGGCGTGCAGGCCGACACCACCGGCGGCGGCTCGTTCGTCACCTACCGGCCCGGCAGCGGGCGGCCCGTCGTGCACGTCGACCCGCTCGGCCCGGAGCAGTTGGTGCGCGCGGTGGCGGCGGGGCACGGCCAGGCCTTCCTCGGCGGCGACAACGCCAAGGCCACCGGCCCGCGCGGCGACCTGGCGGCCTGGGACCCGGTGGCCGGCCGTGAACTGTGGCGGACCGCCACCGACTTCGGCTCGGGCATCAGCAGCCTGGCGGTGCACGGGCACCGGCTGTTCGGGATCACGGTGAACGGGCAGGCCTTCGTCGCCGATCTGCGCACCGCCCGGCGCGGCCGACCCCCGGTGATCGGTGCGAGGGCCGACCTGCGCGCGATCACCTCGGCCAACCCACGGCTGCTGGTGGCGCGCGGGCGGCTGTACGGCATCAGCGAGAAGACGCTGTTCCGGCTGGACCCGGTGACGCTCGCCGCCACCGTGCTCGTCCAGGTGGACGCTGAGTGGTACAGCGGCGCCCGGCTGGCGGCGGACGAGGACGGCGTGCTGTACACGCTGCGCGGCCGGGAGCTGATCGCCGTCCGGGAACGGTGAGGCGGGCGGGCGGCCGGACGCACTAGGCTGCGGGCATGGGGGAGTCGAGGGGCGACTGGGTGCGCCGCGCGGTCATCGTCTTCGTGGCGACGTCCGTGCCGGTGATGCTGGTACTGCTGGCGGTGATCGCCCTGCAACCGGTGGATCGGGAAGGCAGCAGCGCCGGGCCGTCGGAGTCGCAGAGCGCCGGGCTGGACCTGGGTTCGGCGGCGACGATCAGCGCGGTCGCCGGTCTGGTGACCTCGATCGGCGTCAGCGCGTCCAAGATCATCAGCGCCGTCGCCGAGCTGACCCGCAGCCGGGCCGACCTCGCCCGCGCCCGCCGGGAGGAGGGGGCCGGCGCGCCCGCCCCGGCGGCTGCCGCCGTCCCCGGCGCCGGACCGGACCCCGAGCCGGGTGAGGATGCTTGACGACCGCCGCCGGAGCGCGGTGGAGAAACGCGCCGCCCTCCAGCGGCGGCTCGCCGAGCAGCGGGCGGCCGAGGGGCTGGCCGAGTGGTGGGCGGAGCATGTCGGTGCGCCGCTGCGGCCGGTCGCCCTCGCGGGCGTCGACGACGCGGTGGTGGCGAAGCTGCCCTACAGCGCCCCCGGTGCCCCCGACCGGGTGGTACGGATGGCCGAGGTCGCCGGGGTGCTCGCTCCGGGCGCCGGGGAGTTGGTCGTGGTCTTCCAGGAGTCGGGCCACGTGTTCGCCGCCGCGATGACGGCGGAGGAGTTCCGCGCCTCGGCGGGCGCCGTGCTGACCGCCGAGGGCGGGGTGCACGCGATCCTGGTGCCGGGGGCGGAGCCGGTCCTCGCCGAGCACGACCGTGACCACGCCCCCGACGGGCGCTCGGACGGCTGGGTCGCGCTCTGGGGCGTCTGACGGGAAGTCCGGACCGCCGCCCCCGCGTCCCCGTCGCCTCCCGCCGTCCCCGCGTCCCCGTCGTCAGTCGGCGGCCGGCGTGAGCGCGTCGAAGGCGGCGGCGCCCGGCTCGGTGAGCAGCGCCAGCACCGCCGCCCGCACATGGCGGGCCATGTCCACGGACCGGTCGAAGAGCCACTGCGCCTGGAGGCCGTCCATCAGCGCGGTGAGCCGCACGGCGGCCTCCTCCGGGTCCACGTCCGCGCGCAGGTGCCCGGCCTCGCCGGCCGCGCGCAACGCCTGGGCGGTGCCGCGCCGGATGCGCTCGTAGCGGTCGGCGAAGTAGGCGTGGGCGGGGTGCTCCGGGTCGGAGGCCTCGCCGGAGAGCCGGACGAACAGTTCGATGAGCCCGGGGACCAGTTCGTTGTGCCCGGCCAGGTCCACCATGCCGCGCAGCACGCCGAGGCCGCCGCCGAGCCGGGTGTAGGGCCGGAAGCGCTCCCGGTCGAGGCGGTCGCGGTCCTCCAAGACGGCCTGGAGCAGCGCGTCCTTGTCGGGGAAGTAGCGCAGCAGGCCGGCCCGGGAGATGTCGCAGGCGGCGGCGAGGTCGAGGATCGTGACGGCCCGGAAGCCGCGTTGCGCGAAGTGCTCGGCGGCGGTCTGGATGATCGCGGCCCGGCGGGCGCGGCCCTTGGCGTAGCCGCCGGTCGCCACCGCCCCGGCTCCTGAGGAGGTCATGGGGGGACGGTATCAGGATTGCTTGACAGAAAGCTACACGTGTGTAGCAATTGGGCCCACGCCACGCCGTCGTGGCTGGTTCCCAAGGAGCTCCCCCATGCTCGATACCCCTCCTGCGTCTGCGGTGGCCCCCCGGCCGCAGGCCCCGCGCGGCTTCGTCCGAAGACTCGCCCTCGGCAACTTCGGCATGTTCCTGGCCGTGCTCGCCCCCGTGATGGGCGGGCTCTCGGTCAAGATCCAGCACCTGGTCGGCCTTGATGCCGCCACCGCCCAGCTCGGACTGGTGACGGGGGCCGGCGGGGTGTTCGCGATGGTCTCGCAGCCGCTCGCCGGGCGGCTCTCGGACCGCTGCACCTCCCGCTTCGGGATGCGCCGTCCCTTCCTCGTCGGCGGACTGGTCGTCATGGCGGCGGCCCTGACGGTCTGTGCCGCGGCCCCGAACATCCCGGTCCTGCTGATCGCCTGGTGCGCCGCCCAGGGCGCCGGCAACTTCGCCTTCGCCGCCGCCGGCGCGACCGTCGCCGACCACGTCCCGGAGGCCCGGCGGGGCAGCGTGTCCGGCATCATCGGCGCCGTCACGCCGATGGGCATCCTCGTCGGCTCGATCCTGCTGTCCGTGCTGCCCAACGACTTCCTGCGGTTCGCCGTGCCGGCCGCCGTCGCCCTCGTCCTCGGCCTCTGGTTCGCCGCCCGCCTGCCGGACCGGATCCGGACCGAGCCGCCGACCGAGCCGCTGAACCTCCGCAGCCTGCTGCTGTCCTTCGTCTTCGACCCGCGCAAGCACCCGGACTTCGGCTGGGTCTGGCTCAGCAAGTTCCTCATCATGCTCGGCTACGGTGCCCTGTCCGGCTATCTGACCCTATTCCTGGCAGCCGAGTTCGGCATGGACGACACCGACGAACAGTTGGCCTTCAACGCCCTGGCCAACGGCCTGAGCGTCGCCGCCCTGGTGGTCGCCAGCATCGTCGGCGGCGCGGTCTCCGACCGGATCGGCCGTCGCAAGCCGTTCGTGGTCGGCAGCGGCCTGCTGATGTCGGCCGTCCTCGCCGTCGTCACCGTCACCCCGTTCCTGGGCGATGCCGGGCTGGGCGTCCTGCTGGTGCTCGAAGTCGTGCTCGGCCTCGGTGCCGGGCTGTTCTTCGCGGTGGACGCCGCGCTCGCCATCAGTCTGCTGCCGGACAAGGGCGACACCGCGAAGGACCTGGGTGTCCTCAACATCGCCAACGCCCTGCCGAGCTCGCTCTCGCCGCTCCTGGCCGGTGTGATCGTGATCCCCCTCGGCAACGCCCTGCTCGGCGGCGCCGGCTACTCCCTCTGGTTCGGCCTCGCCGCCGTGTTCTGCCTGGTCGGCGCGCTGCTTGTGCGCAAGATCAGAAGCGCCGCCTGACCGCATGCCCGCCTGACCGCATGCCCGCCTGACCGCACCCGCCCCCGCTCCCTGGATTCCCCGCACCACCGAGAAAGGCCCCGCCATGACCACCGACGCCCGCTTCCCCTACCAGGACCCGACGCTGACCGTCGACCAGCGCGTCGAGGACCTGCTGAGCCGTCTGCCGCTCGAGGACAAGGCCGGCCTGATGTTCCACCCGCTGGGCAGCACCGGCGCCCTCGACGAGCCCGGCGCCTTCGGCATGCCGTCCATGGCCACCTTCCTGGAGCGGCGCATCAACCACTTCAACATCCTCTGGGCGACCACCGGCCGCGACCTCGCCGCCTGGTACAACAACCTCCAGCGGACCGCCCTGGAGCGGCCGCTGGGAATCCCGGTCACCATCTCCAGCGACCCGCGCCACTCCTTCACCGACAACCCGGCCACCGCGCTGCTGGCCGGCCCGTTCTCGCAGTGGCCCGAACCGCTCGGCTTCGCCGCCGTGGGCTCGCCCGAGCTGGTGCGCCGCTGGGCGGACACGGTGCGCCGCGAGTACCTGGCCGTCGGCATCCGGGTCGCGCTGCACCCGCAGATCGACCTCGCCACCGAGCCGCGGTGGGCGCGCATCAGCGCCACCTTCGGCGAGGACGCCGACCTCACCTCCGAGCTGGCCGTCGCCTATGTGCGCGGGCTCCAGGGCGAGGAGGTCGGGGCGGAGTCGGTCTCGGCGATGGCCAAGCACTTCCCCGGTGGCGGTCCGCAGCTGAACGGTGAGGACCCGCACTTCCCGTACGGGCGCGAGCAGGTCTACCCGGGCGACAACTTCGACTACCACCTCGAACCGTTCAAGGCCGTCATCGACGCCGGCGTGGCCCAGATGATGCCCTACTACGGCATGCCGGTCGGCACCGAGCACGAGGAGGTCGGCTTCGGCTTCAACAAGGGGATCATCACCGGCCTGCTGCGCGAGCGGCTCGGCTACGACGGCATCGTCTGCACCGACTGGGGCATCCTCGCCAACACCTGCTGGGGCGTGGAGGAGCTGACCTACGAGGAGCGCATGCTCAAGTCCCTGGACGCCGGGGTGGACCAGTTCGGCGGCGAGTTCCGCCCGCAGGTGCTGGTGGACCTGGTCAAGGCCGGCAAGGTGACCGAGGAGCGCGTCGACGCCGCGGCGCGCCGGCTGCTGCGCGAGAAGTTCCGGCTGGGCCTGTTCGACCGGCCGTACGTGGACGAGGACGCCGCCGACGTGATCGTGGGCGCCGCCGAGGCGCGCGCCGAGGGCCTGGCGGCGCAGGCGGCCGCGTCCGTCCTGCTGGCCAACGCCGCCGAGGGCCCGGCCCGGCTGCCGCTCGCCCCGGGCGGCCTGAAGGTCTACGCGGAGGGCCTGTCGGCCGAGGCGCTGGGCGACCGGGCGGCGCTCGTCGCGACGCCGGAGGAGGCGGACGTGGCGGTGCTGCGGCTGTCTGCGCCGTTCGAGCCGCGCGGGGAGGAGGGGACCCTGGAGTCCTTCTTCCACGCGGGCTCGCTCGACTTCCCGGCGGAGGAGATCGAGCGGGTGCGGCGGATCTGCGCGGCCGTGCCGACGGTCGTCGACGTCTACCTGGACCGGCCGGCGATCCTGACCGGCATCGTGGGCCACGCCGCGTCGCTGACGGTCAACTTCGGTGCGGCGGAGGGCGCCTTCGTGAAGGTGCTGTTCGGCGAGGAGCTGCCGCAGGGCTCGCTGCCGTTCGACCTGCCGTCCTCGATGGCGGCCGTCGAGGCCAGCCGCTCGGACGTGCCGTTCGACACCGCCGACCCGCTGTTCCGCTTCGGCCACGGCCTGCGCTACGAGGGCTGACCCCGCTTCCCGTACGGCCCGCCGCCTGCCGGGCGGCGGGCCGTACGCGTGTCAGCCGAGCGCCCACCCGACCACGGAGAGGGTGGCCATCGACACCAGCGTCGAGGCCAGCACCGTGTCCCGGGCGAGGGCGGCGCCGTGGCCGTATTCACGCGCGTAGATGAACACGTTCTGCGCCGACGGCAGCGCGGAGAACAGCACCACGGTGAGCAGTTGACGCGGCGGCAGGTCGAGCACCAGGGCGCCGACCGCCCAGGCCGCCAGCGGCTGGACGACGGTCTTGAGGGCGACCGTCGTCCCGACCTCCAGGTAACGGGAGGCACCGGTGACGGCGGGCGGGTGGCAGAGCGAGAGGCCGAGTGCCACCAGCGCGGTCGGCACGGCCGCGCCGCCGAGCAGTTCGCAGGAACGATTCAGCTCGGCAGGTGGCCGCCACCCGGTCGCCGACACCATGGCACCGAGCCCCACCGCCAGCAGGATCGGGTTGCGCAGCGGCAGCGTGAGCGCCGCCCGCAGGCCCGCGCGCCCGGAGTCCAGCACGGTCAGCACCGCCGGGGTGACCACCAGGATCTGGAACAGCACCACCGGGCCGACGAAGGAGGCGTCGCCGAGCACCTGGGTGGCCACCGGGATGCCCAGATTGGCCGAATTGACGTACCCGGCCGCCATACCGGCGACGGTCCGCTCCGGCAGCCCCCGCCCGAACAGCCGGTACGCGACGAGCAGCCCGAGCCCGCCCGCCACCACCGTGCCCGCGGTGAACGCGACCATCGAGGCGTTGGCGAACCGGTCCAGCGGAGTGCGGCCGATCAGCAGGAACAGCGCGGCGGGCATGGCCACATGGAAGACGAAACGGTTCAGCACCTGCTCCGCGTGCCCACCGAGCAGCCCACCGCGCCCGACCAGGTAGCCCACCCCGGTCAGCGCCCAGACCGGGGCGAAACCGGACAGCAGCGGATGCAGGCTGGGCATGGCTTCCTCTCCGCATATCCGTCGGCCCGGTATTCCGGAGGCCGCGCGGAAAGCGCACGGGCGTCGAGTCGTCTTTCCGGTGCGGGCCTTCCCGCATCGCGGCCCCGGGGACGGTGCACCCCTAGCGCGGCCCCTAACCGACCGAATGGGTAAGGGGTTGCGGCTGGTCGGATTCGGCGGAAATCCTGATGGACGACCTTGTGCACGGCCGATCGGGGCCGTCCAGAGGACAGGGTTTCACGGCAGAGAGGAACTGGGAGAGCATGACCAGGACGGCTGATCACGATCTATGGTTCCGACGCTACCACCCGGCCGGGCGGAGCCGGGTGCGGTTGGTCTGCTTTCCGCACGCGGGGGGATCGGCGAGCTTCTTCTTTCCCGTCTCGGCCGCGCTCTCGCCCGGCATCGACGTGCTGGCGGTGCAGTACCCGGGTCGGCAGGACCGGCGGACGGAGCCGGGTATCGACGACATCCCCGCCCTGGCCGAGCTGATCTTCCGCTCCACGGACGTCTGGGGCGACGGGCCGCTGGCCCTCTTCGGGCACAGCATGGGCGCGACGCTCGCGTTCGAGGTCGCCCGCAGGATCGAGCGTGAGCTCGGTGTGACGCCCGTGCGCCTGTTCGCCTCCGGGCGGCGGGCTCCGTCGTGCACCCGGGACGAGTCGGTGCACTCCAGGGACGACGACGGCATCGTGCGCGAGCTGCAGTTGCTGAGCGGGACCGACGCCCGGGTCCTCGGCGACGAGGAACTGCTGCGCATGGTGCTCCCGGCGCTCCGCAGCGACTACCGGGCGATCGAGACCTACCGCTGCGAGGGCGGCGCCTCGGTGGCCTGCCCCGTCACCGTGATGACCGGCGACGCGGATCCGAGGACCTCGATGGAGGAGGCCGGGGCCTGGCGCGACCACACCTCGGGCGAGTTCGACCTGGAGGTCTTTCCCGGCGGTCACTTCTTCCTCGCGGCGCAGCAGCAAGCCGTCCTGAAGGTGATCGGCGAGCGGCTCGCCCCGGTGCCGGCCTCCTGACGGGGTCATTCCGGTCCGGGGGTTTCAAGTCCACTGATTTCGTAGGGGAACGGGAGCGTCGGGCAGGGGTTTCCATAGGGGTGGATGCGTGGATAGCCTGCCGACGCCACAGGCCTGCGCAGGGAAAGGTGAATCAAGCAGATGACCGACACGGAAATCAACGCGGAAATGGACTTCCCGATTATTCGGACGTGTCCGTTCCAGCCGCCTGCTGAATACGCGAAGATCAGGGCGAAGCGGTCTCCGGTGCGCGCCAGGATCTACAACGGCAAGCTGATCTGGGTGATCACCGACTACGAGGACGCGCGGGCCGTACTGCTGGATCACAAGAACTTCAGTTCGGACATCACCAACCCGTCCTACCCGCTCTACACCGCGATCATGGAAGGGACGAGGAACTTCCCGACCCTGCCGACCATGGACCCGCCGCAGCACACCGCCTTCCGCAAGATGCTGATCAGCGAGTTCTCGGTGCGCCGCGCGAACGAGCTGCGTCCCGCGATCCAGCAGCACGCCGATGAGCTGATCGACGCCCTGCTGGCCGGCGAGCGCCCGGCGGACCTCGGCGCGGCCTTCGCGACGCCGCTGATCGAGCGGGTGACCTGTGAGCTGCTCGGCATGTCGAGCGCCGACATGCAGGCCTCGGTGGCCCAGACGGTCGGCGCGCTGATGCAGCAGCAGATGGCGGCCGTGCAGGAGAGCGGTGTCGCCCCGGACCCGATCGCCCAGGCCCAGGCGGCGGTCGGATTCCAGTTCGTCGCGATGCACCAGTACTTCGCCCAGGTCGTCGCCGAGAAGGCGGAGAAGGCGGGCGACGACATGCTCAGCCGCCTGATCGCCAAGTTCGTCGAGCCCGGCGACCTCACCCGGGAGCAGCTCGCCAACCTGGCGTTCGTGGTGTTCGTCGCGGGCGTGGCCCCCACGACGTCGATGATCAACATCGGCACGGCGACCCTGCTGGACAACCCCGAGCAGCTCGCGGTCCTGCGCAGCGGCCGGGAGGCCGTCCCCGGCGCCGTCGAGGAGCTCCTCCGCTACCTCAGCGTTCTCGACCTCCTGCCCCGGGTGGCGGCGGCCGATGTCGAGATCGGCGGCACGCTGATCCGCAAGGGCGAGGGCGTCATCGTCCCCAACGCGGCAGCCAACCGCGACGAGAAGGTCTTCGCCGACCCGGAGGTGCTGGACCTCACCCGTCCGACCGCGCGCCAGCACATCGCCTTCGGTCACGGCATCCACCAGTGCCTCGGCATGAACGTGGCCCGGGTCCAGCTGGAGATCGCGTTCGAGACCCTGTTCCGCCGGATTCCCGACCTGCGCCTGGCCGTCCCGATCGACGAGATCCGGCCGGCCATGCCGTCGCCGCTGCCGGAGCTGAACCAACTGCTCGTGACCTGGTAGCGCCAGGCCTCCAACAGGACCCGTCGTGGGGGGGGGGCCCCCCCCCCGGGGGGGCCCGCCCCCCCCCCCCCGGGGGGGGGGGGGGTGGGGTGTGGGTGGGGGGGGGGGGGGGGGGGGCGGCCCCCCCCCGCCGCCGCCCCCCCCCGCG
>NZ_JBIBHU010000033.1:65403-99273 GCF_042957205.1 Kitasatospora sp. NPDC008115 | reverse complement strand
CAACATATCTGGCGTTGACTTTTGGCACGCTGTTGAGTTCTCAAGGAACGGACGCTTCCTTCAGGCGGCTTTCACACCGGCCCTCCGGGCGCTTCATTCTTTCGTGTTTCCAGCTTACCAGATCCGTTTTCCGGTGATTAACCGGCGCTTTTCGCGTCCGAAATCTGGTGTTAACCGCCGACTCGCGGCGACTCGACCAACCATAGCGGGTCCCCGGCCGGAGCGCGAATCGGCCACGCCGAGGGGTCACCCGCTCGGACGCGTGATTTGTTGCTCTCGCGAGCATATACAGCAATGGTCCCGATTCGCCAAGATGCCTGTAGAGTGCGGCGCATCGGCCAAGAGGACTAGACCACTAGCAGTCGGCGAGATGACCGGCCGGTGAGGCTGGACGGCACCGCCGACTGCCCGGGAATGTCAGCAGATGTCCGAAGTTGACATGATTTAGGCTTCAGTCGATCGCCCTGCCGCGTTCGCGGCCGCTTGCCTGTACTGCGCACTTGGGAGGCTCAACCATGACCACTGTGACGTCGCCGCTTACCGGCAAGGTCGTCGGGCTCGCCGGCGTGCCGGACCCCGTGTTCTCGGGCGCGATGGTCGGCCCCGGCACCGCGATCGACCCGGTGCGCGAGCAGACCGAGGCCGTTGCCCCGGTGGACGGCGTGGTCGTGTCCATGCACCCGCACGCGTTCGTCGTCGTCGACGCGGACGGGCACGGTGTGCTGACCCACCTGGGCATCGACACCGTCCAGCTCAACGGCGAGGGTTTCGAACTGCTCGTCAGCAAGGGCGACACCGTCACCCGCGGCCAGGCCGTCATCAAGTGGGACCCGGCCGCCGTCGAGGCCGCCGGCAAGTCGCCGATCTCGCCGATCGTCGCGCTGGAGGCCTCGGCCGAGGCGCTGGGCTCGCTCCTGGAGAGCGGGGAGGTCGCCGTCGGCGACGCCCTGTTCGACTGGAGCTGACCCCTCCCCTCTTTTCCGACACACCGCCCCACCGCCCGGTCGGGGCGGCCCGGCACACAGCGGTACCCGGCGGGGCCGCCTCTCTCACGGAGACAGACATGGAGAAGACGCTGCGCGGCGTGGGTGTCAGCCACGGGGTCGCGATCGGCCAGGTGCGGCACATGGGGACGGCGGTGCTGGAGCCGCCGGCCACCCAGATCCCGACCGAGGACGCTCCGCGCGAGCAGGCCCGTGCCCAGGCGGCCGTCGAGGCGGTGGCCGCGGACCTGATCGCCCGCGGCAACCTGGCCGGCGGCGAGGCCCAGGCCGTGCTGGAGGCCCAGGCGCTGATGGCGCAGGACCCGGAGCTGATGGCCGACGTCGCCCGTCGGATCGCGGTCGGCAGCAGCGCCGAGCGCGCCGTCTACGACGCCTTCGCCGCCTACCGGGCGCTGCTCGCCTCCGCCGGGGAGTACCTGGCGGGCCGGGTCGCCGACCTGGACGACGTGCGCAACCGCATCGTGGCGCGGCTGCTGGGTGTGCCGATGCCGGGTGTGCCGGACAGCGACGAGCCGTACGTGCTGTTCGCCCGGGACCTGGCGCCGGCCGACACCGCGCTGCTGGACCCGACGCTGGTGCTCGGCTTCGTGACCGAGGAGGGCGGGCCGACCAGCCACAGCGCCATCCTGGCGCGGGCCATGGGCGTGCCGGCCGTGGTCGCGCTGCCGGGGGCCACCGATGTCGCCGAGGGCACCGTCGTCGCCGTGGACGGCAGCTCCGGTGATGTGCTGGTCGAGCCGGGCGAGGAGAAGAAGGAGGAGCTGCGCCGGATCGCCGCCGAGCGCAAGGCGGCGCTCGCCTCCTCCTCCGGCCCGGGTGCGACCTCGGACGGCCACAAGGTGCCGCTGCTGGCCAACGTCGGCGGTCCGGGCGACCTGCCGGCCGCGCTGGAGGCGGGCGCCGAGGGCGTCGGGCTGTTCCGCACCGAGTTCCTCTTCCTGGACGACTCCGCTCAGGCGCCCAGCGAGGAGAAGCAGGTCGAGGCGTACCGCAAGGTGCTGGAGGCGTTCCCGGAGAACCGGGTCGTCGTCCGGGTGCTCGACGCGGGCGCGGACAAGCCGCTGGACTTCCTGACCCCGGCCGACGAGCCCAACCCGGCACTGGGCGTGCGCGGTCTGCGCACCCTGCTGGAGCACCCCGAGGTGCTGCGGACCCAGCTGCGGGCGCTGGCCAAGGCAGCCGAGGGCCTGCCGGTGCACCTTGAGGTGATGGCCCCGATGGTGGCCGACCGCAAGGACGCCAAGGAGTTCGCCGAGGCGTGTCGCCAGGCCGGTCTGAGCGCCAAGTTCGGTGCGATGGTGGAGATCCCGTCGGCCGCGCTGCGGGCGCGCTCGATCCTCCAGGAGGTCGAGTTCCTGTCGCTGGGCACCAACGACCTCGCCCAGTACACCTTCGCCGCCGACCGCCAGGTCGGTGCCCTGGCCCGGCTCCAGGACCCGTGGCAGCCGGCGCTGCTGGACCTGATCGCGGCCGCCGCCGAGGCCGCGCAGGCCGAGGGCAAGAGCTGCGGCGTCTGCGGCGAGGCCGCCGCCGACCCGCTGCTGGCCGTGGTGCTGACCGGTATCGGTGTCACCAGCCTGTCGATGGGCGCGGCGTCGATCCCCTATGTGCGGACCGCGCTGGCCAAGTACACCCTGGCGCAGTGCCGCCGGGCCGCCGAGGCGGCGCGCGCGGCGGACAGCGCCGACGAGGCGCGGGCCGCGGCGCAGCAGGTGCTGTCGGGCGAGTAGCCGTCCGGCGATCGCCGGAGAACACCAGGAGGGGCCCTTCCACTGTGGCTGTGGAAGGGCCCCTCCGGTCTGTCCGGGCGGCTGGGCCCGCTGCTGCCCGGGCGGCTGCTACTCGGCGGCGGCCGCGCGGTCGCGGCGGAGCTGCTCGAACCAGCGGAGGTGGTCGAGGTTGTCGACCGAGCCGGGGTTGACGGCCTGGTCGAGCGGAGTGCCGGAGAGCAGGCGCTTGACCGGGACCTCGATGCGCTTGCCGGTCAGGGTGTGCGGCAGGCCGCGGACGGCGATGACCTCGTCGGGGACGTGGCGCGGGGAGAGCTCGGTGCGCAGCGAGGTGCGGATGCGGCCGATGAGGTCGTCGTCGAGTTCGGCGCCGGGGGTGAGGACGACGAAGAGCGGCATCCAGTAGCCGCCGTCGGGCTCTTCGAGGCCGATGACCAGGGACTCGGCGATCTCGGGGAGGCGTTCGACGACCTCGTAGATGTCCGAGGAACCCATCCGGACGCCCTGGCGGTTGAGGGTGGAGTCGGAGCGGCCGTGGATGACGACGGTGCCCCGGGAGGTGACGGTGATCCAGTCGCCGTGGCGCCAGATGCCGGGGTACGTGTCGAAGTAGCTGTCGTGGTACCGGGCGCCCTCGGGGTCGTTCCAGAAGCCGGTGGGCATCGAGGGGATGGGCTTGGTGACGACGAGTTCGCCGACCTCGCCGGTGTGCGGGCGGCCGTTGACGTCCCAGGACTCGACGGCGGCGCCGAGGCAGGGGGCCTGGATCTCGCCGAGGTGGACCGGGAGGGTGGGGACGCCGCCGACGAAGCAGGAGCAGACGTCGGTGCCGCCGCTGACGGAGGCGAGCCAGACGTCCTCCTTGACCTCGTCGTAGATCCAGCGGAAGCCGTCGGGGGGCAGCGGGGAGCCGGTGGTGCCCATGCAGCGGACGGCGGAGAGGTCGAGGTCGCGGCCGGGGTGCAGGCCCGCCTTGCGGCTGGCGATGACGTAGGCGGCGGAGGTGCCGAGCACGGTGGCACCGGTGCGGGCGGCGACGGACCAGAAGGCGCCGGTGTCGGGGTGGCCGGGGCTGCCGTCGTAGGTGACGATCGTGGACCCGGTGAGGAGGCCGGCGATGAGGAAGTTCCACATCATCCAGCCGGTGGAGGTGTACCAGAGGAAGCGGTCGTCGGGGCCGAGGTCGAGGTGGAGGCCGGCCTGCTTGAGGTGTTCGACGAGGATGCCGCCCTGGCTCTGCACGATGGCCTTGGGCAGGCCGGTGGTGCCGGAGGAGTAGAGGACCCAGAGCGGGTGGTCGAAGGGGACCGGCTCGAAGACCGGCGCGGTGTCGGCGGCGACCAGGTCGTCCCAGGTGAGCGCTCCCTCGGGGGCGGGGGCGCCGAGCAGGGGGACGTGCACGACGGTGCGCAGCGAGGGGAGTTCGCGGCGGAGTTCGTCGACGACCCCGGTGCGGTCGTGGTCCTTGCCGCCGTAGTGGTAGCCGTCGACGGCGAAGAGGACGACGGGCTCGATCTGCTGGAGGCGGTCGAGGACGCTGCGGGCGCCGAAGTCGGGGGCGCAGCTGGTCCAGACGGCGCCGACGGCGGCGGTGGCGAGGAGGGCGACGGCAGCCTGCGGGATGTTGGGCAGGTAGGCGCCGACCCGGTCGCCGGGGCGCACGCCCCGGGCGCGGAGGGCGGCGGCGAGGGAGCCGACCTGGCGGCGGAGTTCGGCCCAGGTGAGGACGAGGGGCTCGTCGGTGGTCTCGTCGAGGTGGAGGATCGCGGGGCGGTCGGCGTTGGCCGGGGTCTCGCCGGCGCGCAGGGCGTGCTCGGCGTAGTTGAGGCGGGCGCCGGGGAACCAGCGGGCGCCGGGCATCGCGGGGTCGGCGAGGACGGCGTCGGGGGCCTCGGTGAAGCGGACGTCGAACCACTGGGTGACGGCGGTCCAGAAGCGGTCGAGGTCCTCGACCGACCAGGCATGCAGGGCGGCGTAGCGGGCGGCGGCCTGGTCGTCGTCGGTGGTGGGGGCGAGCGGGGCGGCCGGGGCGCCGTGGTGCTCGGCGGCCCAGGCCTGGAAGGCCACGATCCCGGTGCCGGCGGCACGCGCGGGATTGGGGCGCCAGAGCGGCTGGTCCTGGGTTGGGGTGCTCACGGTGGTGGTCTCCCGGCCGGTGATGAGGGCGGACGGGGGTGCTTGTGGCAGGGCCCGCGTCCGGTTGGGGGCTGTCGCTGCAGACCCTGCCATGTGATCGGCCGGTGCGCCAGGGTCTGCCCGGCCGGTCGGACCGCGACCGCGTTGCCTGGTCAGAGACGGGTGAACTCGCCGTTGAACCAGGAGCGGGAGACACGGGTGTGGAAGGGGAAGGCGAGTGGCGTCTCGGGGGTGGCGAGTTGCCAGCCGTCGGTCTCGTCGGTGGGGACGGAGGGCGGGAGGACGGCGAGCGGGCGGGCGGGGAGCAGGCCGAAGAGGCAGAGGAAGCCGCCGTGGGTGTCGGAGTCGGTGGCGACCAGGGTGATGTCCACGGCGTCGGCGAGGATGCCGGTCTCCTCGCGCAGTTCGCGCACGCAGGCCTGCTGCCAGCTCTCGCCGTAGTCGATGTAGCCGCCGGGGAGGGCGAGTTCGCCGTAGCCGGGTTCGATGGTGCGGCGGATCACGACGAGGCCGGGGTCGGTGCCGGGGGCGTCGGTGACCGGGAGGAGGGTGACGACGACGGGCAGCGGGTTGCGGTAGCTGATCTCGGTGCAGCGGGGGCAGGTCCGGGGCCAGGCGGAGGTGCCGGGCGGGTAGGGGGTGCCGCAGAAGTGGCAGTGGGAGTTGGCCTGGTGGCGCACCGTGCCGGTCTCGTAAGTCGTCATGGCCGGATGGTAGTGCGGGCGGGCGGGGCCGGGGCGGGGGTCACCGGATCCGGTGGCGGATCGCCGTCCGGTGACGGGTCGCTGCGGGCGGGGCGGAGCAGGGCCGGGTGGAGGAGGCGGGCGTCTCCGGCGTGGTAGGTGCGGGCGCGGGGGCCGCCGCGGGGGCCGCCGCGGTCGGTGGTGGTGCCGGTGCCCTCGACGAAGCCGGGGACGGAGAGCACCTTGCGGTGGAAGTTGCCGGGGTGGAGCTTCTCGTCCCAGACGGCCTCGTAGACGGCGCGCAGCTCGGGGATGGTGAAGTCGTGGTGGAGGAAGGCGGTGGCCAGCGGGCTGTACTCGATCTTGGCGCGGGCACGGTCGAGGCCGTCGGTGAGGATCCGGGCGTGGTCGAAGGCGAGCTCGATGGGTGTGAGCTCGCCGGGACCGCACGGCCCGGTGGCCTCGCACGGTCCGGCGCCGGCGCAGGGCTCGGTGGAGCCGGTGCGCCCGTCGACGCCACCCCCGTGGGTGTCGGCGGGCGCACCGGCGGTCTCGGACCGGCCGGTGGGCCGGAGGTCGAGGGCGGTGACGGGGTGCCAGGCGGCGTGGGCCGCGTCGGTGCCGGCCTGCGGGTCGGGCAGGTCCGGTGCGAAGGCGAGGTAGGCGACGGAGACCACGTGCATCCGCGGGTCGCGGTCGGGTGCGCCGTAGCTGCCGAGCTGTTCGAGGTGGATCCGGCTGAGCGCGGCCTCGGCCTCGACGCCGCCGTGCAGCCCGGTCTCCTCGGCGAACTCGCGGGCGGCGGCCTCGTCGAGGCTCTCCTCGCCGGCCCGCAGGAAGCCGCCGGGCAGTGCCCAGCGGCCCTGGTAGGGCGGGAGGGCGCGCTCGACGAGCAGGACGTGCAGGCGGCCCTGGCGCAGGGTGAGGGCGACGACGTCGACCGTGACGGCGACCGGGGTGTAGGCGCGCGGGTCGTAGGAGGCGAGCCACTCCCGCTCGGTGGGGTCCATGGGCGTGCTCCTCTCCTTCCGGCGCCTTCCGGCCGTCGTCCTTCTCGGATTGAGCACAACGTAGCGATCGTTTGACTGTGCGGCAAATCCTTTTCCGGCCACTCCCCCGGCCCCGGTTCTAGGCTGTGACCAGGACGTTCATCCGAGGAGGCCGCGATGGGAGCACCCGGCGCACCGGACTTCGCCGCCGCGCTGGCGGCCGGGCCGCTGGTGCTGGACGGCGGGCTCTCCGAGCGGCTGGCGGCGGGCGGGTTCGACCTGTCGGACGAGCTGTGGTCGGCGCGGCTGCTGGCGGACGCGCCGGAGGCGGTGCTGGCGGCGCACCGGGCGTACTTCGCGGCGGGCGCGCGGGTCGCGATCTCGGCGAGCTACCAGGCGGGCTTCGCCGGCTTCGCGCGGCGCGGGATCGGCCGGGACGGGGCGGCGCGGCTGCTGGCGCTCAGCGTGGAGCTGGCGCGGGAGGCGGCGCGCGGGCTGCCGGGGCCGCGCCGGTGGGTGGCGGCGTCGGTGGGGCCGTACGGGGCGGTGCTGGCGGACGGCTCGGAGTACCGGGGCCGGTACGGGCTGACGGCGGCCGAGCTGGAGGCGTTCCACCGGCCGCGGCTGGAGGTGCTGGCGGCGGCGGGCCCGGACGTGCTGGCGCTGGAGACGGTGCCGGACGTCGAGGAGGCGCGGGTGCTGCTGCGGGCGGTGCGGGGGCTGGGGGTGCCGGCCTGGCTGTCGTTCGGCGCGGCGGGCGGGCTGACCCGGGCCGGGCAGCCGCTGGCGGAGGCGTTCGCGCTGGCGGCGGAGGCGGACGAGGTGGTGGCGGTGGGGGTGAACTGCTGCACGCCGGAGGAGGCGGACCGGGCGGTGGGCCTGGCGGCGCGGGTGTCCGGCAAGCCGGTGGTGGCGTACCCGAACAGCGGCGAGGGCTGGGACGCGGCGGCCGGGGCGTGGTGCGGCGAGCCGACCTTCACGGCGGCGAAGGCGGCCGGGTGGCTGGCGGACGGGGCGCGGCTGGTGGGCGGCTGCTGCCGGGTCGGGCCGGAGGGCGTCCGGGCGGTGGCCGCGGCGGTGGCGGCCGCCACCGGCGACGCGGCCGGCACGGCCGACACGGCGTCAAGCTAGCCTGACCGGACCCGGGCGCGCGAGCCGTGCGGGGGCACACGACCGGCCCGCCGGGGCGAGGTTACCGAGGGGGAAGGTGCACGGACCGGGGACGGCCTGGCAGACTCGTGCCGTTACCACTGCGGTCGACAATGTCGACCGCCTGTCAGCGCGGAGGTACCCATGCCCGGCCCGATCCAGTCGCTCTCCCGGGCCGCCGCGATCATGCGCCTGCTGGCCGGCGGTGAGCGCCGCCTCGGCCTTTCGGAGGTCGCGACGGCGCTGGACCTGGCCAAGGGCACCGCGCACGGCATCCTGCGCACCCTCCAGCAGGAGGGCTTCGTGGAGCAGGACCCGGAGAGCGGGAAGTACCAGCTGGGCGCCGAACTGCTGCGGCTCGGCCAGAGCTACCTGGACGTCCACGAGCTGCGGGCGCGGGCCCTGGTGTGGGCCGACGACCTGGCCAGGGCGGCCGGGGAGACCGTCTACCTGGGGGTGCTGCACCAGCGCGGGGTGCTGATCGTGCACCACGTCTTCCGCCCGGACGACACCCGCCAGGTGCTGGAGGTCGGCTCGATGCAGCCGCTGCACTCGACCGCGATGGGCAAGGTGCTGCTGGCCTACGACCCGGTGGCGCGCGGCGAGCTGGGCGGGGGCCCGTTCGAGCCGTACACCGCGCGGACGCTGACCGAGGCGGTGGACGTGGACGCCGAGGCGGCGCTGACCCGCGAGCGCGGCTGGGCGGACTCGGTGGAGGAGACCTGGGAGGGCGTGGCCTCGATCGGCGCGCTGATCCAGGACCGGCGGCGCAACCCGGTGGGCGCGGTCTGCATCAGCGGCGCGGTCGAGCGGGTCTGCGAGGACGGCTTCGTGAAGCCCTCGCTGGTCGCGTCGGTGCGCAGCGCGGCCCGCGCGATCTCCCGGGACCTGGGCGCCGGGCGGTTCTGAGCGGCGGGCCCCGGCCCCCGACACCCCGCCGGCACCCCGGCGGCGGCCTGCGAGACGTTCACGCTGAGGCGCGGACGGGCGAAATGCCCGTCCGCGCCTTACCGTTTTGTCCGAAATTCCGATGATCCATCCCATGACACCGGGTAGCACGGCGAGCCGAGGGTCACAGCTGCGTAACCCGGCCTTGACGGGAGGGCGACCCGGGGAGGAAGCTTCCGCATGACGGTCGACATTGTCGAACGATGGCCGTGCAGATCACTCCCACAAGGCGCTCACCCGCCCAGCGATCGCCCGGCCCCTGCCCTCACCCGCACCTCCGGGCCATATGGACAAGGGAGTCTTTGTGTCCGCGTTCTCCAACGGCGACATCTTCGTCGGCGAAACCCTCGGCACCGCCGCGCTGATACTCCTCGGCGGTGGCGTCTGCGCCGCCGTGACGCTCAAGAAGTCGAAGGCGCTGAACGCCGGCTGGCTGGCGATCACCTTCGGCTGGGGCTTCGCGGTGATGATCGCCGCCTACATGTCGGCCCCGAAGTCCGGCGCCCACCTGAACCCGGCCGTCACCCTGGCCATCGCCGTGGACAGCGGCGACTGGAGCAAGGTCCCGCTCTACGTCGTCTCCCAGCTGGTCGGCGCGATGATCGGCGCCGTCCTGGTCTGGCTCACCTACCTCGGCCAGTTCCAGGCCAACCAGGAGCCCACCCTCGGCATCTTCTCGACCGGCCCCGAGATCCGGAACCCGGTCCAGAACCTGCTCACCGAGATCATCGGCACCTTCGTGCTCGCCCTGGCCATCCTCACCCAGGGCCTGACCAAGGGCCTCGGCCTGTCCGGCACCGGCATCCTGATCGTCGCCTTCACCGTCGTCGGCATCGGCCTGTCCCTCGGCGGCCCGACCGGGTACGCCATCAACCCGGTCCGCGACCTCGGCCCGCGCATCGTCCACTCGCTGCTGCCGATCCCGAACAAGGGCGGTTCGGACTGGTCCTACGCCTGGATCCCGGTGGCCGGCCCGGTCATCGGCGGCCTGCTGGCCGGCGGCCTGTACCACGTCGCGTTCTGACCGCCCGGGTTTCCACCCCGCCCGGACCCGGGGACTGACCTGAGAGTCAGGCCCACCCTCCCCCGTCACACCTTTTCGAGCCGAGGACCCTCATGACCTCCACTGGCACCTACATCGCCGCGATCGACCAGGGCACCACCTCCAGCCGCTGCATCGTCTTCGGCGCCGACGGCCGCATCGTCGCCGTCGACCAGCAGGAGCACCGGCAGATCTTCCCCCAGCCCGGCTACGTCGAGCACGACGCCGCCGAGATCTGGACCCGGGTGCAGTCGGTCGTCCGCGGTGCGCTGGAGAAGGCCGGTCTGACCAAGGACGACATCCGCGCCATCGGCATCACCAACCAGCGCGAGACCACCGTCCTGTGGGACCGGCACACCGGCGAGCCGGTGCACAACGCGCTGGTGTGGCAGGACACCCGCACCGAGGGCCTCTGCCGCGAGCTGGGCCGCAACGTCGGCCAGGACCGCTTCCGCCGCGAGACCGGCCTGCCGCTGGCCAGCTACTTCGCCGGCCCGAAGATCCGCTGGCTGCTGGACAACGTCGAGGGCCTGCGCGAGCGCGCCGAGGCCGGCGACATCCTCTTCGGCACCATGGACACCTGGGTCATCTGGAACCTCACCGGCGGTGTCGACGGCGGGAAGCACGTCACCGACGTGACCAACGCCAGCCGCACCATGCTGATGAACCTGCACACCCTGCAGTGGGACGAGAAGATCGCCGAGTCGATGGGCGTGCCGATGGCCGTCCTGCCGGAGATCCGCTCCTCCGCCGAGGTGTACGGCGAGGCCGTCGGCGACCTGGCGGGCGTGCCGGTCGCCTCCGCGCTCGGCGACCAGCAGGCCGCACTGTTCGGCCAGACCTGCTTCGACGAGGGCGAGGCCAAGTCCACCTACGGCACCGGCACCTTCCTGCTGCTCAACACCGGCGAGAAGATCGTCAACTCCTACCACGGCCTGCTGACCACGGTCGGCTACCGGATCGGCGACCAGAAGCCGGTCTACGCCCTGGAGGGCTCGATCGCCGTCACCGGCTCGCTGGTCCAGTGGCTGCGCGACCAGCTCGGCATCATCTCCACCGCCGCCGAGATCGAGACCCTGGCCAACACCGTCGAGGACAACGGCGGCGCCTACTTCGTCCCGGCCTTCTCCGGCCTGTTCGCCCCGTACTGGCGCTCCGACGCCCGCGGGGTGATCGCCGGCCTCACCCGGTACGTCACCAAGGGCCACCTGGCCCGGGCCGTCCTGGAGGCCACCGCCTGGCAGACCCGCGAGGTCGTCGACGCCATGCAGAAGGACTCCGGGGTCGAGCTCACCGCCCTCAAGGTCGACGGCGGCATGACCAGCAACAACCTGCTCATGCAGAACATCGCCGACGTCCTGGACGCCCCGGTCGAGCGCCCGTACGTGGCCGAGACCACCGCCCTGGGCGCCGCCTACGCGGCCGGCCTGGCGGTCGGCTTCTGGAGCGACCTCGACACCCTGCGGGCCAACTGGCACCGCGCCGCCGAGTGGACCCCGCGGATGGACGAGGCCACCCGGGAGCGCGAGTACAAGAAGTGGCTCAAGGCCGTCGAGCGCACCATGGGCTGGGTGGAGGAGGAGGAGACCAACTGACCGCGAAGCCGGTCGGGGCACACGCCCCGGCCGGCCCGCTCCCGTTTCACCGGCCCGCCGCACCGGGCCGACCGGCCTCTCCGCAGGGGCCGTACGCACACCGAGAGGAGTAACGGCGCCGCCCGACCCGCGCGCCGTACACACACCATGGCAACCATTCCGACCCTGGGCGCCGAGCTGACCGCCGGCCGCACCGCCTCCCGCGCCGAGACCCGTGAGCTGCTCGGCAAGGCCACCTACGACCTGCTGGTGATCGGGGGCGGAATCCTCGGCACCGCCGTCGCCTGGACCGCGTCCCAGGCCGGCCTGAAGGTCGCCATGGTCGACGCCGGGGACTTCGCCGGCGCCACCTCCAGCGCCTCCTCCAAGCTGGTCCACGGCGGTCTGCGCTACCTGCAGACCGGCGCGGTCAAGCTGGTCGCCGAGAACCACAAGGAGCGCCGCGCGCTCTCCACCGACGTCGCCCCGCACCTGGTCAACCCGCTGACCTTCTTCGTGCCGGTCTACAAGGGCGGCCCGCACAGCGCGCCCAAGCTCGGCGCCGGCGTGTTCCTGTACTCGGCGCTCTCCGCCTTCCGCGACGGCATGGGCCGGGTCTCCACCGCCGCGCACGCCGCCCAGCAGGTGCCCGCGCTGCGCACCGAGGGCCTGCGCTCGGTGGCCGTCTACGGCGACCACCAGATGAACGACTCGCGCGTCGCGGTGATGACCGTGCGCGCCGCCGTCGAGGCCGGCGCGGTCGTGCTCAACCACGCCGAGGTCACCGGCCTGCGCTTCACCGGCGGCCGGGTCACCGGCGCCGAGCTGAAGGACCGCATGGACGGCACCGAGTTCGGCGTCGACGCCCGGCTGGTGCTGAACGCCACCGGTCCGTGGGTGGACCACCTGCGCCGGATGGAGGACGCCGGCGCCGCGCCGTCGATCCGGCTCTCCAAGGGCGCCCACGTGGTGGTCAAGCGCCGCTCCCCGTGGCGCGCCGCGCTGACCATCCCGATCGACAAGTACCGCGTCTCCTTCGCCATCCCGTGGGAGGATCACGTCCTGCTCGGCACCACCGACGAGGAGTACACCGGCGACCCGAAGGACGTCCGGGCCACCGAGGCGGACGTCGACCAGATCCTCGGCGAGGCCGCCCACGCGATCCGCGACGAGCACCTCGACCGCGACCTGATCACCTACACCTTCGCCGGCCTGCGGGTGCTGCCCGGCGGCCCGGGCGACACCGCCGCGGCCAAGCGCGAGACGGTCGTCACCGAGGGCAAGGGCGGCATGCTGTCGGTCGCCGGCGGCAAGTGGACCACCTACCGCCACATCGGCCGCACCGTGCTGGAGAAGCTGGCGCACGTGCCCGGCACCTCGCTCGGCGAGGACATGTCCCCGATCGCCCCGACCGTCCCGCTGCCGGGCGTCGGCGCGCCGAACGCCGTCGCGCACCGCCTGCTGATCGACCGCGAGCCGGGCTCGCGGATGGAGCCGCTGGTCGCCAAGCACCTGGCCGGCCACTACGGCACGCTGTCCTTCGACATCGCCCGGATGATCGACGAGAACCCGGAGCTCGGCCGGCCGATCCACGAGGACGGCCCGGACGTCTGGGCGCAGGTCGCCTACGCGGCCGACCACGAGTGGGCGTACACCGCGGACGACGTGCTGCGCCGGCGCACCACGATGACGGTCCGCGGCCTGGACACCCCGGAGGTCCGCGCCGAGGTCGAGGCCTTCCTGGCGAAGCGCGGGGCCAAGTGACGGGCCGGTAGGCGCGCACCGAATCGGCGGGCGGGCACCCCAGGGCTGGGGGTGCCCGCCCGCCGGCGTGTCCACCGGCGGATCCGGGCCGGTCCGGCCGCGCCGGGGAACGGCGAACGGGCGGGCGCTCCCCGAGGGAGCGCCCGCCCGTTCGCCGACAGGCCTTCGGACGGCCTAGATCACCAGGCTGAGCGGCAGGATCAGGGCGATCGCGACCACCGAGATCACCGTCTCCATCACCGACCAGGACTTCAGCGTCTGGCCGACGCTCATCCCGAAGTACTCCTTCACCAGCCAGAAGCCGGCGTCGTTGACGTGCGACAGGAACAGCGAGCCGGCACCGACGGCCAGCACCAGCAGGGCCGCGTGGGTGGAGGACATGTCCGCCGCCAGCGGGGCGACGATGCCGGCCGCGGTGATGGTGGCGACCGTCGCCGAGCCGGTGGCGAGCCGGATCAGGACCGCGATCAGCCAGCCGAGCAGCAGCGCCGAGATGTGCCACTTGGACGACCACTCGCTGACCGCGTTGCCGACGCCCACGTCGATCAGGGTCTGCTTGAAGCCGCCGCCCGCGCCGACGATGAAGACGATGCCGGCGATCGGGCCGAGCGACTTGCCGACGGTGTCGGAGATCCGGGCCTTGTCGAAGCCGGCCGCCTTGCCCAGGGTGACCATGCCCAGCAGGGTCGCGGCGAGCAGGGCGATCAGCGGGGAGCCGATGAAGTCGAAGACCCGCTGCGGCATCGCCTTGGGGTCGTCGATGACGACGTCCGCCAGCGCCTTGCCCAGCATCAGGATGACCGGCAGCAGGATGGTGACCAGCACGGCCCCGAAGGACGGGGTGTGCTCGCGCTTGGCGGTCTCCACCGGGGTGGCGGCCTGCGGGACCTCCAGCGGGCCAACCCAGCGCTCGGCGAAGCGGGCGAACAGCGGACCGGCGACGATCAGCGTCGGGACGGCGATCAGCAGGCCGAGCGCCAGGGTGATGCCGAGGTCCGCCTCCAGCGCGTCGACGGCGACCAGCGGGCCCGGGTGCGGGGGCACCAGGCCGTGCAGCACGGAGAGGCCGGCCAGCGCCGGGATGCCGATCCGCATCGGCGGGACGTTGCCGCGACGGGCCACCAGCAGCACGATCGGGATCAGCAGCACCACGCCGACCTCGAAGAACAGCGGCAGGCCGAGCACGGCGGCGATCAGCGCCATCGCCCAGGGCAGCGCCCTGGGGCCGGAGCGGGAGAGCACGGTGTCCGCGATGATGTTGGCGCCGCCGGAGTCGGCGAGCAGCTTGCCGAGCATCGCGCCCAGGCCGATCAGCAGGCCGACGCCCGCGACAGTGGAGCCGAAGCCGCTGGAGAAGCTGGTGAGCAGCTTGTCGAACGGCGCGCCCGCGACGGCGGCCAGCAGGCCCGAGCCGAGGGTCAGGGCCAGGAACGGGTGCAGCTTCAGCCTGGTGATCAGCAGCACGATGGCGCCGATGCTGAGCAGGACCGCGATCAGCAGCTGGGTGTCGCTGCCGGTGTGCGGGAGGGCCGGTGGGGCGGCCGCGAGCACCGCGAGGGTGGGGGACGGGGTCACGCGAGGTCTCCATTGACGGGCCGCAGCAGGGCGGCGGCCTTCTCGACGAGTTCTTCGGGGGTCGGCCCGACATCCAGGACGGCGCCGCGCTCGTCCGGGCCGAGGGGTTCCAGGGCGGCGTACTGGGAGCCGAGCAGCGACGGCGGCATGAAGTGGCCGGTGCGGTGGGCGAGCCGGTCCTCGACCAGCTCGGTCCGGCCGCTCAGGTGCAGGAACCAGGCGTCCGGGCAGGCCTCGCGCAGCAGGTCGCGGTAGCCGTGCTTGAGCGCCGAGCAGGTGACCACGCCTCCGGTGCCGGCCTCGGTGCGCTCCGCCAGCCAGGCGCCGATCGCGCGCAGCCAGGGTTCGCGGTCCTGGTCGTCCAGCGGGACGCCGGCCGACATCTTGGCGATGTTGGCCGGCGGGTGGAAGTCGTCCGCCTCCGCGAACGGGAGGCCGAGCCGGTCGGCCAGCAGGCGGGCCAGGGTGGTCTTGCCGACACCGGAGACGCCCATCACCACGATGGTGAGGGGCGCGCCCGGGGTGTCGTGGTTCTCGACGCTGAGAGCCATGGGTGGTGCTCCTTCGTTGCCTGGCCGCCACTATCGCCTCAAAGATATGACGTATTCAAGTAGCGGAAACCAAATCGTCATACTTTTGCATCCCCGATGCGGATGCTGATGCCCACCGATGTGGGCCCCGGCGTGGAACTCGATGTGGAACTCGACGCGGACGCCGGTCCGGCGTCGGGGGCGGCGGCACCGGGCGGGCGGCGGAGGTCTAGGCTGGCGGGATGGAGATCCAGGGGCTGCCCGGCCGACTGCTCGCGGAACTGGGGCCGGCCATCGCGTCCGGGGAGCTTCCCGAGGGCACGGTGCTGCGCGCCGAGGAACTGGAGGAGCGGTTCGGGGTCTCCCGGACGGTGGTCCGCGAGGCGGTCCGCGTCCTGGAGGGCATGCACCTGGTGGCCTCCCGCCGCCGGGTCGGCATCACGGTGCAGCCCAAGTCCGGATGGGACGTCTTCGACCCGATGGTGATCCGCTGGCGGCTGGCCGGCGCCGACCGGCCCGCCCAGCTGCGCTCGCTCGGCTCGCTGCGGCTCGCCGTGGAACCGGCCGCCGCCGCGCTCGCCGCCCGGCACGCCACCGACGACGAGCGGCGCCGGCTCGGCGCGCTGGCGGTCGAGTTGACGATGACCGCGCGCGCCGCCGACCTGGCCGCCTTCCTGCGGCACGACATCGACTTCCACGCCACCGTGCTGCGCGCCTCGGGCAACGAGATGTTCGCGCACCTCGGGGAGACCGTCGGTGCGGTGCTGACCGGCCGGACCGAGTACCATCTGATGCCCCATCAGCCGGAGCCGTACGCGATCC
This sequence comes from Kitasatospora sp. NPDC008115, assembly GCF_042957205.1. Lineage (NCBI taxonomy): Bacteria > Bacillati > Actinomycetota > Actinomycetes > Kitasatosporales > Streptomycetaceae > Kitasatospora > Kitasatospora sp. NPDC008115. The sequence goes on along the minus strand of NZ_JBIBHU010000033.1, from coordinate 83,327 downwards.
GGCTGCACCGCGAGGTCGCCGAGGCGGTCTGCGCGGGGGACGCCGGGCGGGCCGAGCAGGCGATGCGGACCATCGTCGAGGGCGCGCTGGCCGAGCTGAACGAGCAACTCGGCTGAACCGGCGGGACGTTCGGCAGGGCGTTCGGTATGTTCCGGGCCGGATCACACGATTTGGTGTCGGTTCGGGGGATTCGCGCGCATAGTCCGGGTACGACAGGGCAGAGTGGAGCGCGGGGGGCGTAGAATCGGCGCCCGCCGCGCTCGTGTCCGCCACCCGTCCGCGCCTGGGGGTCGCCCGATGCCAACCGCCCGCCGTCGCCGCCGTCTTCCCGACGAGGTCCGCAGGGCCGTCGTCCGAGCGGTGCTCTGCCTGTCCTTCACCCTGGTGGGCATCGTGGTGGCGACACTGTCCTCGTACGCCGACAGCTGGCTGATGACACCGGCGCTGATGGCGATGGGGGTGGGGGTGTTCGGCACGATGTGGTGCCTGCTGGAGATCCTGATCTCCCGCCAGGTCGCCGCGCAGCGGATGCGCGCGCCCAACTCCGCCTCGCCGATGGCCGGCAGCCGCGCTTCGGCGGGCCGCGCGCAGCAACAGCAGCAACGTCCGCAGCAGCAGCGCCCGGCGTACCAGCAGCCCCAGCACCAGCAGCCCCAGCACCGGCAACCCCAGTACCCGCAGCGCCCGCGCCCGCCGCAGCCGCCGTACCAGCAGCCCTATCAGCCGCCGGCCGGGCCGCCGTACCCGGGCGGCCCGGCGCCGCGTCAGGCGGGGCTGACCACCCGGTAGTGGGTGGTCAACCGGCCCTCGTCGTCCAGCAGATGGAAGGCGAGCACCGGCGGCTGCTCGAAGCTGATCTCCGGCACGCCCTCGAACGGCAGCGTGACCGTGGAGACCACGCCCGGCGCGACCAGCAGCGGCCGCCCCGCGAACAGGGTGGCCGCCCCGGTGTGCGCGTGACCGCAGAGCAGCGCCCGCACCCGGGGGTGGCGCTCCAGCACCCCGGCCAGCCGCTCCTCGCCGAACTGGCGGATCGGGTCCACGTACGGCAGGTGCAGGGTGACCGGCGGGTGGTGGAAGGCCACCAGCGCGGGGCGCTCCGCCGCTCCGCCGGCGAGCGTGCGGTCCAGCCAGCCGAGGGTCTCCTCGTCGAGCAGGCCGTCGTCCCGCCCGGGTATCGAGGAGTCGAGCATCAGCACGTCGGCACCGGGCAGCGCGTGCAGCCGGTTGACCGGGCCGCCGGACGGCGCCCGGCCGAGCAGCACCTCCCGGTACGGCCCGCGCACGTCGTGGTTGCCGGGGCAGAGCAGCACCGGGTGCCGGGAGGCCAGCACCTCGGTGACCTCCCGGTACTCGGCGGCCAGGCCGTGGTCGGCGAGGTCACCGGTGACCAGCACCGCGTCCAGCGGGCCGGGCAGGGCGTCGAGGTACGCCACCACCTGCTCGGCCCGCCGCCGGGCGCGCTCCCCCGCGTCCCCGTGGTGGTCCTGGCCGAGGTGGATGTCACTGAAGTGAGCGATCGTCAGCATGGGCCCCACGGTACGAGGGTCACGACTGGGCGGGAACCTCCGCCGGGCGCTTGAACATCCGGGTGGCGGTGATCTCGCCGTGGATGGCCGGGCCGTCCGGGTCCGGCGCCGCGGGCAGGCCCGGGCGCAGGTGCTCCTCCACCGAGATGTACTTGAGGCCGGCCCGCAGGTCGGCGTCGTTGCGCAGCCGGATGACCAGCGGGAACTCGGCGAGCGCGGTGGTGTCGAACAGGCCGGTGGTGTAGATCAGCTGGACGCCGAGGGCGTCGGCCACCGCGCGCTGGAGCTCCAGCAGGTAGGTGGCGTTGGCGCGGCCGATCGGGTTGTCCAGGAACAGCGTGCCCGCGTGCCGCAGCTGGGACTGGCCGCGGTCGTTGGCGCGCAGCGCGGCCATCGTGCAGTACAGCGCGATGGCCGCGGTGAGCAGCTGGCCGCCGGAGAACACGTCGGACATCTGGCCGACGCTCACCCGCTCGGCGCGCAGCACCGCGTCCGGCTTGAGGATCTCGACGGCCACGCCCTTGGGGCCGATCGCGGCGGCGACGCCGCGCAGCAGCAGCGACATGCCGTCGCGGCGCAGGTCGCTGTTCTTGCGGACGGCAGCGCGGGTGGCCTCGTCGATGACCTCGCCGAGGCGCTCCACCAGGGTCGCGTGGTCCGGGTCCTCGAAGCGGATCCGCAGGAACTCCTGACCGGACCACTCCCCCAGGCCCTCGGGCAGCCGGGAGAGGCGCTGGGCGGCGCGCAGGGTGGTCAGCGAGGACTCCACCAGGCCGCGCAGGCGGTCGACGATCGAGCCGCGGTTGCGTTCCAGCTGGGCGAGTTCGTCGGTGAGCACGCGCAGCCGGGGCGCGAAGGCGGCGGCCCAGTTGGCGGCGTGGTCGGGCAGCGCGGAGGCGGGCAGTTCGCGGATCTGCTGGCGGGCCGGGGTGCGGACGGCCTCGTAGCGGGCCGCGTTGGCGTGCCGGACCAGCGCGTCCGAGGCGTCGCGGACGGCGAGTTCGGCGGAGGACAGCTCGCCGGCGGCGGTGCGCAGGGCGCGGCGGGCCTCGGCGGCGGCGGTGCGGGCCTCGGCGAGGGCGCCGAGGTACGGCTCGACCAGGGTCTCGGAGTCGTCCTGGTGCTCGCGCAGGCCGTCGCGGAGCTGGCCGGCGTGCTCGTCGAAGTCGGCGGCGGCGGCCTGGGCGGCGTCGAAGGTGCGCTGGAGGTCGGCGTGCGCGGTGCGGGCGGCGTCGACGGCCTCGCGGCGTTCGGCGAGCCGGCTGGTGGCGCTGCGCAGCAGGGTCTGGGCGTGCTCGGGGTCGGTGGGGACGAGGTCCTCGGGCAGCTCGGTGTGGGCGTCGCCGTCGGCGGGGGCGGAGCGTTCGGCCTCGCCGCGCAGCCGGCCGAGCTGCTCGCTGGCGGCGGCGGCGCGGGCCTCGATGGTGGCGACGAGTTCCTCGGCGCGGGCGGCGGCGGCCTGGCGGGCCGGGCCGTCGGCGCCGTCGGGGCTGTTGAGCAGTTCCTCGGCGCGGACGCGGACCTTGTTGGTGAGGCGGTCGAGTTCGGTCACGGCGGCGGCCTCGTCGCCCTCGGCGCGGGCCTGTTCGGCGCGCAGGTCGGCGCCGACGCCGACCTTCTCGTAGAGCTGGGAGGCGGAGCGGTAGGCCTCGCGCAGGGCGGGCAGCGCGGCGGGGGCGGCCTCGGCCGGCTCGTCGGACTGCTCGGCGGCGGAGATCTCGGCGCGCTCGGCGCGCAGGGTGCGGGCGGTGCGGCGGGCGTCGTCGGCGGCGCGCTGGGCGGCGCGGCGGTCCTCGTCGCAGGTGCGGGCGCGTTCGGCGCAGACGGCCTGGCGGCGGTCGCACTCGGCGGCGTCCTCGGCGAGTTCGCGCTGGCGGCGGCTCCAGTTGGCGCGCTCGCGCAGCCGGAAGGCAAGGCCGGAGAGGGCGTCGGCGCGGCGGCGGGCGCGCTGGGCGCTCTCCCGGTGCTCCTCGTGGGCGGAGGCCGCGGCGGCGTGGTCGGTCTCGGCCTCGTCGTGCTCGGCGCGCAGGGTGGCCAGGGCGGCGGCGGCCTGCTCGGCGTGCTCGCGGGCGGTCTCGGCGGCGGCGGCGAGTTCGGCGAGGGTGCCGGGCGGGCAGCTGGCGTGCCAGGAGGCGAGGCGGGCGGCGAGCGCGCGGTCGCCGCCGAGGCGGGCGGCGAGTTCGCGGATGTGCTCCTCGCGGGCGGTGGCGCGGGCGCGCAGTTCGCGGCGCTCGTCGTCGGCGGCGGACTCGTCGTGCATGGCCGGGTTCGGCGGCACCAGGAAGAACGCCGGCTCGTCGGTGATCGGGGCGATCAGCGAGGCGGCGGCGCCGACGGCGACGGTGGAGCGGGGCAGCAGGGCGGCGGCGCGCAGCGCCTCGCGGGCCCGGTCGAGCGAGGTGGGGTCGGTGACCACGACGCCGTCGACAAGTTCGGGGCGGGCGGCGAGGATCGCCTCGTGGTCGGCCGGGTCGACGGACTGGGCGAGGTAGCGCCAGCCGGGCAGGGCGGGGATGCCGTGCTCGGCGAGGTACTCGACGGTGGCCAGGACGTCCGGGCCGGGCGGCAGCAGGCCGCCGTCGCCGAGCGCGGCGAGGATCCGGGAGTCGTCGGCGGCGGCGGTGCGCAGGTCGAACAGGGTGCGTTCGGCGGTGGCGATGGCCTCGTCGAGGAGTTCGCGCAGGTACTCGGCGTTGCGGTCGAGGACGGCGGGGGTGAGGAAGCCGGCGTCCTCCTCGGCGCCGGACCCGTCCTCGCTCCAGTCGGTGGGGGCGGGGGTGAGCGAGAGCAGGTCGGCGAGCCGGGACTCGGTGGCGAGCAGGGCGGCGGTGCGCTGCTCGGTGGCGAGCGCCCGGGCGGCGGCCTTGCGGGCGTCGGTGGCGCGGGCGGCGGCGAGTTCGGCGCGGCCGGTGGCGGCGGCGGACTCGCGCAGCCGGCCGGCGGCGGCCTCGGCGGTGGTGCGGGCCTGGGCGAGGGCCGCGGCGGCGGCCTTCTCGACGTCGGCGGCGTGCAGGGCGGCGCGGGCCGGGTCGACGTCGCCGTCGGTGTCGATGAAGCCGGCCTCGACGGCGGCGGCGGTCTCCTGCTCGACCTCGGCGAGGCGCTGGCGCAGGTGCTCGGCCTCGCTGCGGGCCTTCTGGGCGGCGGTGGCGGCCTCGGTGGCGTCGCTCTGGGCCTTGGAGCCGTCGGCCTGGAGTTCGGCGGCGCGCTGCTCCTCGGTGTCGGCCCGCTCCTCGGCGGCCGCGGCGGCGCCCTCCAGGGCGCGGGCCAGGGCGGTGGCGGCGCGGGCGCGGGCGGCGAGCGCGGGGGCGGCGTCCAGCTCGGCCTCGCGGATCGCGGCGGCGACCCGGCCGACCCGGTCGGCGGCGGCGCGGTGGCGCAGCACGGCCTCGGCGGCCTGCCAGGCGGAGTGCAGGGTGCGGGCGTCGGTGAGTTCGCGGCGCAGGGCGGCGGCCTCGGTGGTGGCGGCGGCCAGGGCCAGCGAGGCGTGCCGGTGGGTGAGTTCGGCGGCGATCAGGGTGTGCCGGGTGCGGTCGCCCTCGGCGGCGGTGACGGCGCTCGCGGCGGCGGCGACCTCGACGGCGAGGTCCTCGGCGCGGTCGCGTTCGGCGGCGGCGCGGGAGGCGAGGGCGTGGGCGAGCCGGCGGGCGCGGCGTTCGGCGGTGCGGTGGGCCTCGCGGACGGTCTCGCGGGCGGTGGTGGCCTCGGCGATCCGCTCCAGCAGTTCCAGCGAGCCGGCGGTGAAGTCGCGTTCGGCGGTGAGTTCGGAGCGCAGGCCGAGCTTGGCGGCGAAGCCGTGGACGAGGTCGGCGAGGCCGTCGGTGTCCCGGGTGTCGGTGACGGCGCGCAGCAGCAGGTCGGTGAAGTCCTTGTCCTGCTTGACCGCGAAGAGGCCGGCCGCCTCGCCCTCGTCGGCGTTCATCTCGCGCTGGTAGCGGAAGAGTTCGGGGTCGAGGCCGAGTTCGCCGAGGTGTTCGGTCCAGCGGTCGTGGCCGTCCTCGAAGACCAGGTCGAGGTGGGGGTGGGCCTTGCCGGCCTCGGTGAGGGCGTCGCGGAAGCCCTTCATGGTGCGGCGGCGGCCGCGGGCCTTCTGGTCGCCGGCCAGGCTGACCCGCTCGGCGACCGGGAGGGAGTCCAGGGTGAGGCCGGGGCCGGGGCGGAAGGAGTACCAGGTCTCGGCGAACTTGCGCGGGTCGGAGGAGACCTGGCGACCGCGCCACTCGCTGACCTTGCCGACCACGATCGGCTCGCCGGTGACGGTGTGCTGCCACTCCAGGGCGACGTGGCCGCAGTCGTCGGCGAGCAGGAACTTGCGCAGCACGCCGGAGCTGGCGCCGCCCAGGGTGTTGCGGTGGCCGGGGAGCATGACCGAGAAGATCAGCTTGAGCAGGACGGACTTGCCGCCGCCGTTCTCCAGGAAGAGCACGCCGGCCGGGGCGGGGCGGCGGACCGGGCCGTCGGCCTCCTCGCCGAACAGGCCGATCTGCCGGGGCACCGGGTCGGCGACGGGCTCGCCGACGCCGCGCAGGTCGAGCACCGTGTCGGCGTAACGGGCGCCGGCCGGTCCGATCGAGTAGAGGCGGACCCGGTTGAGCTCGTACATGTGCGGCGGTTCTCCAGGAGGCGGGTGGGTCGGAGGGTACGGCGGGTGCCGGCGGGGGCGCGGGGGTGCCGGCGGGGTTCGGTGCGGCCCGGGGTTCTCGTGCGGCCCGGGGCTAGAGGGAGTGGAACGGCAGGCCGGCGTCGGCGACCAGGTCGTCCCCGGTGTCGGGGGGCAGCAGGGAGGCGGTTCCGTCGGAGACCGGGACGACGCCGAGGTCGAGCAGTTCGGCCATGGCGGCGGTGCCGGCCAGGTCGCGGACCTGGAGCTGGTAGCGGGCGGTGGTGCGGTAGGTGCCGCCGGCGTCGTCCGAGACCTTCTGCAGGAAGCCGGAGTCGACCAGGAACAGCACGGCCTTGGCGACGATGCCGATGGTGGAGCCGGAGAGCCGGCGGGCGTCCTTGGTGGCGCCGGTGGCGGTGCGCCGGGCCCAGACCCGCCAGGCGGCCTCCAGGCCGGGGGCGTCGCTCTGCGGGTCGGTGTTGTCGCCGTCGGCGGCGGCCTGCTCCTCCAGGCGGCGGCAGGCCTGGCGGACGAACGAGTCGATGCCGTTGACGGTGATCCGGCCGAGGTAGCCGTCGTCGGCGAGGTCCTCGGGGCGGGGGAAGGCCATCGCGGCGACGGCCAGGTGGGCGAGGCCGTGCAGGAAGCGGTCGGTGGACTCGGAGGCGGCGCGGCGCGAGTAGTCGCCCATCCGGACGGCGAAGACGGAGTCCTCGGCGGCGGCGACGGCCATGCCGGCGCGCGGGGAGACCTCCAGCACGACCAGGCCCATGCCGGTGGCGACGGCGTCGGCGAGGCGGGCGAACGGCGGGTCCTCGCGGTGGCGGCGGACGAGTTCGGCGTACTCGGCGTCGCGGGCGGGGAGCAGCTTGGCCTGGAGGCCGAAGGAGACCAGGCGGGCGGCGTCGGCGACGTCGGCCGGGGTGATCGGCGCGGGGGCGGCCGGTTCGGTCTCGGGCGCCCAGGACGTGTCGTGGTGGGTCGTCACGGGCGGTGCTCCTCGGGGCGGTGCGGGGGTGCGGGTGGGGTGCGGGTCGGGTGGTCGGCCGGTCGGCCGCTCCGGCCGGGGGTCAGCCGGCGTCCTTGCGGTCGGCGGCCATGCCGGCGGCGTCGAGCAGGGCGCTGCCGACGATGAGGTCGGCGCCGCCGAACTCCCGGTCGCGCAGCGGGGTGCCGTCGTCGACGGCGAAGAGCAGCCGTTCCTCGCCCTGCCGGTAGGCGGTGCCGACCGGCGGGCTGGCCGCGTGCACGGCGAGCAGGGCGACCAGGTACGGGAGCTCCGGGTCCTGCGCGCGGGCCTCGGCGAGCAGTCCGGAGAGCCGGCGGGGCGCGTCGGCGGGCAGGTCGAGCAGGTCGAGGGCGGCCTCCAGCTGGGCCTCGGAGAACCGGCTGTCGTCCGGGGTGGCGACGAGGTCCGGGTCGGGCAGCTCGGCGCCGAGGTGCTCGCGCTCGACCGGCGGGGTGAGCAGCAGGTCGACCAGGTCGGCGACGCGCACCGAGACGGGGGTGCGCAGGCCGGTGCCGCGGGCGAAGAACGCGCCGGTGGGGTGGACGGCCTGCGCTATCGGCAGCCGCAGCACCGGGGCGAGCAGCTGGCCGTAGAGGTCGATGCCGCTGCGGGCGCCGGGGGTGGCGAAGGCCTGCCGGTCCTGCTCGGCGCGGAACAGCGGGCCGGCCTCCAGGAGCCGGGTCTGGAGCTGGGTGTGGCGGCGGATGCAGTCCTTGACGATGTCGACCAGCTCGGCGGCGCGGCGCTTGTGCTCGGGCTCCTCCGCCTCGTCGCGGGCCTTGCGGATGTTGGTGAGGATCGCGTTCTCGTGCCGGTAGCGGTCGGCGATGTGGTCGAGCGCCTCGTCGATGAGGTCCGGGATCGCCCGCATCCAGTCGACGGCGCGGACGTTGCGGCGGGTGGCCTCCAGGGCGCGGCGCAGCGTCTCGGCGTACTGGACGGTGCGGTAGCGGGCCTGCTCGGCGGCGAGCTGGGCGTCGGCCAGGCGGCCGCGCCGGATCAGCACCTCCAGCTTGACCTCGGCGGCGATCTGGGCGGAGGTGACGTCGGTGTCCAGGGCGCCGACCAGGACGTTGACCGCCTCGTCGGTGGTGCGCAGGTAGACGCCGCCGTCGGGGCCCGGGACCTCCTCGATCAGCTTGAAGTCGTAGTCGCGGCGGACGTACGCGCCGTCGGCGCCGAAGGTGCCGTAGACGGCGCGGAAGCCCCGGTCGACGCTGCCGACGTTGATCAGCGACTCCAGCACCCAGCGGCCGACCCGCTGGTGCTCGGCGGTGGAGCGGCCGGGCGCCTGCGCGGCGACCCGGGGCAGCAGCCGGGCGAGCACCGTCTCGCGGTCGGCGCCGGTGTCGAAGTCCATGTTGAGGGTGACCAGGTCGATCGCGGCGAGGCCGACCTCGGCCATCGCGTAGCCGCCGTACTCGCCGGCCAGCATCACCTTGCGGTTGTCCAGGTCGTGCAGCGGGGCGGTGCAGGCCAGCGCCTTGAGCCGGCGGGCGAGGCCCTCGTCGGCGGCGGGGCCCGGCGCGGGCCGCGCGGCGGCGACGGCGGACCCGGCGGGCGGCCGGGGGCCGTGCTCGGTGGGCTGGTCGGCGATGACGGTCACGGGGGACAAGACTAGAGGCAGGGGCCGACATCGACCGAAACGGACCTTCCGGACAGGCGCGCGGGCGGGGCCGGGGGCGGTCGCCGGAGAGTTCCGGGGGCGGTATTGAACGCGTTCAATTCATCGGTCTAGAGTCGGTGCCGAGCAGGCGGGAGCAGCCCGACCTGCATATTCGGCATGTCCTCGACATGCCCCCGGCCTGGGGGTGGACGCAGATGAACGACGCGACCGACGGCGAACGGGCAGCCCTGCGGCGGGTCCGGCACTGGCTGTGGCTCTTCGTGGTGTGCCTGGCGCTGAGCGGACTGACGGCCTTCCCGCTGGAGAGCGAGACCCGCTGGCTCGCCGAGCTGGCCGCCGGCCCCGGCGCCCCGGTGACCGACCGCTTCCCCGCGCTGCTGGAGTGGATCGAACGGACCCGTGACGGCATCGCCGAGACCAACGCCCGCTACCCCTTCCTCGCCTACGGCACCGACTGGCTCGCCTTCGCCCACCTGGTGATCGCGGCGGCGTTCTGGGGGCCGATCAAGGACCCGGTGCGCAACGTCTGGGTGATCCGCTGGGCGGTGCTCGCCTGCGCCGGGATCATCCCGCTCGCGCTGATTTGCGGGCCGCTCCGGGGGATCCCGCTCTACTGGCGGTTTGTCGACATGTCGTTCGGTGTGGTGGGCGTCGTCCCGCTGCTCGTCGTGCTGCGCGCGCTGCGGCCGCTGGTCGAGCGGGCGGACGCGGCCGGACGGGCCGAGGCCGCCGGGCGGGCCGACGCGGCCGGGCACCCTCCGACCGCCGCGGCCGGCTGACCGCGCCGGGGTCCGGCCGGGCACAGCCGTACGGACCAGCGGCGCGAGGCGAGCCCCGGCGCAGGCCCTACCATCTGGCTCAACAGCTGCTGGAAGGCGGACCGGCGTGGCCGATGCGGTGATCGATCTCAATGCGGACCTCGGTGAGGGGTTCGGACGCTGGACGCTGACCGACGACGAGGCCCTGCTCTCCGTCGTCACCAGCGCCAACGTCGCCTGCGGCTTCCACGCCGGGGACCCCTCCACCATGCGCCGGGTCTGCGCGCTGGCCGCCGAGCGCGGCGTACGGATCGGCGCCCAGGTCTCCTACCGGGACCTCGCCGGATTCGGCCGCCGGGCGATGGACGTGCCGCCCGACGAACTCGCCGACGAGATCGCCTACCAGATCGGCGCCCTCCAGGTCTTCGCCCGCGCCGCCGGCTCCCGGGTCTCCTACGTCAAGCCGCACGGCGCGCTCTACAACCGGGTGGTCGCCGACGGCGAACAGGCGGAGGCGGTGGTCGCCGGGATCCTGCGGTCCGGCGCGGTCAGCGACGGCCCGCTGCCGGTGCTCGGCCTGCCGGGCTCCCGGCTGCTGACGGTCGCCGAGGGCGTCGGCCTGCCGGTGGTCACCGAGGCGTTCGCCGACCGCGCCTACACCTGGGCCGGCACCCTCGTCCCGCGCCGCGAGCCCGACGCCGTGATCCACGACCCCGGGAAGGTCATCACCCGCGCGGTCGGCATCGCCCGCGACGGCTCCGTGGAGGCCGTCGGCGGCGAGCCGATCGCCGTCCAGGCCCGCTCGCTCTGCGTCCACGGCGACACCCCCGGCGCCGCCCAGCTCGCCTGGCGGATCCGCGGCGCGCTCGCCTCGGCGGGCGTCCGGGTGGAGGCGTTCACATGACCGGCCCCCCGGCGGTGTTCCGGCCGGTGGGCGAGCGGGCGCTGCTGGTGGAGCTCACGGACACGGCCGAGGTCACCGCGCTCTACGGCTGGCTGCGGGAGCGCCAGGCGGCGGGCGGGCTGCCGCCGGTCGGGGAGATCGTGCCCGCCGCCCGCACCGTCCTGCTGGACGGCGTGGCGGACGTCGGCGCGCTCACCCGCGTCCTGCGAACGGCCCGCCCCGACCCGGCGGCCACCGCCACCGGCCCGCTCGTCGAGGTGCCGACCGTCTACGACGGCGCGGACCTCCGGGAGGTCGCCCGCCTCTGGGGCGTCTCCCCCGAAGCGGCCGTGCAGATCCACACGGAACCCGAGTACGTGGTGGCGTTCTGCGGCTTCGCCCCCGGCTTCGGGTACCTGACCGGCCTGCCCGAACGGTACGAGGTCCCGCGCCGCGCCACCCCGCGCAGCAGCGTCCCGGCCGGCTCGGTCGCCCTGGCCGGCCCCTACACCGGCGTCTACCCCCACCCCTCCCCCGGCGGGTGGCAACTCCTCGGCCACACCGCCCTCCCCCTCTGGAACCCCACCCGCACCCCACCCGCCCTCCTCACCCCGGGCACCCGCGTCCGTTTCACCCGGGAGGGCACGAGGTGACGGGCGCGGCGGGCCGGGCCCCGGCGGTACGCCCCCACGCGCGGCGCGGCCGCGCGGCGGTCTCCGCAGGCACGGACGGCGAGGCATCAGCGGGGCCCGGCCACGGGTGCGGCAGGCGGGCCCGCCAGGCGGCGGCCTTCGCGCAGCCGGGACACCTCGGTCCGGACGGCGCGGCGGCAGCCGCCGCGATCGCGCCCCGGACCGGGAACCGCCGCCCGGCCCCCACCTGCGCACGGGGCCGAGCGCGGGCGGGGAGCGGCACGGGTCGACGTCCGCCGAGCGCTCCACCCCGGGGCGACACCGGATGCCCCGGCCGACCCGCCGACCGCCGAGCACCCGGGCGGGCCGCCGGACCGGCACAACAGCCACCCGGACGCCACCGGCCCTCCGCCTTCCCGGCCCGGCGCAGCCGGCAGGCGGGCTCCCGGTCCACCGCAACGCCCTGGCAAGGCGCCGGTCGGCCTCGCCGGGGCGCGGCAGGCAGGCCGGGGCCGCGGAACGCTTCAGCCCGTTCCAGGCGCGCAGAATCCGGGCGAGGGGCGAGGGTGACGCGCGCGGTGATCGCGGTACGCGGCCAAGCACCGGGCGAGCCGGCGCCCCGGACGAGCGGCGGTGCGAAGGTCGACGCCGCACTGGGCGGGACCGCGGTGGACGCCCTGCCGCCGCCAGTGGCCGGAGGAGCGACGTGACGAACGCGATGATCGCGGTGCGACCGGGGCCCCCGCCTACCGTGCGGGATCTCGGACGGGCCGGGACGGCCACAGCCGACACCACGTTGGGCGGGATCACAGTGCGGGCGCTGCGGCCACCGGTGACTGAGGGGACGACATGACGGACGCGTTGACCGTGGTGCGCTCCGGCCCCCTGAGCACCGTGCAGGACCTCGGACGGGCCGGGGTCGCGCATCTCGGGGTGCCGCGGGCCGGGGCGTTGGACGAGCCGGCGTTGCGGGCGGCGAACCGACTGGTGGGCAACGAGCCCGGCGCCGCGGCCGTCGAGACCACGTTGGGCGGGATCGCGGTACGCGCGCTGCGGCCGCTGGTGGTGGCGGTGACCGGGGCGCCGTCGCCGGTGCGGGTGGACGGGCGGCCCGCCGCGTGGGGGGCGCCGGTGCTGGTCCCGGCCGGGGCGGTGCTGGACGTCGGTCCGGCGACCGCCGGGGTCCGCGCCTACCTGGCGGCGGCGGGCGGAATCGCCGTTCCTCCGGTGCTCGGCAGCCGTTCGGCCGATCTGCTCTCCGGGCTCGGCCCGGCCCCGCTGGCCGACGGCGACCGCCTGCCGGTCGGCCCGCGACCACCGCTCGGGCCGGCACCGGAACTGGTGCCGCTGCCCGCTCCCCCCACCGAACTGGTGCTGCGGCTGCGGCTCGGCCCGCGCGCCGACTGGTTCACCCCGGACGCCGCGGCCCGGCTCGCCCGTGCGCCCTACCGGGTCGCCGCCGCCAGCAACCGGATCGCGCTGCGCACCGAGGGCCCGCCGCTCGACCGTGCCCGGGAGGAGGAACTGCCCAGCGAAGGCATGGTGTTGGGGGCGGTGCAGGTCCCCCCGGACGGGCTGCCGGTGGTCTTCCTGGCCGACCACCCGACGACCGGCGGCTACCCGGTGGTCGGCGTGGTGCCGCCCGCCGATCTCGCCGCCGCGGCCCAGGCCCGCCCGGGCACCCCGGTGCGCTTCGCCGTCCTCCCCGGCCGCCCGGCCGGCGGCGGGCGCCGCGAGTAGGGCCGGCCGGGCTGACCGGGGCCCGCACTACCGCCCCAACAGGACCGCGGCGACGGCCCGTTGGCCGTCGTCGATGACCCGCCCACCGTCCTCCACGTCCCACAGGACGTTCTGCAGCACGCGGGCGAGGGTCCAGCGGACGGCGCGGTCGCGGTCCAGGGCGAGGCGGTCGGCCATCAGGTCGAAGCGGCGGCGCAGGGCGCGCGGGAGGTCGCCGGTGGCGAGGAGGTCGGACCAGCGGTTGCGCAGGGCGGGGAGGAGTTCGAACCCAGGGTCGCCGGCCAGGGGCTTGGGGTCGATGGCGAGCCAGGGGGCGCGGGCGTCGGGGCCGGACGGGGCGAGCACATTGCCGTAGTGCAGGTCCCAGTGGAGCAGCCGGTCGCCCGGTTCGGGCCGGACCTCGCGCAGGGCGGCCGCGAGGTCGGCGAGCAGCCGGCGGTCGCCCTCCCCCGCCAGTTCGCCGCACGCCTGCGGGACGTCCGCGAGCATCGCGTCCGCGACCTCCGCCAAGGTCCGCACGCCGACCGGTGCCTGACATGACGTCAACTCGCCGAGCAGTCCGGCGATGGCACCGGCGGCCGCCAGATCGTCGGGGACGGTGAGCAGGGATCGCGCGGGGTCGAGGCGTTCCAGCAGCATCGAGCCGGTGGCCGGGTCGTGGTCGAGCAGCCGCACGGCGCCCCGGCCGCCCCAGGCGCGCAGGGCGAGCGGCTCGCCGGCCGTCTCCTCGTCCACGGGCTGGAGTTTGAGCGCGGCGCCGGTGCCGTCGGCCCGCCGGACGGGCAGCACCAGGCCGACCACGCCGTGCGCGGGGGCGCCGTCCGGCCGCAGGTCCCAGCGCTGCGCCAACTCCTCGGCGAGCGCGGGCAGTCGACGGGCCCAGGCACGCCCGTCCGCCCCGAGGAATTCGACGAGGGAGGCGGTCAGCGCCTCGGGGACCTGGATCTGCACGGCGGACACGGGCCGACCCTACGCCAGCGCGGCGGCGACGGCCTTCGCGAAGCCCTCCGGGTTGTCGATCATGATGTTGTGCCCGCAGCCCGGCACCGCCTCCAGCTCCACGCCCGCCGCCCGCAGGCGGTCCGCCCCGGGCAGCTCGCCGTCGATCTCGGGGAAGAGGAAGGTGCGCGGCACATCCAGGCCGTACAGCTGCTCGCGCAGGGCCGGCACGGTCGCCCGGCAGCGGTGGACGGCGCTGCGGTGGAGCGCCTCGGGGCCGGCCAGCCGCATGGTGGCCCACCAGAACGGGCCCGCCCACTCCTCCACCTGCTCCCGGCCGCCGGCCAGGAACTCCTCCTCGGTGAAGCTCGCGATGCCACTGGCACCCGGGCCCGGGGCCGGGGCGACCGGGTCGATGACGGCGTCGACCAGCACCAGTCCGGCGACCAGCCCGGGGTGCCGGTGGGCCAGCGCGATCGCGACCGCGCCGCCCAGGCTGTGGCCGATCACCTCCACCCGCTCGGCGCCGGCCGCGCGGACGGCCGCGGCGACGGCGTCGGCGTGCGCCTCCAGGGTGTAGGGGAAGTCGGCAGGCCGGTCGCTGATGCCGAAGCCGAGCAGGTCCAGCAGGAGCGATCGGTGCCCGGTGAGCAGCGGGTGGGCGGCGGCCTCGGCGTAGTAGACGGGCGAACTGGAGCCGAGGCCGTGCAGATAGAGGCGGACGGGCTCCCGGCCGGGGATCTCCACCCAGCGGATCCGGTCGCCGTTCGGGGTGACGGTGGCATCGCGCACGGTCGTGCTCCTCCTGCGGTCGTCTGGACGGCGCGCCGGGCCGTTCCCGGAGCGCCGGGGAGACAATACCTCGGCGCCGAGGTATAGCAATACCGAGATATCTCCCGCCGGATCTGGAAGAGTGGCCCCATGCTGAAGCTCGCGATCCTCGGGTTCCTCCACGACCGGCCCCTGCACGGCTATGAACTGCGGCGCCACCTCGCCGCGCTCACCGGCCATGTGCGGCCGCTCAGCGACGGCACGCTCTACCCGGCGATCAAGCGGCTGGAGGCCGACGGCCTGCTGGTGCGCGCCACCGAGCCGGGCGCCGCCGCCGCGCCCCGGCACACCCTGCGGCTGACCGACGCCGGCCGGGCCGCCCTGCTGGAGCGGCTGCGCACCCCGGACGAGCTGGACGTCAGCGACGAGAACCGCTGGTTCACCGTGCTCGCCTTCCTGCGCCACCTCGACGGCGAGCCGGCCGCCCAGGCCGCCGTGCTCCGGCGCCGGCTCGCCTTCCTGGACGAGCCGGCCAGCTTCTTCTACGACGGCGACCGGCCGGTGGGCGCCGAGGAGGTGGCCGATCCGTTCCGGCGCGGGATGCTGCTGATCGCCCGCGCGACCACCACGGCCGAACTGGACTGGCTGCGCGCCACCCTCGCGGAACTCGACCGGCAGGCCTGAGCGCACACCGGAAACGCCGCGGCCCGCGCCGGCCCCCTCGGGAGGGGGCGGCGCGGGCCGCGGCGTTCGGTCCGGGCAGCGCGGGCGGACCGGTCAGTGCTGGTGGTAGGCGTGGACCACGGCGTGACCGCGGCCCTTGCCGATCATCCACTTGTTGACCGGGACGGTCACGACGAAGGCCAGGGCCAGCGAGGCGGCCAGGGCCGCCCAGAACACGAGGTCGGCGAGACCGGCGTCCATCGCGCCGGGCAGGGTCATCATCGCGGCGTTGTCGATGATCTCCATGACGATGATCGAGACGGTGTCGGCGGCCAGCGCGACCTTGACGGCGGTGCGGACGTCCAGGCCGGCCTTGAGCACGCCGCGCATGGTCAGCGCGTAGCCGAAGACGAAGGCCAGCAGCACCGCGAGCACCACGGTGGCGCCGTTGCTCAGCCCGAAGGCGGTGCCGAGCACCATGCCGAGGATCTCGCCGATGGCACAGCCGGTGAGGCAGTGCAGGGTCGCCTGCGCCGCGGAGGCCCAGGTCACGGGCCCACCGCCGTGGCGGTGGTGCGCGTGCTGCTCGTGCGCGTGCTGTTCGTGGTGGCCGTGGTGCTCGTGACCGGTGTGCTGCTGGTGGTCGTGCTGCGCGGGGTGTGCCATGTCGTCCTCCACGTGCTCGCATCCTTCGCCGTGCTGCCCGGCTCGTCAATGACTTTATACCCCCCTGGGGTATCTGCCAAGCCTTCTTCCGGGGCCCTCTTCCCACCCCGCGCCCACCGTGCTCGGATGGCCCGCATGACTGACGAACCCCACCAGGAACGACGCGAGGGCCACCGGGGCACCGGCCCGGGACCGATCACCCCGGACGGCTGCGCGGTCGCGATGTACGCGCGGCTGCCGGTCACCGACGAGCCCGAGGTGATCGCCGCCGCCGTGCCGCCCGGCGCGAGCCTGCTCGAACTGGGCTGCGGCGCGGGCCGGGTGACCCGTTCGCTGGTGGACCTGGGCTTCCGGGTGACGGCGGTGGACGAGTCCGCCGAGATGCTGGCCGAGGTCCGCGGGGCGCGCACCGTGCGCAGCCCGATCGAGCGGTTGGACCTCGGCGAGCACTTCGACGTCGTCCTGCTCGCCTCCTTCCTGGTGCACGCCGGCAGCCTGGACGTCCGCCGGGGCCTGCTGGACGCCTGCCGCCGGCACGTCGCCCCGGACGGCTGCGTGCTGATCCAGCGCGAGGGCGAGGACTGGCACACGAACGTGCCGCGCGAGCGCCCGCTCGGGACGGACGGCCGGGTGCGGGTGGCGTCGGCCACACCGGTGGCCGAGGGCGTCAACCGGGTGCACGTCGAGTACGAGTTCCCGGACGCGCGGTGGACCCAGACCTTCCTGTCCCGCCCGATGGGCCGGGCGGAGTTCGAACAGGCCCTCGCCGAGGCCGGGCTGGCCGTCGACGCCTATCTGACCGAGGACCGGGTCTGGGTCCGGGCCAGGCCGGCGACCGCCTGAGCGGCGCGGGTCCACCGGCCGCGGGGACGGCCGCCGAGAGTGGGGGCGGGCGACAGGCCGTCACCTGAACGGCGTAGCATCAGGCGGACGCCGGGCCCGCGCGGCCCGAGCGCCGGGCGGGACCGGTGGTTCGCCTGCCATCGGGCCGCGCCGCTGGACCGCGCCGGCCGGTTCGCAGGGCCGTTCCCGCACCGACCAACAAGGAACGCTTCATGCGCATCGAGCGACGGATACCCCCGGCGGGTGTCCGGTGATCGAATGGTTCCACGGGGCCGTCCTCGGCCTGATCCAGGGGCTCACCGAGTTCCTGCCGATCTCCTCCAGCGCCCACCTCCGGGTCTTCCCCGCCCTCTTCGGCTGGCAGGACCCGGGTGCGGCGTTCACCGCGGTGACGCAGCTCGGCACCGAGACCGCGGTGCTGATCTACTTCCGGCGCGACATCGCCTCGATCGTGAAGACCTGGACGCTCTCGCTGTTCCGGCCCGCGCTGCGCTCGCACCAGGACGCCCGGATGGGCTGGTTCGTGATCATGGGCACCCTGCCGATCGGCATCCTGGGCAAGCTGTTCCAGGACACCATCGAGCACGACCTGCGCGACCTGCGGATCATCGGCACCACGCTGATCCTGTTCGGTGTGATCCTGGCGGTCGCCGACCGCACCCGGGCCGTCCGCTACGCCAAGCCGATCACCGAGCTGACCCTGCCGCACGCGGCCGGCTACGGCATGGCCCAGGCGCTCGCGCTCATCCCCGGCGTGTCCCGCTCCGGCGGCACGATCAGCGCGGGCCTGCTGCTCGGCTACAGCCGCGAGGCGGCGGCCCGCTACTCGTTCCTGCTGGCGATCCCGGCCGTGCTGGCCTCCGGCGTGCTGGAGCTGTTCAAGATCGGCGAGGGGCCGGCGCCGGACTGGGGCCCGACCATCCTGGCCACCGTGATCGCCTTCGTGGTCGGCTACGCGGCGATCTCCTGGTTCCTGAAGTACATCTCGCACAACAGTTTCATGCCGTTCGTGATCTACCGCATCGCGCTGGGCATTCTGATCATCGTCCTGGTCTCGGTGGGAACCCTGGCCCCGGACGCCGGCGTGGTCGCCAAGTAGCGGCGAACGAGAACCACGTTCCACCCGGCAGCGACGAGGAGGGGCGGGGCCCCCCCCGGGGGGGGGCCGCCCCCCCCCGGGGGCCCGCCCTCGGCCGCGGAAGGGGCCCGCGACCCGGGGCGGGGCCCCGCCGGGGGGGGAGCGGCGGGGCGCGCGGGCGGC
>NZ_JBIBHU010000033.1:0-65393 GCF_042957205.1 Kitasatospora sp. NPDC008115 | reverse complement strand
TTGTCGGGGCCACCCACACCCAGCCCCCCCCGGGCCGCGAGGGGGGGGGCCGCCCCCCCCGGGGGGGGGCCCCGCCCCTCCTCGTCGTCCTCGAAGTCGTCCTCGAAGGGTCCCGGCGACCGTCGGCGGCGACCGTCCTGGCGGCTAGCGGCGTCGCTCGCGGGCGGCGGTCAGCCGGCCCCGGACGGCGGCGTGGACCTCGGCCTCCTCGGCCGGGTCGGCGGCGAGGCGGCGCAGGCGCTCCAGCACGCGGGCGTCGCCGGTGGTGGCGACGTGCCTCGCGGCGAGCTCCCGGGTGGACTCCTCGCAGTCCCAGAGGCACTCGACGGCCGGCCCCTCGGGGAAGTGCACGTCGGTCTCGGCGAGCGCCCGGGCCGCGCGGCCGCGCAGGTCCGAGGAGACGGCCTCCCCGTAGATGTGGCGCAGGACCGGGACGGCCCCGGCGGCGGCCAGCCGCCCCGCGCCGTCGACCAGCGTCCCGAGCCCGGAGTCGGCGCCGGACACGCCGTGCAGCGAGACCCAGCGGCGCAGCCCGGCCACCACCAGCGGGCCGTCGGCGGGCTCGCCCGCGTCGGCCAGCAGCCGCACGGCGGCCTCGCCGAGGGCGCTGTCGGCGCCGCCGGTGGCCGGGTCGGCCCAGCGGCGGGCCTGGGCCAGCGCCTCCGGGCCGCGCATCCGGCCGAGCAGTTCCAGGGCGAACCGGACCATCCGGCCGTCCACCTCGGCGGCGGCCGTCTCGATCAGGCCGGCCGCGGCCGGGTCGCGCTGGTCCACGAGGTAGCGCAGGGCGGCCCGGCGGGCGCCGGGCAGTCCGGTGCGGGCCGCCTCCAGGACGGCGGGGCGGTCCTCGGGGCGGACCACGGCGGCCAGGCAGCGGGCGGCCGCGGCGGCGCGGCGGTCCACCGCGTCGGGACGGGCCGGGGAGCCGGCGTCGCGGGACGCCTCGGGGCGGGCCGGGGAGCCGGCGAAGGCGTCGGCGCCGAGGCCGCCGAGCTCGCCCTGGTCGGCCCAGTCGAGGACGTCGGCGGTGGACCAGCCGGGGGTGACGCCGCTGCGGTTCAGCTGGCGCTGCCACAGGTCGAAGGGGGACTGCTCGCCGGCCGCCGCCACTCTGGGGTGGTAGGCCGCCCAGAGCCGCCAGGGCCTGGGCTCGTAGGCGCCCCGGATGGTCTCGCGCAGCTCGGCGTCGCCCTCGGGGCCCGGCGGGAAGTGGTCCAGCACGGCGGTGCCCAGCAGCAGCAGGCCGCGGTCGTCGTCGCGCAGCGCGAGCTCGTCCAGCGCCCAGGCCCAGTTGGTGCCGGTGGCGGCGTACTCGCGGAGCATGAGGAGGGCGTCCCGGCGGCCGTACGCGGCGAGGTGGCCGAGGACGGAGAGCGCGAGGCCGGTGCGGGCCTCGTCCTCGTCGAGGAGGTCCTCCGGGGAGTGGAGGTGGTCCTCGATGCCGTCGAGCGACGCCTCCAGCTCCATGTAGAGGCGCGCGTAGTAGAGGGAGCGGTTCTCGACCTGCCAGTCGGCTCGCGGGTCCCTGGTGACGCACTCCTCCAACGCGGTGATGGCCTCGGTGCGGTCGGCGGCCAGCGCATGGAGCTGCCCGTCACCGCGACCTCGCTGCAGGAGGCCGAGGAGGCTGGCACTGGGTGCTATCACTGGCTCGAACATGAGGTCAGCATCCGTTGCGGCGGTCGTAGTGGCAACGGGATTTCCGTCGCCGGGGTCTCTGGTCGGTACTGCGGTGGGCGCCCGGGCGCCGGAATCACCGAAGGTTACCGCTTCGGACAGCCCGTCGCACACAGGGCGACCGACCCTTTGTGCGCACTGGCATATGCCCGGGGGATTTTGTCGGCGTTCTGTCCAAATCGCCGACGGGTGTCGGACCGCTGTGCGACAGTCGTTCCCACACCCGTCGGCCGACCGCCGTTGAACGGATGAGCGGACATGCCATGCCCATGACATCGAAGCCCGGCCGCGACCCGGTCGCCGCGGCCGAATGGGATCTGCGCACCGACGCCGTGCGCTGGTCCGCCGAGGCCTTCCGGCTGCTCGGCTGCGACCCCGGCCGCGGCCCGCTCAGCCTCGACCGGCTGCCCGACCGGCTGAGCGAGGCGGACCGGCCGCAGCTGCGCCGGATGATGACCGACGCCCTGGTGCACGGCCGGTACGCCGTCGGCACCCTCCAGGTCCGCCGGCCGGGCGGCGGGCACGGCATGGTGGAGTGCGCCGGCGAACCCGTCCTGGGCACCGACGGCACCGTCACCGCCCTGCGCCTGCTGCTGCGCCCGGCGAACCCCGGTTAGGGCGTGTCTGACAATTCGCGTCGGATCAGCGTGCGGCGTCAGGGTGCGTGCATCGCAAGGCGGAGGAGGGAGTCCATGCGGAGCATCGGCGACCGACGACAACGCGGCGAGGTGCGTGCCCTGACGCCGCACGCCCGGCGGGAATTGTCAGACACGCCCCAGGGGGAGGTCAGACCGGCTGCGGCCGGTACTGGTACTTCGCCCCCACCGCCCTCAGCTCCCGGCCCAGCTCGTCCCGCAGTTCGTCCACCACCGGCACCCCCCGGTAGCGCGCGGTCAGCCGGTACATCTCCCGCAGCCGGTCCCACGTCCGGAGCGAGGAGTTCTGCCCGATCAGGCCCAGCGCCGCCTTGACCTGGGTCTGCGCCGCGTCCGGCTCCCCGGTCAGCCAGTGCACCGAGGCCAGCGTGATCCGGTCGAACAGCGCCGAGCGCAGCTGGCCGGTCCCCTCCCGCAGCCGGATCACCCGCTCGGCGTGCCGGCGGGCCTGCCCGGCGGCCGACAGGTCGTACTCGGCGAGCGTGCGCAGCACCAGCGCCTGCATCCCGCGCAGCTCCGCCTCGTCGAACACCTGCATCCAGGGCGGCGGCGGACCGTCCGGCTCCTCCGCGAAGAGGTCCTCCGCCTCGCCCAGCAGCCGCCAGGTCGCCTGCGACTGCCCGATCGACGCGTACGCCCACGCCTCGACGGTGTTCAGCATCGCCCGCGTCCTCGGCAGCATCCGCCCGCCGCCCGCCCGCGCCGCGGCCATCAGGTCGATCGCGTCGTCGGCCCGCCCGAGGTGCACCATCTGGCGCGCCGCCCGGGAGATCGCCTCCCCCGCGCGCGGCCGGTCGCCGGCCTCCTTCGCCGACTCGGCGGCCAGCATGAAGTACTTCTGCGCGGTCGGCTCCAGCCCCACGTCGTGCGACATCCAGCCCGCCAGCACCGCGAGGTTGGCCGCGACCAGCCACAACCGCTGCTCCACCGACGGACTGTGCCGGTGCGTCAGCAACCCTCCCACCTCGTTGAGTTGACCGACCACCGCCTTGCGCTGGAGGCCGCCGCCGCGGGCCGCGTCCCAGGCCCGGAACACCTGCACCGAGCGCTCCAGCGCCTCCACCTCGTCGAGCCCGACCGGGCCCGCGTCGTACAGGTCCACCACCGGCCGGGCACCGCCCTGGGTGACCACCGGCCTCGGGCCGGGCGCCGAGGCCGCGTACGCGACCGCGTCCCCGCCCAGCCAGCCCTTCAACGAATCGGCGATGACCGCCCCGGCCGTGAGCGCGGCACCCGCGCCCACCAATCCACGTCGGTTCAGCATGAGGTCCATTCCCGTGAACTCGGTGAGGACCGCGGCCGTCCGATCCGGCTCCCATGACGACGTGGTGGCGGACTGCGCCGCTCCGGTCCTGGTGGGCCGGTGTCGTTCCAGACCGAGGTCCTCAGTGGTGACGACACGGCCGAGCCGCTCCGTGAACACGGCTGCCAGTACCCTCGGCACCGGATCGCGCGGGATCTCCCCCTGCTCGATCCACCGCCGCACCCGCGAGGTGTCGGTGGACAGCTGCTGCTGCCCCATCGCGGCACCACGCCTGTTGACCAGCCGCGCCAGCTCGCCCTTCGACCATCCGGTCAGGACGAACAGATCGGCGAGTCGGGTGTTGGGTCCCCTGCCCACGTGAAGCCCCCAGGTTCCTCGGCTGATCCGAGGCTAGAGGTTCCGTCATGTGCCGGGCGAGCATTCGCCAGGCTTCGCCAGGGTCCGCCACATTACCAACCACCGTCGTCCGGGTGTGATGTAGAGGTGCGCCACCTCGCCCCCGGGTCGGAGGGCGTCCCAGGCCGGTTCGGGGGTTCCCCCGCGCGGGTCGCGGGGCGTCCCCGGTCCTCACCCGAGGGGGTGGCGCGGCCGGGTGGCGCGGGGGCGCCGGGCACGGCCACGGCAGAACCGGCCATCCGCATTCCCCAGGGTGCGGACGGCCGGTCCACCGCCGCAGCACGGGGCTCTGGCCCCGGCGTCCGTGCCCGGCGCCCGCGCACCACCCGCCGGACCGACCAGGGCCCGCCGCCGGACCAGGAACCCGGCGGTACCGGCCCGACCCCGCCCCCGCGGGGCGCATCCGAGACGGACCAGGAAGGGACCTCCCTCACCCCATGTACTCCTCAGCGACCTCCCCGACGCCGACCGCGCCCCGGACCGCGCTGCGCCCCCCCACCGCAGCCGCCGGCCGTCCCGGCCCGAAGCAGGTCCCGCCGCCGTCCCGGCCGGCCGCCCCCCGCGGCGCCGCCGACGGCCGGCCCGCGGACCCCCGGGGCCAGGCCGCCCGGACCGCGCTGGGGCTCCGCCCGCCCGAGACCGCCGGCCCGGTCGGCCCCCGCCTCCCCGGGGCCCGGATCCCCGTCGCCCGCCCGGGCGACGGCCGGCTGCTGCGGCCCCCGGCCCGGCCGGGCCAGCCCGCGGCGCAGGAGCGGATCGACCCCTCGGCGCTCCAGACGCCGTCCGTCCGGGCCGCGCTCGCCGGCGTCTCGCGGATATGTCCCGCGTTCACCCCGCGCCAGGTGCTGCGCGAGGGCAGCCGCCACATCCTGGTGGCGGGCACCATCGGCCGGGCGCCGGTGGTCGCCAAGTGCCTCGCCCCGCAGGCGGTCCGGAGCGAGTACTTCGAACAGCTGGTGGCCGATTTCCACCACGAGGTCGCCGTCTACCGGGCCTTCGTCCGGCACCGCCCGCCGGTGCGGCTGCCCCGGCTGGTGGCCGCCGACCACGACCGCTGCGTGCTCGTCATGGAGCGGGTGCCCGGCCGGCCGGCCGCGCGGGAGCGCCACCCCGCCAACGCGCCGACCCCGGGCGAGGTGCGGGCGCTGCTCACCGCCGTCCGCACGCTCAACCTGTGGCGGCCACCGACCGACGTCTTCCAGCCCCGGCTGGACTACCAGTTGGAGATCGCCCGCTACCACTCGGTGGGCCAGCTCACCGACCGGGACGCCGGGGACCTGCGCGGCCTGCTGCACGGCCTCGGGAACGCCCCGCTCCAGCTCTGCCACGGCGACGCGCTGCTCAGCAACATGCTGCTGGCGCCGTCGGGGCCGGTGCTGGTCGACTGGGAGCAGGCCGGCTGGTACCTGCCCGGCTACGACCTGGCGGTGCTCTGGAGCGTGCTCTCCGGGGACACCGCGGCCCGCCGACAGATCAGCCAACTCGCCCAGAGCGGCGGCACCCTGGCCCGGGACGCGTTCCTGGTGAACCTGGTGCTGGTGCTGATGCGCGAGATCCGGCTGTACGACGTGCCGGGCGCCGGCGAGGAGCAGCGGATCATGATCCGCCGGCTGTACGACGACGCCGCGCTGGCCCGCCGCGCGGTCCGGGCGGCCGTCGGGACGCGGTGAGGCCGTCCGGGGGCCGGCGCCCGGTCAGGGCCGGGCGCCGCGTTCCAGGGCGGCCCGGCCCGCGGCCTCCAGGACGGCTTCGTCGGGCGCCAGGTGGACCCGGCTGCTGAGCACGTCCCGCAGGTAGCGCTCCAGCGGGTGACGGCGACTCAGTCCCGGGTTGCCGGTGAGCGAGACGGCCTGCTGGACGGCGGCTATCGCCGCCCGGGTGGCCAGCAGATGGGCCGGGCCGGTGCGGGCGACCGCGTCCGGCTCGGCCCGGTCGACGCGGGGCGCCAGCCCGTGCACCAGTTCCTCGGCGCCGATCAGCTGGGTCTCGATCTCGCCCAGCGCGCCGCGGTAGCGGGGCAGGCTGCCGAGCGGCTCGGTGAGATTGGCCGGAGTTCGCTGGTGCAGGAAGCGGACCAGCCAGTCCTGGGCCGAGCGGGCGACCCCGACGGCCACCGCGGAGAGCGCCAGATCGTGCCAGGCCCGGGCCAGTTCGGCCGCCGGCACGGCCCCGGCGGCGTCCGGCGCGGAAGCCGCGGCGGAGCGCGCGGCGGCTCCGGACGCGCCCCTTCCGGCGCCGCCCTTGGACGGGTTCAGGCCGAGTGCGAGTTCGGCGGGCACCCGCACCCCGTCCAGCACCACGTCGTGGCTGGCGCTGGCCCGCAGGCCGAGCTGGTCCCAGGTCGGGTCGACCTCCAGGCCCTCGCTCTCGCCGCGCACCAGGAACGTCCCGGTCCGGGGCTCCGGCTCGTCGGTCCGGGCGGTCACCGCCATCCAGGCGAGCGCCTCGGCTCCGGTGCAGTAGGTCTTGCGGCCGGTGAGCCGCCAGCCCGTGCCGTCCCACCGGGCCACCGTGGCCGGCGGTTCGCCACTGCGGGCGCCGGGCTCCACCCGCAGGGTGTTGACCAGGGCCGGTCCGCGCCGGGACTCGGTGAGCAGCCGCCGGTAGCCGGCCGTCGGCCAGTTCGCCGTCCGCGCCTGCTCGGCGTGCTGGAGCAGGGTGAACGCGGTGACCACGGCCACCGAGGCGTCCCCGCGCCCGAGTTGGGACAGGACCTGGACGGTGTCGGCGAGCGTGCCGCCGGGCCCGCCGTAGCGCCGGTCGACGGTCAGGGTGAGCAGTCCGGCCTCGTGCACGGCCTCGATGCCCTGGTACGGGAAGGTCGCGTCGCGGTCGTGCTCCTCGGCCCGGGCGGCCAGCAGGTCGACGACCCTGGGCAGCCCGGCGAGGGCGGCCTCGACGGGGGACGGGGCGGCGGACGGCTGGTCGGCAGCGATGGTGCTCATCGGGCAGGTGCCTCCGGGCGGCAGCGTGGGCTCAGACTCCTCGACACGCCGGGACGGGCGCGCGGTACCGGTGGGCGACCCCGGAGACCGGCGGAACGCCCGCCCCCGGAACCCGGGTTCGGCGGAACGCCCGCCTCCGGACCGGCGCCGGCCGCTCGGCCGTCCGCCCGCCGCCTCGGGGACGA
Organism: Kitasatospora sp. NPDC008115; assembly: GCF_042957205.1. Lineage (NCBI taxonomy): Bacteria > Bacillati > Actinomycetota > Actinomycetes > Kitasatosporales > Streptomycetaceae > Kitasatospora > Kitasatospora sp. NPDC008115. The sequence goes on along the minus strand of NZ_JBIBHU010000033.1, from coordinate 58,270 downwards.
ATCCCCCTCAGTGGCCCGGACACGCCGCGCTGGCGGTGCGCCGCAGGTCGAGGTAGCTGCGACGGGTCAGCAGCGGGAGACGGCACGACATGTCCGCGACTTTACGAAGCCGTGATCGAGGCCGTCAAGCAGCGCCCGAGGCCCGGAACGAGCGGGGTGGCGGGAGCGGCCCGAGTACCGGGACGGGAAGCGGAATCCTGCCCTCCGGGGCAGTTCCCCGACGCCCGGTCAGCCCTGCTGGAACATGTCCGCGGGCAGCGGCTTGAGCAGCTGGTAGAGGTCGTCCGAAATCGGTCGGTCCCAGGAGGCGATGGTGACCTGCACGCCGTCACTCCGGCCGAACTGGGCACAGAAGACCCGGCCCTCGCTGACCTTGACCTTCTTCACGATCAGCAGGTCGTCCCCGAGCATCACCGGGAAGTCCTCCGCCGAGACGAACTCGACCGGTTCCTCGTCCCCCAGGGCGGCGAGCAGCTGGCGCACCTCGAAGGGCACGCTGTCGCCGGTGTCCCGGGCCGGCGAACCCTCGGGGAGGTTGCCGATGAACATCGCCGGGCCCCTGCCGCCGAACAGGTCGTAGCGCAGGAAAATCCCCTGGCAGGAGCCGTCCGAGCCGGTCATCATGGCCGCACCGAAGTCGCCGGGCCAGTCGCCCGGGTCCATGGCGAGCACGTCGAAGTCCGGGCCGGTGGGCTGACCGGAGCGACGGCGGAGAAAAGACATGGGAACATCGTACGTGCCCGGCACACCACGCTCGCGGGGTGGGTGGGGCACCGGACGGAGATCCACGCTCAGAGACCAATGTTGACTCTGAGCAACCGTCCGGGCTACGTTCGGTTCAGCACGACAGCCGTTCTGGGTTTCACCCTTCGGGGGGACGGCATGTCGCAACGCGGCCCTACACGCGTTTCCCTCACTGTGCACACCGTCGTGCCGATCCGCCGAGCACCCAGCTTCGACGTCGCACACCGCACAGCACACAAGCCAACAGTTCCATGCAACAAGAGCAAGGTCCGCGGGGCCCCGGCCCGTCGCTCCCGCGGATCTGCTCGGGACGCCGCCGCGTGGGGGCGTGCGGGTCCCGAGCAACGGCACCGACGCCCGAGTCGCTCTCGGGTTCGGAGCCATCCTCCCGGCGACTGCCGGCCCCTTGTGGGCCGGGACCGGCCGACGCACCCCCGGTGCGCAGGGGATGACTGGGAGGAGACTCGGCAGCGCTGCCGGGTTGCACAGCAGGCGCCGTGTCTGGCCGCGTGGGGGCGGTGGGCACGGCGTCTGCCTGTGCTCATACTCTGAGCTGCGTTTGTCCAGCAGTCAACAGAAATTATGACGGGGCACGCTCAAATGTGATCGGAATGATGACCACCGGAGACCTTCGGGTGCGGCCGGACGCCCCGCGGGACGTCCGGCCGGATCCGGTCAGGTGAGGTCGAACTCGCCGTCCCGCGCGCCGAGCACGAAGGCCCGCCACTCCCCGGGCGTGAACACCAGGACCGGTCCGTCCTCCTGACGGCCGTCCCGCATGCCGATGTAGCCGTCCACGAAGGCGATCTGGACGTCGCCCACGCCCTGGCTGCTGCAGAGCCAGGTCGCCCCGGTGAAGTCCACCTTCGGCTTCCCGTTGACGCCGAGCTCCGCCGCTCCCGACGGCTCGACGTCGACCGACTCCACCCCGGTCCCGCTGTTGGCTGCCACTGCTGCTCTCTCCTCCCGACGGCCTGAACGGCCCCAGCCTAGTCACCCGCACGGCCCCGGTCAGCGGGATCGGGAGGACTCCCCCGGCCGTGGCCGACCGCCCGTCAGCGGCCCCGGGCCGCCCCGCCGGGCGCGTGTCCCGCGCGGGCGGGCGGCGGGCGAACTGCCAGAGTGTGGGGAACCCCCACCGGGCCCCACCGGGCCCCACCGAGCGCCCGAGGAGCAGCCGATGAGCCGCCGGGACGGCACCCGCGCCGATGTCATCCCCATCTCCGACGCCCCCTCGGCCCACCCCCCGGCGCCCCGCACCCCGCCCGCCCCGGCCCCGCTGCCCCGGCCCGCCCCCGGCCGGCCGCCCGCGCACGGCCGGGTCGGCGTGGTGCTGGTCTCGCACAGCCAGGAACTCGCCGGCGCGGTGCGCTCCCTCGCCCTCGCGCTGACCGCCGACGACTCCCCCACCCCGGTCGCCGCGACCGGCGGGGACCTGGTGGCCGGCCCCGGGATCAGTGCCGTCCTGGTCGCCGCCGCCACCCGGCGGGTCGACCAGGGCCACGGCGTGGTCGTCCTGGCCGACCTCGGCGGCGCGGTGACCACCGTCCGGGCGCTGCTCGCCGACGCCGACGAGCACGGCCTGCCGTTCCCGGTCCGGTTCGCCAACGCCCCGTTCGTCGAGGGCGCGGTGGCCGCGGTCGCCACCGCCACGGCCGGCGGCGACCTCGCGGCGGTGCTGGACGCCGCCGAGGAGGCGTACCGCCAGCCCAAGGGCTGAGCGCCCGGGACGTCGCCGCCTGTCCGCTTCCGGCCGTTCTCGGGGTTCCGCCACACCGCCGGTGACCGCGCGGCTACCATCGGCGCAGGGCCGGCCGAGGGGCCGCCCGGTCGTGAGGGGGGATCCTCAGCCATGCGCGTGGTCGTCACCGGCGGAGCCGGATTCATCGGGGCCAACCTGGTCCGGGCCCTGCTGGCCCGGCCCGAGGTGGACCAGGTCCGGGTCGTGGACGACCTCTCCACCGGGCACAAGGCCAACCTGTCCGGCACCGACGCGGTGCTCCACGAGGGCACGGTCCTCGACCCGGCGCTGCTGGACGAGGCCTTCGCCGGCGCCGACGCCGTGGTCCACCTCGCCGCGCTGCCCTCGGTGCCCCGCTCGGTGGCCGACCCGCTGGCCAGCCACCACGCCAACGCCACCGGCACCCTGGAGGTCCTGGAGGCCGCCCGCCGCGCCGGGGGCCTGTACGTGGCCGCCGCGTCCTCCTCCTCCGTCTACGGCGCCAACCGCGAGCTGCCCAAGCGGGAGACCATGCGCACCGCGCCGATGAGCCCCTACGCGGTCAGCAAGCTCGCCACCGAGTCCTACCTGGCCGCCTACCATCACTGCTACGGGCTGGGCGTGCTCCCGCTGCGGTTCTTCAACGTCTTCGGCCCGCTGCAGCCCGCCGGGCACGCCTACGCCGCCGTCGTCCCGGCCTTCCTGGACGCCGCGCTGGCCGGGCGGCCGGTGACCGTGCACGGGGACGGCGGGCAGAGCCGGGACTTCACCTTCGTCGGCACCGTCACCCAGGTGATCACCGAGGCGGTGCTGCGCCGGGTGGTGCACGCGGACCCGGTGAACCTGGCGTTCGGCACCCGCACCTCGCTGCTGGAGCTGATCGGCGAGCTGGAGACGGTGCTCGGCCACCCCGTCGAGGTGTCGCACGTCGACCCGCGGCCCGGCGACGTCCGGGACTCGCAGGCCGACAATGCGCGGCTGCGCGAGCTCTTCCCGGACGTGCGGCCGGTGCCGCTGCGCGAGGGGCTGGAGCGGACGGCGGACTGGTTCCGCGGCCTCTAGGGTCCGCCGTCGGTCAGGGGAGCAGTGCGCCGTTCCACTCGAAGGCGGCCTCGGCCCGGCCGACCACCGCCCGGTGGATCCAGGCGAGTTCCTTCTCCGCCATCGGCGGCAGCGCGTCCAGGGCGTACCAGCCGACGGCGAGGGTCTCGTCCTCGTCCAGCCGGATCTCACCGCCCGCCGGGCGGCAGCGGAAGACGAGTTCCAGGTACTGCGTCATGTCGCCGTTGGGGTAGGTGACCTCCGGCGAGACGGTGACGGTCACCAGCCGCTCGGGGACGGCGACGATGCCGCTCTCCTCCAGGCACTCGCGGACCGCGCCGTCGGCGGGCTGCTCGCCCGGGTCGAGGATGCCGCCGGGCGGGGTCCAGCAGCCGTCGTCGGAGCGCTGGACGAGCAGCACCCGGCCGTCGTCGTCGAGGACGACCGCGACGACGGCGCTGAGCCAGAGCATGCGGGGGCCGACCACGGCGCGGAGGTCGGCGAGGAACTCGGGAATGGCCATGGCCCGCACCCTATCCGGGCGCGGGCCGGGCACTGCCGGGGTCGGGCCGCGGCCGGCTCAGTCCGCGGCCGGGCGGTCCTTGCGCAGCGGGCGGGCCGGGGAACCGACCACCACCTCGCCGGGCGGCACGTCCCTGGTCACCACGGCGGCCGCGCCCACGAAGGCGTCCTCGCCGACCTTGCGGCCTTGCAGGACCACCGCGTTGGAGCCGACGGTGGCGCCGTCCGCCAGCACCACCGCGCCCGAGACGTTCCCACCCGGATACACCGTCACCCGCTCGCCCAGCACCGCGTCGTGCCCGACCGTCGCGTTGTACTGGACCTGGCTGTGCGCGCCGAGCCGGACGCTGCTGGACACGTAGGCGCCGCCCATCACCAGGCAGCCGGGCCCGAGCACGGTGTCCGGGGCGATCAGCGCCCGGGGGTGGACCAGGGTGACCGCTTCGCCGCCCAGGCCGTTCAGCAGGGCGGCGAGCCGCCGCCGGACGGCCGGGTCGGCGATCCCGATCAGGTAGCGGGCGCCGGGTTCGAACTCGGCGGGCCTGCGGACGGGCAGGCCCCGGACGCCGGTGAACGGGGCGTCGTCGAGGAAGCCCGCGACCGGGACGCCGGCCGCGAGCGCGGTGTCCAGCGCCTCGCGGCCGAGGCCCCCGGCGCCGGCGATCCAGAGCCCGCGAGGGGCGGTTGCGGAGGGCACGGGGGTCATCCTGCCCGGTCCGGTGGTCAGGACGCCTCCTCGACGGCCGCGTGCACCGGCGCCGGGCGCACCGGCGGGGCCGGCCGGGGCGCGGTGCTCTGGCGGGGCGCGGTGCTCTGCCGGGGCAGGCTGATCACGGCGGGCGGCGGCTCGTTCCCGGCCGCGGGCACCGGAACGGCGGTGTCGGCGGGCTCGGTGGGCGTCGGGAAGCCCGGGTTGACGCCCCCGGCCGCCGTGATCCCGGCCGGGCGCAGCAGCACCCTGACGGTCAGCAGCAGGATCCGCAGGTCGACTGCGAGCGAACGGTTGCGCACGTACCAGAGGTCGAGTTCGATCCGCTCGGGCCAGGTGATGGAGTTGCGCCCCCGCACCTGCGCCCAGCCGGTGAGGCCGGGGCGGACGTCGAGCCGCCCGCGCTGCCGGCGGGAGTAGTGGACGACCTGCTCGGGCAGCGTGGGCCGGGGCCCGATCACGCCCATCTCGCCGCGCGCGACGTTCCACAGCTGCGGCAGCTCGTCCAGGCTGGTCCTGCGCAGCAGTTCCCCGAGCCGGGTGATCCGGGGAGCGTCCGGCTCCTCGGGGAAACGCCTGTCCCGCATGGTGCGGAACTTGAGGATCTCGAACTCCTTGCCGTGCAGCCCCGTCCGGGTCTGCCGGAAGAGCACCGGTCCGCCCATCGTGCAGCGGATCAGCAGGGCGATCACCAGACCGAGCGGAATCGCGACGATCCCGGTCAGGACGGTGATCACGAGGTCCCCCCCTCGCTTCATGACGGTCCTTCCCCCTGATGCGGTGTGTGGTCGTGGGTGGGCTCAGCCGACCGCCCAGGGCAGGCCCTTGGCGCGGGCGACGGCCGCGTAGGTGGCCAGCGAGACGGCGGCCACCGCGCGCTGGTCGAACCGCGCCGTGGCGCGGCGGCGGGCCGCGGCACCGAGGCGCTCGCGCAGGCCGGGCTCGGTGAGGAGCCGGTCCAGCGCGTGGGTGAGGGCCCGGGCGTCGCCGGGCGGGGCGAGGAGCAGGTGCTCGTCGTGGGTGCCGATCTCGCGGCAGCCGCGGATGTCGCTGAGCACCATCGGCAGGCCGCCGGCGGCGGCCTCCATGGCGGAGCGGGAGAACCCCTCCCGGTAGGAGGGGAGTACGAAGACGTCCAGGGCCGCGTAGACGGCGGGCATGTCGCCGCGCGGGCCGGGGAAGACGACGCCGGACTCGGCACCGTGGGCGTCCGGCTTGTCCGGGTCGTCCGGGCCGATCCAGACGAACCGGGCCTTGCCGGCCAGCGCCCGGGCCGCCTCGGCGTACTCCCGGATGCCCTTCTCGGCGACCCGCCGGCCGACCCCGCCGACCAGCAGCTCGTCCGGCCCGACGCCGAGCTCGGCGCGCAGCCCGGCCCGCAGCCGGGCGCGCTCGCCCGGGTCGGTGGCGAAGCGGGTGAGGTCCACGCCGTTGCCGACCACCCGCGAGCGGCGGGCCGGGACGGCGCGGGCCAGCGTGCGGTGGTCCTCGCCGTTCTGGTACAGCTCGGCGTGCGAGAAGCGGGCCGCGAAGGCCTCGGCGCCCAGGACGAAGGCCCGCTTGGCGAGCGGGTCGTGGGCCTGCGCCCAGAGGCCGTGGCAGGTGTTCACCACGACCGGGACGCGGGCCAGGCGGCCGAGGACCCGGCCGAGCACGCCGGTCTTGGGGTTGTGGGTGTGCAGCACGTCCGGGCGGATCCGGCGCAGCACGGCGTGCAGTTCGCGGGCGGCGGCGGCGTCGGCGCGCGGCTCCCAGGCCCGGGTGAGCGCGTGCAGCGGTTCGTGGCGCACCCCGATCGCGGTCAGCTCGGGGACGTACGGGCCCGGCGCGCTGATCCCGTAGGTCTCGAAGCCGGCCTCCAGGTCGACCTTCAGCTCGGTGGCGAGCAGCAGGTGGAGGCTCATGTCGACGGTGGTGAGGTGGGCGACGCGCAGCGGACGGCCGCCGGGGCCGCGCAGGCGCTGCGGGATCCGGTCCTCAGGCACGGGCGCCCACCGCCTTCGCGGTGGCGACGATCCGGGCATAGGCGCGCTCGGGGATCAGCCGGCCGTGCAGCTTGGCGCGGAAGAAGTCGATCGGGTCGGTGCGGCGGACCGGCACCCGGCGCAGCCGGACCGGGTCCACGCCGGGGGTGTTGCGGCCGACCTCGCCGGTCGCGGCGGTCCGGAAACGGGCCCGCAGGGCCGGTTCCATGTGCGGGACCGGCACGCCCCAGGTGTAGGCGTAGTGGTGGGGGCGCACGCCCAGGTGCTCCTCGACGTCGTCGTTGCAGGCGTCCAGCTCGGCGGTGGAGAGGAGTTCGGGGCGGGCGTGGGTGCGGGTGTGGTTGGCGACCGTGCACAGACCGGAGGCGGTCATCTCGCGCAGCTGCGCCCAGCTGAGCGCGGGGGCGCCGGCGGCCTTGGCGGTCGAGCCCTCCCAGCGCATCTCGCCGCCGACGTGGCCGCTGGCCAGGTAGACCGTGAACGGCAGCCGACGTTCGCGCAGCAGCGGCCAGGCGTTGTCGTAGACGTCCGCGAAGCCGTCGTCGAAGGTGAGGACGACGCCCGGGGTGCGGCGCCCGGCCTCGATCCGGTCGGTGGCCTCGTCCAGGGAGACCACCCGGCCGGGCGGCAGCGCGGCGAGCAGGTCGGCCTGGGCGGCGAAGTCGGCGGCGGACACGTCCAGCTCGTCCGGGCTCCCGCCACCCACCCGGTGGTAGATCAGCACGGTGGCGCCCTCGCCGGGGCCGGTCCCGACCCGGCGTGCCAGCTGTCGCTTCACCCGGGCCCGGATCCCCCCGCTGGCCGGGGCCGTTCCGGGCACGGCGGTGCCGCTCATCCTTCCCCCCTCTGCGGCGCCCTCCCCGGCGCCGTCAAGTGGCCTCGCATCCGGTGCGGTCGGCACCCCGGACGGACATCACAGTAGGGGGAACTGTGGGGCTGGTGCCCCGGAATTGTGAAAGAAGCGAGAAGGAGTTGGCAGATGGGCCGAAAACCTGCCGATCTGACCGGTTGGACTCGATCGGGTGAGCGGTGATTGAGCGGTTTCCCGCGCGCCCCACCGTCCGCCGTCCGCGCTCCGTCCTCAGGCCGCCGCGCGCCGGCGGCGGAACAGCGCGAAACCGATCCGGCCGAGCAGCAGCACCCCGGCTGCGAGGCAGCCGGCCACCGCCATCGCCCACGCCGGGCCGTCACTGTCCGGAATCACGACCGCCACCACGATGCCCAGCGTGAGGCAGGCCACGCCCACCAGCGCGAGCGGCACCTGGTGGGTGACCAGCGGGCCACCGTGACAGTACCGGGCCATCCGGGTCGCGCCGTGCGGGTGGAAGTGATCACGTTCCGCATCTGCCATGAGCCCAAGGTACCCCGGAGCGGCCCGGCGGGCAGCATGCGGGCGGCGATCGGGCGGTCACTCCTGGTAACGGGTCTGGGTTGGGCGAAGAGCTGTCCGCGGCGGGGCGTGGCGGGTGTTCAGGAAGATGTTCCGGAGTGGTCCCGGGCCCGTTCCGGGCTCGTTCCGGAATTGTTCCCGGTCGTCGAAAAAACCTTGCCGGTCCGGTACAACCCTCAACGAGGTGTAGCTGTCTCCATTACATTGAGCGATCCAGGAGCCGTCCGCGGTGCGGGTTGGGAGTCCCCGCCGCGGGCCGGAAATACCCAGGGGGCGGAGCCGCCGTGCCCTGGAGTCGGAGGCCGGGCTCCGTCCTCCGGCGGTACCGCCACGCCGCATCGGCGACCGAGGGGGAACCGTGCCGCAGTCCCAGTCCACGACGTCGACCTCCGGCCCCACGGCCCGTGACAGGGCCCTGGTGACCGCCCTGTCGGACCTGCGGCCCCCGCCGACCACCGCCGCCCCGCCCGGGACCGCCACCGTGACGACCGACGGGCAGCCGATCGTCACCCCACCGGCCGGCCTCCCCCCGGCGGTCCTCCCGCCGGGCGGCCGGGCCCTGCGGTCCGCCGCGACCCGGCCCTGCCACCCCGCCGACGCGCGCGGCGAGTGGCTGCGGTTCGCCCCCGTCCAGCCCCTGTTCCGTGCCCGGGCGGCGCAGCGGCTCGCCGTGCTCGCGTACCACGGCGTGACCGACCCGCGCTCCTTCGGCGCCCAGCTGGACCGGCTGCGAAGACTCGCGACCCCCGTCTCGCTGGCCGCCGTGCAGCAGGCCGTCGCCGAACGGCGCCCGCTGCCCGCCCGCAGCGTGCTGGTCACCTTCGACGACGCCGACCGCAGCGTCCTCACCCATGCGCTGCCCGCGCTGATCGAACGAGGCATCCCGGCCGCCGCCTTCGTCATCTCCGAGCTGATCGGCACCGAGAAGCCGTTCTGGTGGCACGAGGCCGACTTCCTCGCCCGGCACGGCGGACGCGCCCGCTCGCTCGACTGCGGCCACCCCTCGCAGCTGCTCCGCCGGCTCAAGGCGATGCCCGACCCGGACCGCCGGCGCAGCCTGCACGAGCTGCGGGTCAGCGCCGACCGGCGCCCGCCCGGCCAGGAGCAGCTCACCCCCGCCGACCTGCTCGCACTGCGCGAGGGCGGGGTCGCCATCGGCAACCACACCCAGGGCCACCCGTGCCTGGGCCGCTGCGACGACGCCACCGTCCGGGCGGAGATCACCGGCGCCCACGAAGCCCTCACCCGCTGGCTCGGCGAGCCCCCGATCGCCTTCGCCTACCCGGACGGCGGCCACGACGTCCGGGCCGAAACCGTCCTCCAGGAGCTGGGCTACCGGCTCGGTTTCCTCTCCGACCACCGCCTCGGCCCCCGGCTCCCCTCCCACCCTCTCCAGATCAGCCGGCTCCAGGTGGACTCGACGACCAGCACACGGCGCTTCGACACCATCCTCTCCGGCCTCGAACCCGCCTACCGCCGCTGGCGCGGCCACGCCGCCTGACCCTCCCCCGCGCAGGAAGTCGCCCCACCGGCTTCCTGCGCCGTCATCGGCACATCGCGGCCTCCGAAGGTCGGTCCCGCCGACTTCCTGCACCACCACCCGCGTCGCCGGCCACCGCCACCGCGCCTACGCGCTCCCCGCAGCCGCGCATCACCGAGCCTCCGAAAGTCGGCCCCGCCGACTTCCTGCGCCCGCAGGCGTGCCACCGCCGCCGAGCGCGGCCTCTCCGCCAGAACACCCCAACAAGGACGCCGGGAAAGACACCCGCCCCTCCAAAAGCCGACCCCACCGACTTCCTGCACCACCACCCGCGTCGCCAGCCACCGCCACCGCGCCTACGCGCTCCCCGCAGCCGCGCATCACCGAGCCTCCGAAAGTCGGCCCCGCCGACTTCCTGCGCCCGCAGGCGTGCCACCGCCGCCGAGCGCGGCCTGTCCGCCAGGACACCCCATCAGGGACGCCGGGAAAAACGCCAGCCCCTCCGAAAGTCGGCCCCGCCGACTTCCCACTCCCACGGGCGCGCCATGCCTCTACTCCCGCGAGAGGGCCGGTGGGGTCAGGGGGTGGGGGCGGTGAGGGGGAGGGTCTGGGGGTAGGCGAGGGCGGCCGGGGGGAGGGTGGTGGGGATGCCGGCGTGGAGGACGGTGAGGGTGGCGGTGCCCTCGCGGGTGGGGTCGAGGACGCGGCGCAGGGCCTGGGCGGCGACCGGTTCGGCGGAGCCGTGCAGGGTCAGCGTCGGCAGGGCGGTCGGGGCGACGGCGGTGCGGATGCGGTCGGCGACCAGCTCGTAGTGGGTGCAGCCGAGGACGACGGCCGCCGTGCCGGCCGGGGTGCGGGCGGCCGCGTCGGCGATGGCCGCCTCGATGGCCGCGTCGTCGCCGTGCTCGACGGCGTCCGCGAGCCCGGGGCAGGCGACCTCGGTGACGGCGGCCGTCCCGGCGAAGTCGCGGATCAGGCCGCGCTGGTAGGCGCTGCCGGTGGTGGCGGGGGTGGCCCAGATGGCGACCGGGCCGCCGAGCGCGGTGGCCGGCTTGATCGCCGGGACGGTGCCGATGACCGGCAGCCCGGGCTCCAGCTCGGCCCGCAGGGCGGCGAGCGCGTGGACCGAGGCGGTGTTGCAGGCGACGATCAGCGCGTCCGGCCGGTACTCGGCGGCGGCCCGGGCGCAGCCGAGGGCGAGTTCGGTGATCTCCTCGGGCGTGTGCGGTCCCCAGGGCATCGAGGCGGGGTTGGAGGAGAGCACCAGATCGACGTCCGGACGCAGCGTCCGGAGCGCGGCGGCGGCGGCCAGCAGGCCGATTCCCGAGTCCATCAGTGCGATCTTCACGGGTCAAGACTTTAGTCGATGGCCCGCGCCGGGCCCCTGGTGCGGCAGACTGCCCGGGTGACCGTCCTGCTGTGGATCGCCGCGTTCTCCCTGCTGGTCTGGCTCTGGCTGGCGGGCTGCCACGGGTTGTTCTGGCGCACCGACGTCCGGCTGCCGCCGCGCCGCGCGCCGGAGCGCTGGCCGCAGGTGGCGGTGCTGGTGCCGGCCCGGGACGAGGCGCAGGTGCTGCCGCTGTCGCTGCCGAGCCTGCTGGCGCAGAAGTACCCGGGGCGGGCCCGGGTGGTGCTGGTGGACGACCACAGCACGGACGGGACGGGCGCCCTGGCGCGCTCGCTCGCCGCCCCGGGCGGCCTGGAGCTGACGGTGACCACCCCTCCCCCGCTGCCGCCGGGGTGGACGGGCAAGCTGTGGGCGCTGCGGCACGGGGTCGAGCTGGCGGGCCCGGACGCCGAGTACCTGCTGCTGACCGACGCGGACATCGCGCACGGGCCGGATTCGCTGGCCGAGCTGGTGGCGGCGGCGCAGAGCGGCCGGCTGGACCTGGTGTCGCAGATGGCCCGGCTGCGGGTGGAGACGGGCTGGGAGCGGCTGATCGTGCCGGCCTTCGTGTACTTCTTCGCCCAGCTGTACCCGTTCCGCCGGAGCAACCGGCCCGGTGCCCGGACGGCCGCGGCGGCGGGCGGCTGCTCGCTGGTGCGGCGGGAGGCGCTGGAGCGGGCGGGCGGGGTGGCGGCGATCCGGGGCGCGGTGATCGACGACGTGTCGCTGGCCCGGGCGGTGAAGTCGGCCGGGGGCCGGACCTGGCTGGGGCTGGCGGAGCAGGTGGACAGCGTGCGGCCGTACCCGCGCCTGGAGCAGCTGTGGCGGATGGTGTCGCGCAGCGCGTACGCCCAGCTGCGGCACTCTCCGGTGCTGCTGCTGGGGACGGTGCTGGGGCTGGCGCTGGTGTACCTGGTGCCGCCGGTGGCGGCGGTCGCGGGGCTGGCGGCGGGCGCCTGGCCGGTGGCGGCGGCGGGCGGGGCGGCCTGGGCGCTGATGGCGGGGACCTTCGTGCCGATGCTGCGCTACTACGGCCGGCCGCCGGCAGCCGCGCTGCTGCTGCCGTTCACGGCCTCGCTCTACCTGCTGATGACGGTCGACTCGGCGGTGCAGCACTGGCGCGGCCGGGGCGCCGCCTGGAAAGGCCGGACGTACTGAACCCGGGTGGGCCACACTGGTCGGATGGACCGTCAGACGATCTCCCGGCTCGCGCACGCCCGTCATCCGATCGCCGCGCCGCTGTCCGACGCGTCGGTGGGCGCGCTGCTGGAGCGGGCGCTCGCGCCGGAACAGGAGGGGCGGGCGCTGGACCTGGGGTGCGGGCGGGCGGCGTGGCTGCTGCGGGCGCTCGGCGCGCGGCCGCGCTGGCGGGCGGTCGGGGTGGACGTGGACGCGGCGGCGCTGGCCCTGGCCAGGGAGTCGGCCGAGGCGCTGGGGGCGCAGCGGCGGATCGGCCTGCACCACCAGGACGCCCGGGAGTTCACCGACACCAGGCCCTTCGAACTGGTCCTGAACGTGGGCGCCACGCACGTCTTCGGCGGCCTGCTGCCGGCACTGGACGCGGCCCGGGCGTTCCTGGCGCCGGGCGGCCGGGTGCTGGTCGGCGAGGGGTTCTGGGAGCGCGAGCCCTCGGTGGCGGCGCTGGCCGCGCTCGGCGCCGGGCGCGAGGACTACGCGGACCTGGCCACCACCGTGGACCGGGTGACGGCGGACGGCTGGACGCCGGTGTCCGGCCATGTGAGCACCCGACAGGAGTGGGACGACTACGAGTTCTCCTGGACCGGCTCGCTCGCCCAGTGGGCGCTGGACCACCCGGAGCACCCGGACGCCGCCGGCGCCCGGGCGGCGGCGGACCTGCACCGCGCCGAGTGGCTGCACGGCTACCGGGGGACGCTCGGCTTCGTCACCCTGCTGCTGCGCCGCGACTGAACTCCCCCCGAAGCGCGCCTACTTCTGGGTACGGGCGAGGAAGTCGTCGATCAACGGGGCGATGTCGGGCAGCTTCTCCTCCAGGGCGAAGTGCCCGGTGTCGAGGACGTGCAGTTCGGCGTCGGGCACGTCGCGCAGGTAGGCGTGGGCGCCGGGCTCGGTGAAGAACGGGTCGTTGCGGCCCCAGACGACGAGGGTGGGCGGGCGGTGGGTGCGCAGCCACTCCTGCCAGACGGGGTAGAGCTCGATGTTGCGGTGGTAGTCGAGGGCGAGTTCGACCTGGATGTCCTTGCGGCCGGGCAGGTCGAGGTGGTGCTGGTCGAGGGTCCAGCCGTCGGGGGCGACCAGGGTCGGGTCGCCGGTGCCGCCCTCGTACTGGGAGCGGGTCATCTCCAGGGTGAGGATGGTGCGGACGCGCTCCTCCGCGCCCTCGACGCCGGGGCGGTTGGCGATGAACGCGCGGGCCTGCTCGGAGAGCCCCTCCTCGTAGGCGTTGCCGTTCTGGACGACCAGGCCGGTGATCCACTCGGGGTGGCGGGTGGCGAGCCGCAGGCCGACGGGGGCGCCGAAGTCGAAGACGTAGAGGGCGAACCGGTCGAGGCCGAGGGCCCGGCAGAAGCCCTCGACGACGTCGGCCAGGGTGTCGAAGCGGTAGCGGAAGGCGTCGGGGGCGGGGCTGTCGCTGTGGCCGAAGCCCGGGTAGTCGGGGGCGATCAGCCGGTAGCGGGTGCCGAGCGCGTCGAACAGCCGGCGGTACTGGTGGGAGGCGGACGGGAAGCCGTGCAGCAGCAGGAGCACGGGGGCGTCGGCCGGCCCGGTCTCCCGGTAGAAGACGCGCAGGCCGTCGACGTCGGCGTGGCGGTGGTGGACGTGCGGGATCGTCAGCTCGCTCATGCTAACCATTAAACAGACGAACAGCGGTTAGAGGAAGGGTTGAGCGGGCGTCACCGCCCCAGCAGCCGCAGCGCGGCCGGCTTGGTGAACTCGTAACGGGTCATCTGCTCCAGGTCCTTCAGCCAGCTCGCCGCCCGGCCGGGCCGGGCCAGCGCCCGGGCGTAGAGGTCCTCGAAGGCGGTGGTGACGCTCTCCAGCGAGAACCGGCCGACCACCCACTGCCGCCCCCAATCGCCCAGCCCGGCCCGGCGCGCCGGGTCGTCGAGCAGCCCGCGCAGCTGGCCGGCCAGCGCCTCGGGGGCCCGCGAGCCGTCGCCGAAGCCGTACATGCAGCGCGAGGCGTGCGGCTCGACCAGCGGGCCGGGCTCGTGCACGGCGGTGTAGCCGGCCGCGCCGTGCACCACCACCGGCTTGCCGAAGGCGAGGCCGCGCAGCGCCGAGCCGCCCATGCCGAGCACGATGTCGGCGGCCTGGTACGCCGGGCGCGGGTCGGCCAGCTGTCCGGGGACCAGCACCGCCGGGCGCCCCAGCTCCGCGTTGGCGGCGGCGGCGCGGGTCCGCAGCGGCTCCAGGCTGGGGCCGGCGCCGACGATCACCAGCCGCACCCGGGGGTCGTCCAGCCGCCGGACGGCGTCCACGGTCAGCTCCGCGCCGGCGTCCTTCTCCAGCGCGGGCACCAGCCGGGTGACGATGACCAGCAGCGACTCGTCGTCGCCGATGCCGTGTTCGCGCCGGAACGCCGCCCCGTCGACCAGCCCGGGGGCGTCCGTGGCGGTGTTCACCGGCGGCTCGATCAGGCTGACGTCCCGGTGGCCGAAGGCCCGGCCGTCGCCCAGCAGCGCGCCCAGGCCCAGCACCAGCGGCTGGTGGCGGGGCATGCCGCGCAGCATCCGGATGCCGTAGAAGGTGGTGACCACCGGCAGCCGGCCCAACCGCCCCGGCCCGAAGAAGGCGTTGCGGGCCGCCCGGACCTCCCAGGCGTGCAGCAACTGGCTGCCGTGCTCGGCGGCCAGCCGGCCCAGCCGGCGCCGCACCTCGGCGTGCGGGGTGTCGGGACCGCCCGCCACCACCACGTCCAGGCCGTGCTTGGCGGCGACGTCGACCATCGGCGCCGGACCGGCCACGCCCTGGGCGAACAGCACCGGTTCGTGGCCCCGGTCGCGCAGGGTGCGGGCGATGTCGACCGCGTTGAGCTGGGCGCCGCCGAGGGCCAGGTTGTTGAGATGGACGAGCACCCGGACCGGTCGCACGCCTCACTCCTCCCAGTGGTGCGCGACGAACACCGGCGCGGCCAGCACCACGGCGCGCGGCGGGGAGTCCAGCATCGGCCCGAACACGTCGAACTGGCCGGTGGAGTGCCAGCTCATCAGCGTTCCGCCGTCGGTCCTGCCGATGCTGTAGACGCCGGCCCAGAGCGTGTAGCGGCCGCGCGGCAGCGGCAGCCGGGGGATCACGCAGGTCACCGTGCGGTCCCCGCCGGTCAGCCGGATCTCATGGCTGATCTGGAAGATCGGACTGGAGGTGCCCTCGCTGACGCCCAGGTGCAGGGTCGCGTCGCCCCGGTAGTCGCCGCCCAGGGTCAGCTCGACGGTCATCGGCTCGTCGGTGGTGAGGCTCTCCCGCTCCTCGCCGCGCACCTCGTGCTTGAGCAGCTGGATCGGCTCGCCGGTGCGCCCGCCCGCCTCGGACTGCGCCTCGATGGAGTCGCGGTAGCCGGCCATCGCCTCCCTGATCCCGGCGTCCACCCGGATCGAGCCCTGCTCCAGCCAGATGCCGCGCCGGCAGATGGACTCCACGGCGGGCAGGTCGTGCGAGACGAAGACGATGGTGGTGCCCTGCTCGGCGACCTCGCGCATGCGGTCCAGGCAGCGCTGCTGGAACACCGCGTCGCCGACCGCCAGCACCTCGTCCACCAGCAGGACGTGCGGCTCCAGGTAGGCGGCGACGGCGAAGCCGAGGCGCATCTGCATGCCCGAGGAGTAGAACTTCACCTGCCGGTCGATGGCGCCGCCGAGCCGGGCGAACTCCACGATGTCGTCGAAGCGGGTGGCCACCTCGCGCCGGCGCAGGCCGAGCAGCGCGCCGAACAGGTAGATGTTCTCCCGGCCGGTCAGGTCGGGGTGGATGCCGGCCCGGATCTCGATCAGCGCGCCGATCCGGCCGCGTACGTCGATCACCCCGCCGTACGGGTACATCACCCGGGTCAGCATCTTGAGCAGGGTGGACTTGCCCGAGCCGTTGGAGCCGATGAGGCCGACCGACTCGCCCGGCTCGATGTGCATCGAGATGTCGCGCAGCGCCCAGCGCCAGTCCTCGCCCTTCTCGCCGCGCAGCCGGCGGGCCATCGACTCGACCTTGTCGCGCAGCAGCATCCGCTGCTGGTCGGCCTTGAAGCGCTTCCACACCTGCTCGGTGCGGATCGTCCCCAGCGGGAGGGTCCGGTCAGGCGACATCGGCGATCCCCGTCTCCAGCTTCTTGAACAGCAGGTAGCCGCCGACCAGGAACACCACCGAGGAGACCGCGGCGATCGTGGTGAGCGCGGCGTCGGGCGCCTGGCCGTACAGCAGGGCGTTGCGGTAGCCCTCGATGACGGCGCCGAGCGGGTTGACGCCGACGTACACCTCCTGGAGGGTCTCCGGGATCTGGGCCAGCGGGTAGGCGACGGGGGTGGCGAAGACGCCCATCTGGGTGATGATCGGCAGCAGGTGGCGCACGTCGCGCAGGTACACCACGGCCACCGACAGGACCAGCGCGATGCCGTAGGTGAAGGCGAACTGGATGCCCAGCAGCGGCACCACCCACAGGAAGGTGGCCGCGGGGGCGGTCCAGAAGACCAGGAACAGCAGGCCGAGCACGGCGGTGCCGATCAGCATGTCCACGCTGGCGACCAGCATGGTGGCGAGCGGGAAGACCTCGCGCGGGCAGTACACCTTGTTGAGCAGGCTGAGGTTGTTGGCCAGGCTCAGCGCGCCCTGGTTCATGGTGTTGCTGAAGAACTGCCAGACGATCAGGCCGACGTAGGCGAACAGCGGGTACGCGGCGCCCTCGGTGTCGACGTGCACGGCGCGGCGGAACACCAGGGTGAAGATGGCGCACAGCGCCAGCGGGGTGAGCACCGCCCAGGCGAAGCCGAGCACGGCCTGCTTGTAGCGGGCGCGCAGGTCGCGTTCGGCCAGCGCGCGGACGAGTTCACGGGCGCCCCACAGCTCGCGGGCGACCCGGGCCGGGCGGAGCCGGCGTTTGAAGATCAGCTCGGGCGGCGGCCCGTCGGCGGCCGGCGGGCGTCCACCCGGGGCCTGCGTTGTCTGGCTGTCGTCGCGCCCGTCGACGAGCTGCGCGCGTTGTCCCCCCACGGACATCTGCCCTCTCCGGTACCGGCGGTATCGAGAAGTGGGCCTGTCACAGCGGTGTTTGACGCCTCCCCGACGCGGCCCGGCCCCACTCTGGCACAGAGTGTGGCCGCGGGGGGTCGGTTCGGTGAAGGTGGGCGGACTCCCCCTGGCCGAAGGGGTGCGCCGGCACCGGAACGGGCGGGCCGGCGCGGGCAGGAGCGCGCCACCCTGGAAGAGGACGGGCCTGCACGGCAAGGGGCGGGCCGGCCGTCGCTGCGGCCGGCCCGCCCAGGGTGGTCGGGGGGAGGTGGATCAGTGCGACGCGTGGGCGCGCGGGTGGCGCTGCTGGTCCTGGTCGACCAGGCGGTCCATCACCGCGGGCATCGCCTCGACGCCGCCGGCGGTGGTCGGCGAGGTGCGCTCCTCGCCCTGGACGACCACGGTCGGCAGCTCCTTGATGCCGTACCGCACGAACAGCTCGGCGGCCTCGTCGACCGACCGGGCCACCGCCTCCGAGCGGTAGACCTCGCGGAAGCGCTGCTGGTCGACGTTCTGGCTCTGCGCCCAGGCGGCGGCGCCGTTCTCGGCGGTGAGGTCCTGGTCGTCG
The DNA here is from genome assembly GCF_042957205.1 of Kitasatospora sp. NPDC008115. Taxonomy (NCBI): domain Bacteria; kingdom Bacillati; phylum Actinomycetota; class Actinomycetes; order Kitasatosporales; family Streptomycetaceae; genus Kitasatospora; species Kitasatospora sp. NPDC008115. The sequence goes on along the minus strand of NZ_JBIBHU010000033.1, from coordinate 40,529 downwards.
GTGTGGACGGCCCGGAACGCGGCCTCCTGGAGGCGCTCGACCAGGCCGAGGCGCTCCAGCGTGTAGTACAGCCGGGCGTGGCCGCGCTGCACGGCCTCCTCGCGGCTGCCGGGCCAGATGGCCGGGACGCGGCGCAGGTCGACGTCCGCGCGGTGGCGCTCGGTCCAGGCCTGGAGCGGCCGCTCCAGCGCCTGCGAGTGCCCGCAGTCGTACCAGAAGAACTCCAGCGCCTCCGTGCGGGCGCTCTCGCGCACCGGCTGGATGGTGTCGAGGCGGGAGAACGGGTTGCCCCCGAGGAGCGGTTGGTGGCTGGCGGCGGCGGCCGGGAGGGGGGATGCGGCGATCCCGGCGGCGACGGCCAGCAACAGGGTGGTTCGAAGGATCGACTTCACACGGGGAGTGTGGCCCGTGACGGGGCGTCGGCGGCCAGTCGTCCCGGTGCGTCGGGCCGGGATTCGCCTAAAAGGCGCACCCGGCCCGGCGCACCGGGACGCGTCAGCCGCGTCCGCCCGCTCCGGCCGCTCCGCCGCGCTCGCAGATCTCGCTGAACAGGCGCTGCCAGGCGTCGGCCACCACGTCCAGGTCGCAGTGGGCCAGCGCGTGGGCGCGGGCGGCGGCGCCGAGGCCGGTGCGGTCCCCGGCCAGCACCTTGGCCAGCGCCTCGGCGAGGGCGGGCGGGTCGCCGGGGGTGACCAGCGCGCCGGTGGTGCCGTCCCGGACCACCGAGCTGACCCAGCCGACGTCGGTGGCGACGGCCGGCAGGCCGGCCAGCGCGGCCTCGATCAGCACCCCGGGCACACCCTCGCTGTCACTGGTGAGCAGCACGGCGTCGGCGGCCCGGTAGAGCGGGGCCGGGTCGGCGAGGGTGCCCAGGAAGTGGGCCCGGGCGGCGGCCGGATGTCGCTCCAGGGCGGAGCGTTGCGGGCCGTCGCCGGCCACGGCGAGGCGCACGTCGGGGAGGCGGTCGAGGGCGTCGAGGGCGAGGTCGAGGCGCTTCTCGGGGGCGATCGCACCGAGCCAGGCGACCAGCAGGCCCTCCGGCGGCAGGCCGAGGGCCTGGCGGGCGGCGCGCCGGTCGGCCTCGCCGTCGGCGGGCGGGTAGCGGTCGGCGGAGCGGGCGTTGGGGATGGTGCGGACGTTGGCGGCGGGCAGCCGGAAGCGCTCGACCAGCAGGTCGCGGGCCCCGTCGGCGAGGGCGGTGACGGCGGCGGCACGGTGCAGCAGGGCGCCGGTGCGCAGCCGGCGGACCGGGCCGGGCGTCCAGTGCCGGGGGTCGCCGATGGAGACGTAGACGAACGGGGTGCGGGTGCCGGCGAGGGCGAGGGCGCAGGCGGGGAGGGTGGAGGACCCGTGGGCGACGACGAGGTCGGCGGTGCGGGCGGCGGTGCGCAGGGCGCCGAGGGTGCGGGGGTGGAGCCGGCCGGGGCCGAGCACGGGGGTGGCGAGGGTGTCCGGGGCGTCCGGGTGGGCGTCCGGGTGCGGGGCGAGGGCGCGCAGCGCGGAGGCCTGGCCCCGGCGGCGCAATTCGCGGTGGAGGTCGCGGGCGAGGCTCTGGGCGCCCCGGCGGCGCGGATCGGTGATGAGGTGGAGGATGCGGGGGCGGGTTCCGGCCGTCCTGACCGGTGTCGCTTCAGGCATGGGACAGACCTTGGCACAGCCTCCGGCCTGGGACGACCCCTTCGCGCAACCCGGCGGTGGTCCGTGCGCCAGCGCGGGTACTCCCGAAAGGCGCCGGGCGGGAGCCGTCGTGCGCCCCTCGGGGGTCCGCGCGCCCCGATCAGCGCTGTCGTCCGCCCCCTGACGGTTCGGCAGCGGCCCTCCGGTGGCATCCCCGGTGTGACCGAATCGCTGGCGGGCGCCGGTCGCGACCTGCGATGCTGAGCGGCAGTCAGGGCGCGGCCCGGCACGGGAGACCGGGCACGCCCAGGAGGGCGGGGGTTGGCCTGTGCATGTGCTCTATGTGATCGACAGCGTGAGCCGGGTCGGCGGGGCCGAGCAGGGCCTGGTGGCGATGGCCCCGCAGCTGGTGCGGGCCGGGGTGAAGCTCGACGTCGCCTACCTCAAGGACTCCCCCGGCGGCTTCCAGCCCGAGCTCACCGCTGCCGGGGCCGATGTGTTCGGGGTCGGCCACCCCACCCGGGGGCGCACCGTCGCCGCCCTGCACCGGCTGGTCCGCGAGCGCCGCCCGGACCTGGTGCACACCACGCTCTACGAGTCGGACGTGCTCGGCCGGGCGGCCGCGCTGGCGGCCCGCACCCCGGTGGTGACCAGCCTGGTCAACGCCTCCTACGGGCCGGAGCACCGCAACGCGCGCGGGCTGAGCCCGTGGAAGGTGCGGGCCGCGCAGACGGTGGACGCGGCGACCGCGCAGGGCACCCGGCGCTTCCACGCGCTGACCCGCTACGTGGCCGGGGCGATGGCGCGCCGGCTGCGGGTGCCCTCGCAGCGGATCGACGTGGTGCCGCGCGGGCGCGACCCGGAGCGTCTGGGCACCGTGACGCCGGACCGGCGGGCCGCCGTGCGCACCTCCCTGGAGCTGTCGCCGGACGTGCCGGTGGTGCTGGCGGCGGCCCGGCAGCAGTACCAGAAGGGCCTGGACGTGCTGCTGGAGGCCTGGCCGCAGGTGCTGCGGGCGGAGCCGGAGGCGGTGCTGCTGCTGGCCGGCAGCGAGGGCACCGAGACCGAGCGGCTGCGGGCGCTGGCCGACGCGAGCGGCGGGGTGCGCTTCCTCGGCCCCCGGGACGACGTGTTCGACCTGATGGCGGCCTCCGACGCGTTCGCCGTGCCGTCCCGCTGGGAGGGGCTGGGCAGCGCGGCGATGGAGGCGATGGGGGTCGGGGTGCCGCTGGTCGCCGCCGACGTGCCGGCGCTGCGCGAGACGGTCGGCTCGGAGGACTACGCGCGGCTGGTGCCGCCGGAGCGGCCGGCCGCGCTGGCGGCGGCGCTGACCGACACCCTGGAGGACCGGGCCGCGGCGCGGGTGCGGGCGAAGGCGGCGCGGGCGCGGTTCCTGACCTCGTTCACGCTGCACCAGGTGTCGGCGCAGATGGTGGAGTTCTACGAGCGCTCGCTGCGGCTGCGGGCGGTCTGAGCGCGCCCGCCGCCGGGCCGGGGCGGTGCCCGGGCGGGACCGGACGGTGCCGTTCTGTCCGGATCCCGGCGGTGCGGGCCCGGTCGCCCGGGATCTCCCGGACGAGTATCGCCAAAGTGGTTGCGCCGCACGTCGGGGCTCGGGAAGCATCGCAAGGGGGACCGGCGGGGGCGGCGGTCGGCCGGCGCCGTTCACGGCGTACCGCCGGGCCGGGCCACGCCGTGGGGAGCGCGTCGTCGTCGGGACGTTGGCCGCGAGTCGTCAGGGGGGCGGGTTGCGACACCAGCCGAGGGATTCCACCGTGCCCGCGAGGGCCGACCGGTCACGCCCGGGGGCGTGACACCCCAGCGGTACCCGGACCCGCCGCACTCCCGCCCGGGGCGCGACGGGCGCTGACAGCACCACCGCACCACCAACGAGGGGATCCAACCGGTGGAACCGGCAAACCACTTCACCGTCCTGCGGCGCTACTGGCGGCTGCTCGCCGGCTGCACGCTCGCCGCGCTGGTCGTCGGCTGGCTACTCACCCCGGCCGGTGCCACGGTGGACAACGCCAAATGGGAGTGCAAGGTCGCGATCACCCCGGTCGCCGGCGCGGGCGACACCGTCCGCGCCGACCAGGTGCTCTCCTACGCGCAGGGCGCGGACGTCGCGGCCGCCGCCGCCAAGGCCCTCGGCATCGCCGACACCGCCGAGGTGATCGCCCGCCGGACCGTCACCGCCGACAGCCCCCAGATGCTGACCATCGCCACCACCGGCCCCACCAGGCAGTCCTGCTCCGACCTCGCCACCGCCTACTCGGCCGCGATCATCAAGGGCTACAGCGACGAGTCGGCCCGCAGCGCAGCCGAGACGATCAAGAAGCTGCAGGCCCAGGCGGACGCCCAGCAGCAGCAGCTGAACGAGATCCAGGCCCAGTTCAACCGCTCCTCGGCGGCCGACCAGCCCAAGCTGCAGCCCAAGCTGACCGCCGCCAACACCTCGCTGACCACCACCCTCACCACGATCAGCAAGCTCGCCAACAGCGCCCAGACCGACGCCATCCAGCAGTGGGGCAGCATCGACGCCCGCCAGGGCGACGGCAACCTGCTCTCCTCCCCCAGCCGCGGCGTCCGGCTCGGCCTCGCGGTCGCGCTCGGCCTCGCGCTCGGCGTCGTCGCGGCCCTGATGCTCAGCCGGATGGACACCAGGCTGCGCAGCCGCAACGCCGTCGAGGAGGCGTTCAACCTCCCGGTGATCGGCGAGGTGCCGCACCTGTCGCGCCGTCAGCGCCGGGTGCGCGAACCGCTGGTGCGCGCCCGCCCGTCCGACCCGGCCGCCGAGGCGTACCGCTCGCTGCGCTCGACCCTGCTGCTCACCGGCCCCGACTCACTGGCCCGCCCGGCCGGCGGCGACGACCGGGACCCGGCGCGGACCGTCTCGCGCCGGCTCGCCGAGCCCGCGCCGGTGGTCCTGGTCGCCTCCGGCTCCAGCCGCGACGGGCGCACCATCACCATCGCCAACCTGGCTGCGGCGCTCGCCGAGACCGGCCGCGAGGTGCTCGTCCTGGACTGCGACTTCCGCCACCCGCAACTGCACGCCCACCTCGGCGTCGGCGACGGCCCCGGCATGGCCGAACTGCTCAGCGGCGAAAGGCTCGGCGAGCTGGACGACCTGGTGCGCCCGACCAACGTGGCCGGCGTCTCGCTGATCACCGGCGGCAACACCACCGCGTACCCGGCGGCGCTGGTGCTGCGGGCCGGCGAGGTGCTGCGCCGGGCCCGGCGGCACGCGGACGTCATCCTGGTCGACACCTCGCCGCTGCTGCACGCCAACGACGCCTACGACCTGGTGCAGCACGCGGACGCGGTGCTGGTGACCGTGCGCAGCGGAAACGTCACTCCGGAACAGGCCGACCGGGTGGCCGAACTGCTCTCGCGCACCGGCGTCCCGGTGGCCGGGGTGGCGCTGCTCGGCACCTACGGGCCGTCCGGACGGCGGCGGCGCGCCCCGGCGGGCGGCATCGGGACGAGCGGGACGAGCGGAATGAACGGGACGAGCGGGACGAGCGGGACGGCCGGCCGGAGCGGGCCGCCGGCCGCCACGCCGGCGCGTCCGTCCGGGCCGGCGGTGGAGCGGGGCGCCGACCGCCCGGGCGAACTCGGCGGCGGACGCACCACGCCCAGCTGGGCGCGGCGCCCGCCCGAGGACGACGGCGGCGGGCCCGGCGAACCGGCCCTGCTGCGCGAGGCGGAGGAGCGGTGAGCGGGTCCTCCACCGAGGCGGCCGGCGCCCCCGTCCGGGTGCTCTGGCTGGCCAAGGGCCTCGGCCGCGGCGGCGCCGAGCAGCTGCTCCTCAACTGCGCCCGCCACGCGGACCGTTCGCGCTACAGGATCGAGGTCGCCTACGTGCTGCCGTGGAAGGACGCGCTGGCCCCGGCGCTCACCGAGGCCGGGGTGGCCGTGCACTGCCTGGGCGGCGCCCCCGGCACCCCGGGGCGCGCCGACCCGCGCTGGCCGCTGCGGCTGCGCGCGCTGCTCGCCGCCCGCCGCTACGGACTGGTCCACACCCACATGCCCGTCCCGGCCGCCGCCACCCGGCTGCTCGCCCCCACCCTCGCGGGGGCCGCGCCGCGGCTGGTGCACACCGAGCACAACGTCTGGGAGCGCTACCGCCCGGCCACCCGCTGGGCCAACGCGCTGACCTACCGGCGCAACGACGCGGTGATCGCCGTCTCGCACGCCGTCGCCCGGAGCATCCCGCCCGCCCGGCGCCGCCCCGGCGACTGGGTCACCGTGGTGCACCACGGCCCTGACCTGGCCGGCGCCCCCGAGGGCCCGGCCGCCCGGGCCGCCGCGCGCGCCGGACTCGGCCTGCCGGACGGAGCGTTCGTGGTCGGCACGGTCGGCAACCTCACCCCCAAGAAGGACCAGGCGACGCTGCTCGCCGCGCACGCCGCCCTGCTGCGCACCCGCCCCGACGCCCGGCTGCTGCTGGTCGGCTCCGGGCCGCTGGACGCCCAACTGCGCGCCCGGGCCGCCGAACTGGGCGTCGCGGACAGCGTCGTGTTCGCCGGCTCGCGTGCCGACGTGCCCGAACTGCTGCCCGCCCTGGACGTGTTCACCCTGAGCTCGCGCCAGGAGGGCCTGCCGGTCGCGCTGATGGAGGCGATGACCAGCGGACTGCCCGCCGTGGTCACCCGGGTCGGCGGCATGCCCGAGGTGCTGGACGACGGCGGGCAGGGCTTCCTCGTCCCGCCCGGCGACCCGGCCGCGCTGGCCGGCGCGTTCGAGCGGCTGGCCGGCGACCCGGACCTGCGCGCCCGGCTGTCCGCCGCCGCCCGGGAACGCGCCGAGCGCTTCGACGTGGCCGGCGCCCAACGCGCCGTCGAGGCGGTGTACGCGCGGGTCCTGCGGCACTGACCGCGCGCCGCCCGCGGTGCGCCCGCCGCGCACCCGCCGCGCGCCCGCTCCGAGAACAGCGATGCCCGATGTTTCCCCGATAGCCCCCCGACCACCGATGGGAGAGCGAGTCCGGACGTGAGCGCCCCGCCCGCCCCCGCCGAGCTGACCTTCCGCCCGCTCGCCGAGTCCGACCTGCCCGCCGTGCTCGACCTGCTGACCGTCACCCTGGCGGGCGGCCCCACCGGCACCCGCACCGCCGGGTTCTTCGCCTGGAAGCACCGCCGCAACCCCTTCGGCGCCAGCCCCGGCATGGTCGCCGAGACCCCGGACGGACGGCTCGCCGGCGTCCGGCTGTTCCTGCGCTGGCAGTGGCGGCGGGGCGGGGACGGCACCGTGGTGAGCGCCGTCCGACCGGTCGACACCGCCACCCACCCCGACTTCCAGGGGCGCGGCATCTTCCGCCGGCTCACCCTGGACCTGCTCGACGAGGTCGCCGACGAGACCGCGCTGGTGTTCAACACCCCCAACGGCAACAGCCTGCCCGGCTACCGCAGGATGGGCTGGCAGGAACTGGGCCGGGTGCCGATCTCGGTGCGCGCCGTCCGCCCGGCCGCCTTCGCCCGGGGCGTGCGCGCCGCCCTCGCCCGCCGCCCGGCCGGGCCCGCGCGCCCCGCCGGCGACGCCTGCCGGCTGCCCACCGCCGCCGACTGGCTGGCCGCCCACACGGACGCCGGCGGGCACGGCCCGCTCGCCGAACTGCTGCGCGAGCGCGCCGCCGCGGACGCCGCCGACCACCGGCTGGCCGTCCACCGCACCCCGGAGTTCCTGCGCTGGCGCTACGGCGACGCGCCCGGCCTGGACTACCGGGTGCTCACCGTCCACCGCGGCGACGAACTCACCGGCCTGGCCCTCGGCCGGCCCCGACGGCGCGGCCCGCTCGCCGAGTTCACCCTCGCCGACGTGATCGTGCGCCCGGGCGACCGGGGCAGCGCCGCCCGGCTGCTGCGCGCCGCCGCCCGCGAGAGCGGCTGCGACCACGTCGCCACCCACCTCTCCCCCGGCACCGAGGCCGCCGACGCCGCCCTGCGCACCGGCTACCTGCCCGCCCCGCGCACCGGCATGACGCTCGCCGCCCGCACCCCCGCAGGACCCACCCCGCTCACCCCCGCCGACTGGCGGTTCAGCCTCGGCGACCTGGAGGTCTTCTGATGCCCGGGGTGCCCAGGGCCCCGGGGGTGCCGAGGGCGCCGGGGAGCGCGGCGGCGGTGCTGAGACGCGTCCCCTGGCCCTCCGCCGTCGCCGCCGCCCTGGTCACCGGCTACGTCACGCTCTTCGTGCTCGCCTCGGTGCACACCTCGTACGACACCTGGGGCGCGCTGCTGATCCTCCCGGCCCTGATGGCGATCGGCACCCCGATCCTGGCCCGGGTCGCCGCCGCCAACCCCGAGCGGGACGTCTTCCGGCTGCTGCTGCTGGCGATGACCGCCAAGCTGCTCTGCGCCTTCCCCCGCTACCTGATGGCCTTCGTGCTCTACGGCGGCGCGGCCGACGCCAAGATGTACCACCAGAAGGGCGGCGACCTCGCCGCCTACCTCGGCCAGGCCGACCTGCTCGGCGGCATCCACTACGACCTGGGCATGAAGGTCGCCGGCACCGGCTTCATCATCATCGTCACCGGCGTCGTCTACGCCGTCACCGGCCCCTCGCTGATCGGCGGCTTCCTGGTCTTCTCCTGGCTGGGCTTCTGGGGGCTGCTGCTGTTCTGGCGGGCGCTGCAGATCGCCTTCCCCGAGGCGGACACCCGCAAGTACGCCAAGCTGGTCTTCTTCCTGCCCTCGCTGCTGTTCTGGCCCTCCAGCATCGGCAAGGACGCCTGGATGATGTTCTGCCTGGGCCTGACCACCTACGGCACCGCTCGGCTGCTGGACCGCCGGTTCGGTGCCTTCGCCTGCATCGCGGCCGGCTCGCTGGGCACCGCGATGGTCCGCCCGCACGTCACCGCGCTGGCCGGGGCCGGGCTGATGGTCGCCTACGTGCTGCGCCGCCGTCCGCAGCAGGTCAGCGCGCTGGGGCCGCTGCGCACCATCCTGACCGCGGTGGTGCTGGGCGCGATGGCGGTGCTGATGCTCCAGCAGGTCTCCACCTTCTTCGGCACCGACGGGACCGGCGGCGACGCCGTCAACCAGGTGCTCTCGGAGACCTCCAGACGCACCAGCCAGGGCAACTCGATGATCAACCCGACCGCGCCCGACGACGCCTCGCCCGAGTTCAGCCTCAACCCGGCGGGCCTGCCGGTCGCGGTGATCAGCGTGCTGTTCCGCCCGTTCCCGTTCGAGGCGTCGAACATCCAGAACCTCATCCAGTCGGTGGAGTGCTTCGCGCTGCTGGTGATGTTCGTCCGGGCCTGGCCGCGGCTGAGCCGGCTGCCCCGGCTGTTCGTGCAGCGCTCCTACGCGGCCTTCGCCGTGGTCTACACGCTGCTGTTCTGCTGGGCCTTCTCGACCATCAACAACATGGGCATCCTGTCCCGCGAACGGGTCCAGGTGCTGCCGCTCGCCCTGGTGCTGCTGGTCGTTCCGGCCGCCGCCGCGAGCCGCGGCACCGCCGCCACCCGCAGGCCGCCACCGGTCTGGCGGGTCGCGCCCGGGCAGTGGGGCGCGCGGCGGACGCCACCGGCCGCGTCGCCGTCACCGGCCGCGTCAACGTCGGCCGCGTCACCGCCAACAGCCGTTCCACCGCCGTCAACCGTGTCACCGTCACCGTCCCAGGGGGGATCGACCGCGCCATGACCACCGACACCACCGACACCCTTGCCCTGCCCGCCGCCCTCGGCGGCACGCCCGCCTTCCCCGACGGGCTGCCGCTCACCCGCGTCCAGGTGCCCGACCGCGCCGCGCTGCTGGAGCGGCTCGGCACCGTGCTCGACAGCGGACAGCTCACCAACGGCCGCACCGTCGCCGAACTGGAGGAGGCGTCGGCCGAACTCCTGGAGGTGCCGCACGTGGTGGCGGTCTCCAACTGCACCACCGGACTGATGCTGGTCCTCCAGGCCGCCGGCGTCGACGACCGCCGCCCGGTGGTGATGCCCGGCTTCACCTTCTCGGCCACCGCGCACGCCGCGCACTGGGCCGGCGGCACCCCGCTGTTCGCCGAGGCCCGCGAGCAGGACATCACCCTCGACCCCGAGGACGCCGCCGCCAAGCTCGCCGCCGCCGAGCGCCCGGCCGCGCTGATGGCCACCCACGTCTACGGCACGCCCTGCCAGGTCGAACGCCTCCAGGAGGTCGCCGACGCCGCCGGGGTGCCGCTGGTCTACGACTCCGCGCACGGCTTCGGCAGCCGCCGCAAGGACGTTCCGGTCGGCAACTTCGGCTACGCCGAGGTGTTCTCGATGAGCCCGACCAAGGTCGTGGTGGCCGGCGAGGGCGGCCTGGTCGCCACCCGCGACGCCGACCTCGCCCGCCGGCTGCGCATCGCCCGCGACTACGGCAACCCGGGCGACTACGACACGCTGTTCCCCGGCCTGAACGCGCGGATGAGCGAACTGCACGCCGCCCTCGGCCTCAACTGGCTGGCCGGCCTGCCCGAGCGGGTGGCCCACCGGACCGCGCTGGTCAAGGAGTTCGCCGCCGTCACCGCCGGGCTGCCCGGCCTGCGGCTGGCCCTGCCGGAGGAGGGCGACACCTCCACCTTCAAGGACCTCACGCTCGTCCTGGACGCCGCCGCCTTCGGCCTCACCTCCCGCCAACTCGCCGACGCGCTGCGGGCGGAGGGCATCGACTCGCGCCGCTACTTCCACCCGCCGGTGCAGCGCCAGCGCGCCTACGCCCACCTCGGCCAGGCCGAGTCGCTGCCGCTCACCGACCGGCTCGCCGAATCGGTGCTCACCGTGCCGCTCTGGTCGCAGATGGACGCGGCCACCGTGCGCCGGATCGCGGACGCGGTGGTCCGGATCCAGCCGTACGCGGAGCGTCTGCGCGCCGCCTGACCCGGCCGGCTCCGGGCGCGGGCCCCGTTACGCGGTTCGGGTGACGCCGGTTGGACCTCGGGCCCGCCCGGTCGGCAGGATGTCCGGCCGGGGCCCGCGGTCCCGACCCACCCTCCCCCGTACGTGTTTGGAGTTCCCGGTGCTCAAGGGATTCCGCAGCTTCCTGCTGCGTGGAAACGTGGTCGACCTGGCGGTCGGCATCGTGATCGGCGCGGCCTTCACGGCCGTGGTCACCGGGTTCGTCACGGCGTTCCTCACCCCGCTGGTCGGCGTGGCGACCGGCGCGGTCGGCGACTTCAGCCAGAAGACCTTCGACGTGGCCGGCACCCGGTTCCCGTACGGGGTCTTCGTCAACGCGCTGATCGGCTTCGTGCTGGTGGCCGCGGTGATCTACTTCGTCGTGGTGGTGCCGGTCGGTCGCCTCCAGGCGCGGCTGGAGGGCGACAAGCCGGCACCGGCCGCCAAGGCGGACTGCCCGGAGTGCCTGAGCGCGATCCCGGCCGCGGCGGTGCGCTGCTCGTTCTGCACCACCGAGGTGGCCGGCCTGCCGGGCTTCCCCGCCCAGCGCGGCCCCGTCGAGCCGCCGGCCGAGCCCGCCGCAGAGCAGGGCGCCGAGTCCGCCGCCGGGCGGCCGGCCGGCCGGTCCGCCGAGAAGGCCGGCAAGTCCGTCAAGTCCGGCGAGAAGGCCGCCGCGGAGTCCGACGAGCCGCAGCCCGCGCCGGCGCACTGAGAACGGCCCCGGTCACCTCGGCCGGGTCCCGCCCCGGGCCCCATACCGGCCCTGACGGGGACTTTATTCCCCAAACATTCACGAGCCCCCGCCGCGCCCCCGGCGGGGGCTCGAATGCGCCGGTGCGCGCCCCGCCCGCAGAAGTTTCTTCGACGGTCCCCGAACCGTCCACCGGCCCGTCACCACACGGATCTTCGTCGCCCCCGTCCGAGCGCCGTTCGAACCCCGCGGCCCCGCCGGACGGTGGCCGGAACTCGCCGCCGGAATGTCCGTTCTTCCTACTTTCGAGACCTTTGTTCGAGCGAAGCTTGTGTAAACACTCGAACTGCTCCGCCTCCCAGTCTCCTCAGCAGCCGCGTTGTGGGCTTACCGTATGCCCCATGACCTCGCCCCGCTCCTACGACGGAGTCGGCTACCCCTCTCCGTCCTTCTCCTCCGGCACGCCCATCTACGACAGCCTCGTCGCAGAGCGCGGTGTCCCGCAGATCGCGCCCATCAACGTGCCGGCCGCCCTGCCGCCGGCCCTGTCGACCGGTTACGGATCCGGCCTCTCCGGCCCGTCCTACGAGAACAACCGGTACGGCACCGGGTACGACAGTCCCGGCGGCAACCTCCCCGCCCTGCCGCCCGCCCGCCTCGCCCTGGGCCCCGGCCCGAGCAGCGCACCCTCCTCCGGCCCGGCCACCGCGTACATCCCGGCGCAGCCCGCGCCCGCGTACGCCGCCGCGCCCCAGCCGCCGGTCCCCGGCTACGGCGGCCCGCAGCCGTACCTGCCCGGCCAGCGCCCGCAGACCCCGGCCCCGGGCTTCACCCAGGCCGCCACCGGCGGGTACCAGCCGTCCGGCGGCCAGAGCTTCGGCGGCCAGAACACCTTCGTCGGCGGCCACGGCGGCCCGCAGACCTTCGGCGCGCAGCCGGCCGGCGGCCCCGCCGGTCCGCAGGGCACGGCCGGCCAGCCGCAGGCCCCGCAGCCGTTCGGCGGCCCGCAGGGCTTCGCCGGCCACGGCGCCCAGCCGGGCGGTTTCGGCGGCTCCGGCGAGCAGTCCTTCGGCGGCGCCCAGCTGCGCCCGGCGGTCGCCCCGGTCGCCCCGGTCCGCCCGATGCAGCCGCAGCGGCCCGGCCCGTACGGCGAGCCCGGCCAGTTCCAGCAGGGCTACCAGCCACAGGCCCAGGGCTACTGAGGCCGCCGAGCCGACCGAGGCCGCCTAGCCACTGGAGACATCGAAGCCGCTGACACTTCGGGCCAGCCCCACCCGGCCCGCACCCGCACTACCCAGGTCCTCTCTTTCGGATCACGTCGGATCAGCGGGCGTCGTTGGAGGGCGTGCATCGGCGGTGCGGAGGAGGGAGTCCATGCGGAGCATCGGCGACCGACGACAAGCCGGCGAGGTGCGTGCTCCGGCGGCGAACGCCCGACGTGATCCGAAAGAGAGGACCTAGCACCAGCCGGCGTTCCCACAGCCGCCGGGCGTACGGAGAAACGGGTCATCCACGGACCGCCCGGAACGCCGCCCCACCTTGGCGTTCCGGGCGGTCCGTGCGCATTCGGGCACCCGCCGGGGCACCCGTCGAGGCACACGTCCGAGCAGGTCCGAGCAGGTCCGGGCAGGTCGGCCCGGAGCCGGCCCCCGACCGCGCCTGCCGACGGCCCGGGCGCGGCTGGCAGGATGGGGGAATGCAGCTCACCGGACTCCACGTCTACCCCGTCAAGTCCATGTACCGCCTGAGCCCCGAGAGCGCCCGCGTCGAACCGTGGGGCCTGGCCGGCGACCGCCGCTGGATGCTCGCCGACGCCACCGGCCGGTTCGTCAGCCAGCGCGAGAACGCCGCCCTGGGCCAGGTCCGCGCCGAGCTCACCCCCACCGGGGCCCTCGTGCTCACCGCCCCCGACGGCACCCGCGCCGAGGTCCCCGCCCCCGCCGTCGCGGACGGCGACGCGCTCGCCGACGTCGAGGTCTGGGGCACCCGCTTCCGCGCCGCCGAGGCCGGCAAGGAGGCCCAGCTGTGGATCGCCGAGCACCTCGGCGACTACCGGCTGGTGCACCTGGACGACCCGCGCGCCCGGCCCGTCGACCCGCACTTCTCCTCCCCCGGCGACACCGTCTCGATGGCCGACGGCTTCCCGCTGCTGCTCACCACCACCGCCTCGCTCGCCGAACTCAACGCGCTGATCGCCGCCGAGCACCCGGACGGCCACGAGGAACTGCCGATGGAGCGGTTCCGCCCCAATGTGGTGGTCTCCGGCAGCGAGCCGTGGGCGGAGGACGGCTGGCGGCGGCTCCGGATCGGCGAGCTGACCTTCCGGGTGGTCAAGCCGTGCGGGCGCTGCGTGGTCACCACCACCGACCAGGAGAGCGGCGAGCGGCGCGGCCCCGAGCCGCTGCGCACCCTGGCCCGGCACCACCGGCTGCTGAAGAAGGCCGCGTTCGGGCAGAACCTGATCCCCGAGCGCCCGGCCGGCGCCGAGGGCGACGCGCTCGGCACGCTGCGGCTGGGCGACGAGGTCGAGGTGCTGGAGGACGGCGCGCACTGGCCGGCCGACCTCAAGGTCTGACGGCGGGCGCCCGCTCGCGCGCGCCCGCTGCCGCACCCGCGTCCCGGAACCGGACGTGTGCGCGCTCGTTGAAACAGGCTGACGCGTACGGCCGGACCCGCGGCCGACGCCCGGCCGGCCCGCGGCGGCGCCTGCGGTCCGGCCGCGCGTCCGGCCCGCCCCGGCCCGTGCGGCCGGATCACCCGCGCGGGCGCGCTACGGTGGGCGGACGACCCGCGCACCCCGGGGTGCGCCGCGTCCGGGCGCACCGCGTCCGCGTGCGTCCGGTCCGCAGATCGCCGGCTCGATGAAGGTGGGGACGACAGACCGTCATGGCTGAGCACAGGGTCCGGGTCACCCAGGACAGCGCATCCCGCTGGCGGCGCCGCGCCGGCGAGTACGACACGCTCACGGAGGCCCTGGCGGCCGCGGAACCGGGCGACACGGTGACCGTGCGACCGGGCACCTTCCGGGAGAACGTGGTCGTGGACAAGGTGGTGACGGTCGTCGCCGCCCAGGGCCCCGGCAGCGTGCGGATCGACCCGCCGGGCGGGGTGCCGCTCACCGTCACCGCCGCGGCGACCGTCCGCGACCTGGTGATCGAGGGCAGCGACCGGTCCGCCCCGGCCGTCCTGGTCACCGGCGCGGACGCGACGCCCTCGTTCACCGGCTGCCGGGTGGAGACCCACTCGGCCGCGGGGGTCGAGGTGACCGACGGCGCGAGGCCGACTCTGAAGGGCTGCGTGGTCGCCAACCCGGACGGCCTGGGACTGCGGCTGCGCGGCGCGGGCACCGCCGCCGCCTTCGAGGACTGCGAGGTCGCCGTCGCCGGCCAGGCCGGTCTCGCGGTCCTGGGCGGCGCGACCGCAGCACTGGAGCGCTGCCGGGTGCACCACGCCGCCGGCGCGGGCGTGCTGATCTCCGACCCGGGCAGCGCGGCCGAGCTCACCGGCTGCGAGATCTACGAGATCCGCGGCAGCGGGGTGCAGGCGGAGGCCCAGGCGGGCGGGCGGCTGGTCGACTGCGAGATCCACCGGGTCACCGGCAACGGGCTCACCCTGGACGGCGAGGCCGAGCTGGTGCTCACCGGCTGCCGGGTGCACGACGTGCCGGAGAACGCCGCCGACCTGCGCGGCCGGGCCCGGCTCAGCCTCGCCCACTCCACCGTGCGGGACTTCGGGCGCGGGGCGCTCTCGGTCTGGGACCAGGGCACCGAGGCGAGCGCCGAGTCCTGTCAGATCCACGGCTCCAACGGCGAGTACCCGGCGCTGTGGGTGAGCGACGGCGCCCGGCTCACGCTCACCGACTGCGCGCTGCACGACCTGCCGGACGCGCTGTTCGTGCTGGACCGCGACTCCGCGGCCGTCGCCGAGGGCTGCTCGTTCAGCCGGATCCGCAGCTCGGCGGTGTCGGTCAGCGGCGGCGCGACGGTGACGCTCACCGGCTGCCGGGTCCAGGAGGCGGGCACCGGGCTGTGGTTCCGCGACCACGGCAGCGGGGGCGTGCTGACCGGCTGCGAGATCTCCGACGTGGCGACCGGTGTGATCGTCACCAAGGGCGCCGACCCGGTGCTGCGGGACTGCACCGTCCGGGCCGGTTCGGACGCCGGCGTCTACGTCTCCGCCCAGGGCCGGGGCACCTTCGAGGACTGCCGGGTCTCGCACGGCAAGGGCTTCGGCTTCCACATCATCGACGGCTGCCGCACGGTGCTCACCCGGTGCCGGGCCGAGCAGAACGAGCGGGCCGGTTTCGAGTTCTCCGAGCCGGGGCCGGTGGTGGAGGGCTGCACCTCGGACGACGTGCCGGCCGCGACCGCGGCTCCCGCCGAGATCCCCGCCCCGCGCGCCCAGCTCGCAACCACCGCCGCGCCCCTGGCGGCCTCGGCGCCCGCCGCCGCGGTGATCGGGCCGATCCCGGACTGCCGGCCCGCCGACGAGGCGCTCGCCGAGCTCGACGGGCTGGTGGGCCTGGCCACCGTCAAGCAGGAGGTGCGGACGCTGATCGACCTCATCTCGGTCGGGCGGCGGCGGCAGCAGGCCGGGCTCAAGGCGCCCTCGCTCCGCCGCCACCTGGTCTTCACCGGCGCGCCCGGCACCGGCAAGACCACGGTGGCGCGCCTGTACGGCGAGATCCTCGCCTCGCTCGGGGTGCTGCAGCGCGGGCACCTGGTCGAGGTGGCCCGGGTGGACCTGGTCGGCGAGCACATCGGCTCCACCGCGATCCGCACCGCCGCCGCCTTCGACCGGGCGCGCGGCGGGGTCCTGTTCATCGACGAGGCGTACGCGCTGGCGCCGGAGGACGGGGCCCGTGACTTCGGGCGGGAGGCGATCGACACGCTGGTGAAGCTGATGGAGGACCACCGGGACGAGGTGGTGGTCATCGTGGCCGGCTACACCGCCGAGATGGAGCGTTTCCTCTCCGCCAACCCCGGTGTGTCGTCGCGGTTCTCGCGCACCGTCGCCTTCCCCGACTACTCGGCCGAGGAACTGCTGGAGATCGCCCGCGCCCAGTGCGCCGAGCACGAGTACGCGCTCGCCGACGCCACCGAGCGCGCCCTGCTCGACCACTTCGCCGGCATCGAGCGCGGCCCCAACTTCGGCAACGGCCGCACCGCCCGCCAGGTCTTCGAGACCATGGTCGAACGCCACGCCATGCGGATCGCCCAACTCCCCGACGCCTCCACCGAGGACCTCCAACTCCTCGTCCCCGCCGACCTCCCCGCCCCCCGCCTGCCGTAGACCGGCGGGGGGCGGGAACTCCCCGGCACCGCACACCCGTTGGGCCTGCCATGAGCACCCTTCTCACCGGCGCGGCCGGGGGCCTGCTGCTCCCGGCGTTCCTGGTCGCGGTCTTCTTCCTCGGGGCCGCCGCGCGGCGGCTGCTCGCCCGGACGGGTGGGTGCGGGGCCGGGGACGGCGGGCGCGGGGCCGGGGCGGCGGCCACCGAGGAGCTGCACGCGCTGCTGTACCCGGGCAAGCGGGCGCAGTTGGAGCAGCGGCGAGTGGAGCTGGTGCTGCGGGAGGACGAGAACGGCGGGGCGCCGGGGCGGACCGGGATCGACCTCACCGGCGGCCGGGCGGTGATCCGGGGCCACGACGCCCGCCGGCCGTAGCGGCGGTGGACGCCGGTCAGACGCGTTCGCCGGCGAGCATCAGGGTGATCAGGAGGTCCAGGCGCTCCTCGGCGAGGTCGGGGCGCAGGCGTCCGCTGCGGGTGAGGGTGACCAGACCGTGCAGGGCGGTCCAGACGAGTTCGGTGAAGGTCTCCGGGTCGTGGCGCCCGGAGACCTCGCCGACCGGGCCCGCCAGGGCGGTGAAGGCCTCCTTGAGCTGCTCGGGGGCCTCGGACCGGCCGAAGGGGAGGCCGGTCGCGTGGGTGAACATGGCGTCGTAGAGGGCGGGGTGGGCGGCCGCGAACGCCGCGTAGGCGCCGACGACGGCGGTGAACGCCTCGATCGGGCCCTCGGCGTTGCGCGGCGCCTCCCGCAGTTCTCCGGCCAGTTCCTCGAAGCCCTCCAGGGCGACGGCGGCGACGATCGCGTCCCTGTTGGCGAAGTGGCTGTAGAGGACGGGCTGGCTGTACTCGATGAGTGCGGCCAGCTTGCGGACCGTCACCGCCTCCCAGCCCTCGTCCTCGGCGAGGTCGCGGGCGGTCCGGACGATCAGTTGATGCCGTTCGGCGCGTTCGCGCTCGCGGCGGTCGTAGGCTGTCACGCCGAATATCCTAGCAGTGCTAGATATTCGAGCGATGCCCGTACTGATGTTCCATGGAACTCCTGGCGCCGCTACGACTTCTGGCGGACGGCTCCTCACCGAGCACCCGCTCACCGCATCCTGACCCCGCGCAACGGCACGCCCCGTCAGCCTGTCCAGTCACCACCGGCGAGGAAGGACTCCAGGCCCGCCAGATGGGGCGCGATGTCGATCCGCTCGCCCGCCAGCCAGTCGTCCGAGTAGTACTTGTCGAGGTAGCGGTCGCCCGGGTCGCAGATCAGGGTGACCACACTGCCGCGCTCCCCCGCCGCCCGCATCTGCGCGACGATCCGCAGCGCGCTCCACAGCCCGGTCCCGGTGGACGCCCCCGCCTTCCGCCCGAGCACCCGGTCCAGCATCCGCACCGCGGCGACCGAGGCCGCGTCCGGCACCTTCATCATCCGGTCGATCGCGCCAGGCACGAAGCTCGGCTCCATCCGGGGCCGCCCGATCCCCTCGATCCGCGAGCCGCGGTCGCACACCGCGTCCGGGTCGTCGTGCACCCAGCCGTCGAAGAAACAGGAGTTCTCCGGGTCGGCGACGCAGATCCGGGTGTCGTACTGCATGTAGTGGACGTACCGGGCGATGGTCGCCGAGGTGCCGCCGGTGCCGGCGGTGGCCACGATCCAGGCCGGCTCGGGATGCGGCTCCAGGCGCAGCTGGGCGAAGACCGACTCGGCGATGTTGTTGTTGCCACGCCAGTCGGTGGCCCGCTCGGCGTAGGTGAACTGGTCCATGTAGTGGCCGCCGGTCTCCTCGGCGAGCCGGGCCGAGGCCTCGTACACCTCGTCCGGCCGGTCGACCAGGTGGCACTCGCCGCCGTGGAACTCGATCAGGTCGATCTTGGCCTGGCTGGTGGACTTGGCCATCACCGCGATGAACGGCACCCCGACGAGCTGCGCGAAGTACGCCTCGGAGACGGCCGTGGACCCGCTGGACGCCTCGATCACCGGCTCGCCGGGGCGGATCCAGCCGTTGCAGAGCCCGTACAGGAACAGCGAACGCGCCAGCCGGTGCTTGAGGGAGCCGGTCGGGTGGGTGGACTCGTCCTTGAGGTAGAGGTCGATCCCCCACTCTGCCGGGAGCGGGAAGCGCAGCAGGTGGGTGTCGGCCGAGCGGTTGGCGTCCGCCTGGACCTTGCGGACCGCCTCCTTGAGCCAGCTCCGGTACGCCGGGTCGGTACGGTCCACGTCGGCCGTCGGGTCGATCCCCATGTGCCACTCTCCTCGTGCGAGTTCCCTGGAAGCCCCCCTCCGATTGCTCACAACGAGTGTACGAGTGTCACGATAAGTAACATTATCCGAAGCTCCAGGCTCCGCTTATCTTCCCGCCCGCCCCCCGCTCCCTACCCCGGCCCCACCCCGGCCCCACCCCCGCCTACCCGGAGGTCACCGACTGCGGGTCCGCCAGGTACGGCAGCCAGCCCAGTTCGGCCGCCCCGGCCAGCGCGCTGTGCTTCAGTTCGGCGCCGACGATCGGCACCCGGCCGCTGCGCCCCCACAGGCTGCGTTCGGCGACGACGGCGCGCAGCCGGTCCGGCGCGGCCTCCAGCAGGTCCAGGTGCAGCCCGCTGAGCACCACCCGGTCCGGGTTGAGGATGTTGGCGACCCCGGCCAGGCCGAGCCCGAGCCGGTCGATCACGTGCTCCACGGCCGCCCGGGCCCGCTCGTCCGTGGCGGCGGCCCGGCAGAGCTCGCCGGCCTGGTCGAGCAGCGGCCGGCCCGGGTCCGGCGTCAGCCCGGCGGCGGCGAACAGCGCGTCCGGGTCGGTCTCCGAGTTGAGGCAGCCCCGGTTGCCGCAACCGCAGGGCCGGCCCTGCGGGTCCACGGTCAGGTGGCCGACCTCCAGGGCTAGCCCGGCGCTGCCGGTGTGCAGCCGCCCGTCGATGACCAGCGCGCCACCGACGCCGCGGTGGCCGGAGGTGACCAGCAGCAGGTGCCGCGCGCCACGCCCGGCGCCGTGCCGGTACTCGGCGAGGGCCGCCAGGTTGGCGTCGTTGGCGATCGCGGTGGGCAGCGGGTCGAACGCGCGCGGACCGTGGTCGGCGCGCCCCACCTCCACGTCGTACAGGTCGGCGACCGGCGTGCCGCTGGGCCAGGCGAAGTGCAGCGCGGCGAGCGCGGCGCCGTCCGGCTCGGTGACCGGGTTGGGCAGGGCGAGCGCCGCGCCGAGGCAGCGCCGCTCGGTCTCCCGGGCGAGTTCGGCGCCCGCCTGGGCGACGGCGCGCAGCATCCGCACCGGGTCGGTGGCGGCGGGCAGCGGCAGGTGGACCGGCGGGTCGAGCAGTCCGCCGAGGCCGGCCAGGGTGACGCTCAGGCCGTCGGCGTGGATCTGCCCGGCGACCACCACCGGGCCCGCCGGGTCGATGGCGAGCCGGTGCGAGGGGCGGCCTCGGCCGCCGCCGGCCGGGCGGGAGTCGACCGTGATGAGGCCGAGGGCCTCCAGTTCGGCGGTGACCGCGCCGGCGGTGGCGCGGGTGACGTCGAGCGCCCGGGTGAGCGCCGAGCGGGTCGGGGCCTGGCCGGTGTGGATCAACTGCAGCGCGGGGCCGAGCAGCGTCCGCCCCCGGTCGGGGGCCGCGCGGCGGTGGGCGTCGCGCTGCGCGTCGTGGTCGGTCCCGGTCCCGGGCTTCGGGCTTGAAGGTGAGAGCTGCACGGACCTATTGTTACTTTGTGCCGCCCCGAAACAAAATCCGCGCCCACGCCCTGCCCCACCGGCCGTCCCCCCAGTCTTGCAGCACCCCCGCCGAATCCCCCACCCCCTCCGCGCGCTCCCTTGCCTCTTGGGGCACCGCCCGCCTCGCCCTCACCGCCTTCTTCGCCGTCGACGGCCTGCTCTTCGCCGCCTGGGTCGTCCGCATCCCGGACATCCGCAGCCAGGTCAACGCCTCGCACAGCGCCCTCGGCCTCGCCCTGCTCTGCGTCTCCGCGGGCGCCGTCGCCACCATGCCGATCGTCGGCCGGCTCTGCCTGCGGTACGGCTCCCGGCCCGTCACCGCCGCCTCGCTCGGCCTGCTCGCGCTCTCCGTCCCGCTGCCCGCGCACACCCACTCGGTCGCGGCGCTCAGCGGCGTCCTGCTGCTCTTCGGCGCCGGCTACGGCGGGGCCAACGTCGCCATGAACAGCGCCGCCGTCGAGATCGTCGACGAGCTCAAGCGCCCGGTCATGCCCAGTTTCCACGCCGGGTACAGCCTCGGCGGCCTGCTCGGCGCGGGCATCGGCGGCCTGCTCGCCGGGCCCCTCACGGCCGCCCAGTGGCTCGCGCTGGCCGGACTCGCCGGGCTGCTGGTCTCGGTGGCGGCGGGCGTCGCGCTGCTCCGCAGCCCGGCGGCCCGGCCGGTCGCCACCACCCGCTCCGCCGCCTCGCGCTCCGCCGCCTCCCCCGCCGGCACCGCCCCCTCCGGCGGCCGACTGCTCGTCCTCCTGCTCGGCCTCACGGCGCTCTGCACCGCGTACGGCGAGGGCGCCATCGCCGACTGGGCCACCCTGCACCTCACCGACGACGTCCACGCCGGCGCCCGGGTGGCCGCCGCCGGCTACGCCGCCTACGCGCTCGCCATGACCACCGGCCGGATCGGCGGCACCTGGCTGTCGATGCGCCTCGGCCAGCACCGGGTGATGGCCCTCGGCGGCCTCACCGCGGCGGGCGGCATGCTGCTGGCGGCGCTCGCGCCGCTGGTGCTGCTGGCCCTGGCCGGGCTCGTCCTGGTCGGGCTGGGGCTGGCCAACATCTTCCCGCTCGCCATCGCCCGGGCCGGCGCCACCGGCGGCCCGCAGGGCGTCGCCCTCGCCTCCACGCTCGGCTACGCGGGCATGCTGATCGGCCCACCGGTGATCGGCTTCCTCGCCGACGCGACCAGCCTGCCGCTCGCCCTCACCACCGTCGCCGCCGCCGCGGCCACCGCCGCCGTCCTCCCCCTGACCGCCCGCCGCCGCTGACCCCCGCCCCACCCCGTGCGAGGATCGCGCCATGACGAACAGCACCGCCCCGGTCCGGTTCCTGCGCGCCGCCGAGCGGCCGGCCACGGCCTGGCGCAACGGGGGTGGGGTGACCCGCGAGGTCACCGGGTTCCCCGAGGGCGCCGGGCTGGACGACTTCCGGTGGCGGGTCAGCCTCGCCGACGTCGCCGCGGCCGGGCCGTTCTCCGCGTTCCCGGGCGTCGAGCGGGTGATCACCCTGATCGAGGGCCCGGGCATGGCGCTCACCGTCGACGGCACCGAGCACGTCGTCGACACCCCGTTCCGCCCGTTCGCCTTCCCCGGTGACGCGGCCACCGACTGCCGGCTGCTCGGCGGGCCGCTCGTCGACTTCAACGTGATGACCCGCCGCGGCCACGCGACCGCCGACCTCCTCCTCGCCGAGCAGCCCGGGCCGGTCCCGGTCCCGGTCGACGCCACCGTGCTGCTGGTCTGCCTCTCCGGCACCGCCACCCTCGACGGCACCCTCCTCACCCGTTACGACGCTGCCCTCCTCACCACCCCGGCCACCCACGAACTGCACCCCGCCGGCGTCACCGCCGTCATCACCTTCCGCAGCTGACGCCCCAGCACATCGAGGCGTAGGAAGTCGGCCCCGCCGACTTCCTGCGCCGCCGGCAGCCACGGGCCGTTCGCCTCGGCCTCCGTCGAACCGGCCCCGGCACGACGCCTCGCACGCACGGCCGCGATGCCTCCGGTTCGACCGGGACCCTCCGCCCGCAGTCCGGGCACCACGCGCACCGAACCAAACTGCGCCGACCAGCGGCGGCCTCGGCGCGTCGATGCGGAACGGTGGCCGCCGAACCGCCTCGGCCTCCAGCGGTGAACCGACTCCGCCGAAGCCCTGGTCCGCCACCTCACCCCGCGCCACCAGGCACCGAGCCGGCCCCGACGACCGCGACAGCCCGGCCGGGCGCCGGGCAGGACCACCACGCCCGGGGCCCGGGCCACCGGCATCGCCGCACCGTCCCGGTGGCGGTCACCTCGACGTCGCCCGCGCCGCCGACGGGGGTGGTGCCCTCGCGGGCGGTGTGCAACCCGGCCCCTCCCGCCCCGGCCGCTCCCGCCCCGGCCTCCGCGGAGGGCCGGCGGCTTCCCGCTCAGGCCTCCGGCTCGCCCGGCAGCCGCAGGTCCCAGCCCGCCAGCGCCCGCAGCTGCGCGGCCGTCACGTCGCCCGGCAACGGCTGCGGTGCCTCGGTGCGGAAGGGCGGCTGCCAGCCCTCCTCCGGCGTCCAGCGGCGGACCGCCTTCGCCGGGGCACCCGCGACCACCGTGTGGTCCGGGATCTCGCCCCGCACCACCGAGCCGGCCGCGACGACCACGTTGCGGCCCAGCCGGGCGCCGGGCAGGATCACCGCGCCGGTGCCGATCCAGCTGCCGGAGCCGATCTCCACCGGCTCGTTGCGCGGCCACTGCTTGCCGATCGGCAGGTCGGTGGCCCGGTACTCGTGGGCCTGGTCGGATATGTAGACGCCGGGGCCGGTCCACACGTCGTCGCCGAGCACGATCGACTGGTGGCCGACGATGTGGCTGTCGCGGCCGATCACGCAGCCGCCGCCGATCCGCACGATCGGGTCGGGGCCGAGGTCGAGTCCGGGCAGGAAGCCCGCGCTGATGGTCACCCGCTCGCCGATGATCGAGAACGGGCCGATGGTGATCCACTGCTCGTTGAAGACCGCGCCGAGCGGGAAGGTCAGCTTCGTTCCCGCGCCCAGCTCGCGGAACCGGTACGGGCCGGGGTTCTCGCTGGAGACCGCGCCGGTGCGCTGCACCCACTGCCAGCCCCGGTGGACGAGCCTGCCCGCGGCTCGCCGGCCGCCCGTCCGGGCGGCGCTGACCAGGGAACGCGTGATCGACATGCGCTCACGTTACCGGCCCGTAGGGCCCGCCCGGCGGAGAGGCGGCCAAGGTCACACGCCCGGGCGTTCCACCGGTCACTCCGGCCGATCCACGTCCGGAAACCGCTACTTCTGCCAGAATTGCGATCATGGAGATCACCGCGCACCTCGACGCGCTGCGCCGCGAGGGCACCCTGCTCGCGGACGCCGCCGACCGCACCGACCTCACCGCCCCCGTCCCGACCTGCCCGGAGTGGCGGCTGCGCGACCTCGTGCTGCACACCGGCCGGGTGCACCGCTGGGCGACCGCCATCGTCCGGGACCGGCTGCCGGCCCCGCTGGATGCCGAGCGCCACCAGGCCGTCTGGGGTGAGCAGCCGGACGACGCCGATCTGGTCGCGTGGTTCCGCGCCGGCCACGCCACCCTGGTCGACACGCTCGCCGCCGCCCCGGCCGACCTGGACTGCTGGACCTTCATCCCCGCGACGAGCCCGCTCGCGTTCTGGACCCGCCGCCAGGCGCACGAGACGGCCGTGCACCGCGCCGACGCCGACGCGGCGGCCGGCGTCGAGGGGCCGCACACCGATCCGGAGTTCGCCCAGGACGGCCTGGACGAACTGCTGGCCGGCTTCCTGTCGCTCGGCCGCTCCAGGGTCCGCAGCGAGCGGACGAGGACGATGCAGGTCAGCGCGAGCGACGGCCCCGGCCGTTGGCTGCTGACCATCGGGCCGGAGCCGCTCGCCGTCGAGCGCGCCGAGGGGCCGGCCGACCTGACGCTCACCGGCCCGGCCCGCGACCTCTACCTGCTGCTCTGGAACCGCCTCCCGGGCGGCACCGGACGGGTGACCGCCACGGGGGACGCCTCGCTGCTCGACCTGTGGCGCGAGACCGCGGCCATCAGCTGACGCCCCCTCGACCGGCGCGTCAGCGCACCCAGCGCGCCGGTCGCTTCTCCAGGAACGAGCGCATGCCCTCCTGCGCCTCCTCCGAGCCGAACAGCCGCGCCGACAGCTCCACCAGTTCGTCGGCGTCCCGCTCGAAGGAACGCACCACCTCGGCGTTGGCGAGCCGCTTGGACTGCGCGAGGCCCTGCGGCGAGCCCAGCCGCAGGGCGTCCAGCAGGCCCTTGAGCGCGACCTCGGCCGCCTCCGGCGCGTCGACGGCCTGCGTGACCAGGCCGATCCGGGCGGCCTCGGCGGCGTCGAAGACCTCGCCGGTGAGGTAGTAGCGGGAGGCGGCGCGCGGGTCGAGCTTGGGGCGCAGCGGCAGCGAGATGACGGCGGGGGCGAGCCCGAGCCGGACCTCGGTGAACGCGAAGGTGGCGGCCGGCCCGGCGAGCGCTAGGTCGGCGGCGCCGACCAGCCCGAGCCCGCCGGCGCGGACGTGGCCGTCGATCACGGCGATCACGGGCTTGGCGCAGTCGACGATCGCCCGCTGGAGGTCGACGAGTCCGCGCGGTCCGACGGTCGGGTCGGCGCCGGTCGCCTCCGAGAGGTCCGCCCCGGCGCAGAACACCTTGCCCGCGTGGGTCAGCACCACCGCGCGCACCTCCGGGTCGGCCGCCGCCGCGGCGAGGCCGGCCGTCAGCTCGGCCATCAGCCGGGTGGAGAGCGCGTTGCGGTTGTGCGGCGAGTCGAGCGTCAGGGTGGTGACGGCGTCCTCGGTGGCGACGCGGACGAGGGGCGCTTCGCTGGTCATCGGTGCGGTCCTGCTTTCCGGCTGAGGGTGGGTCGGAACGGACGACCGCCACCGGTGAGCCGCGGGCGCCCGGACGACTCTGACATGCCCGCCCTCCCGCCGACCAGCCCCCTTGGACGAGCCGGGGTGGTTTCAGAGCCGCGAGGTGTCGAGGGCGAGGGCGAACGGCTCCGGCAGCCTGACCGCCGTCCCGAACGGATGCGGCCCGTCCTCGACGGCGTACCCGAGCCGCCCGGGCTCGCTGAACAGCGTGCAGGTGCGGGCCTGGCGGTCGACCAGGAGGTGGAGCGGCGCCCCGTACTGGCCGTAGCGGCGCCGCTTGACCGTCCGGTCGGTCTCCGCGTTCGACGGTGAGCTGACCTCCATCACCAGTAGCGTCTGGTCCGGGAGCAGCGCGCCCTCCGTCTTTGCTGCCAGGTCGGCCGGCACGACGGCGAGGTCGGGGACGTACCGGTTCTCCGACCCGGGCAGATCGAGGTTGCCGGAGCCGGACACCAGCGCCAACTCCTCCAGTCGGGGAGTCAGCTGCCGGCGGATGACCTCGGTGGCGCTCTCGTGCGCCCACGACGGCGACCTCAGTGTGACGACTCCTTCGACGATCTCGGCGTGGCGCGTGCTCACGGCGTCTCCTCCTGGCGGGTTTCCCCCGTGACCATGAGTACGGCACCGGCCTACCGGCCATAAAGGCGTGGTGCGGTGATCGGCCGTCGGCCACGATGGTCGTATGACCATGGAATCGCAGCGCAATACCGCCCCCCTCACCCACATCGCCGAGCCGCCCGGGGTCGCTCCGGGGACGGGGTACACGCAGGTCGTCATGGGGAGCGGGCGGCTGGTGGCGGTGTCGGGGCAGGTGGCGTTCGACGAGGAGCGGCGGCTGGTCGGGGTGGGGGATCCGAAGGCGCAGGCGCGGCAGGTGTTCGAGAACCTGCGGCGCTGTCTGGCGGCGGCGGGGGCGGACTTCTCGCACGTCGTCAAGCTGACGTACTTCGTCACCGACATCGGGGACCTGCCCGTTATCCGCGAGGCCAGGAACGAGGCGCTCGGCGACCTGCCGTTGCCGGCCTCCTCGGCGGTGCAGGTCGCGGCGCTGTTCCTGCCGGAGGTGCTGCTGGAGGTCGAGGCCTTCGCGGTGGTTGCGGAGTAGTCCGCTCAGGCCCGCGCCGCCGGGCCCCGCCGCGCCGCCCAGCGGACGGCGGGGCCCATCGCGAGGCCCGCGGCGGCGAAGAGCGCGCCGAGGGCGGCCCAGCCGATCAGGCCGTGGCCGATGACGGCGGTCGACACGACGGCCGGGCCGATCATCAGGGCGGCGGCGCTGCCCGCGTTGAAGACGCCCTGGTAGGCGCCGTGGGCCTGCTCGCCGGCCAGGTCGTAGCTGAGTGCCCAGGTGCCGGCCTGGCCCAGGACCTCGCCGACCGCCTGGAGCGCGACGCCGGCGAGGACCACCACGGCGGCGAGTTCGGTGCGGGCGCCGTGGGCGAGGGCGATCACCAGGCAGGAGGCGGCCAGGATCAGGCCGGCCCGGCCGCAGGCCCGTGCGGCGGCGGACGGGTGCTCGATGCCGCGGGTGGCGCGGACCTGGAAGGCGATGACCAGCACGGTGTTGACGACCAGGGTGGCGGCCACGGTGATCCGGGGCGCGTCGGTCTGCTGGACGATCCACAGCGGTATGCCGACCTCCAGCACCGCGAACTGCAGGGCGAGCACCGAGCTGAGCACGGTCACCAGCAGGAACGGCCCGTCCCGCAGCGCGGGGTTGCGCTCGCGGCCCGGCCGCCGCTGCGGCCCGCCGACGGCTCCGGCCCCGCGCACCTCCCTCACCTCACGTGCCTCCCTCGCCCCGCGGGTCGCGGCAGCGCCCTTCCCCGGTACCGGCAGCCGGAGGAACATCACCGCGACCACCAGGTACGAGGCCGCGTCCGCCAGGATCGCCGCCAGGTAGCCGGGGCGTGCGTCGATCTGGAGCGCGATCGCGCCGACGCCCGTGCCGAGGCAGAGCCCGACGTTGGTCACCACCCGCAGGTAGGCCCGGCCGGCCACCCGCTTGTCGGCGGGCAGCACCTCGGCGTAGAGGGCGTTGCGCACGGCGGCCGCGCCCCGGTCGGCGGCGGCGACCACGCAGGCGAGCGCCACGAACACCGGATAGCCGTCGACCGCCGTGTAGCCGGCGGTGCCGAGGCCGGTGAGCGCGACCAGCGTCACCAGGATCGGCCTGGTCCCCCAGCGGTCGGCGGCCCGTCCGGCGGGGACGCTCGCGACGACGCCGCAGAGCCCGGCGGCGGTGAGCGCGAGGCCGAGCTGCGCCGCGCTCAGGCCGAGGTGGCGGGTGAAGAAGAGCACCCCGACGGAGAGCGAGAGGCCGCTGCCGACGGTGTTGAGCAGGGTGATCCGGGCGAGCCGGCGCACCGTCGGGTCGGGGTGCAGCAGCCGGGAGGCCCTGGACGCGGGCGGCACGGGACTCGGTGCGGTGTTCGCCGCCGGTGAGGTGGTCATGCCCACGATCCCACCCCGGCACCGCCGCCCGGCAGTACTGATTTAGGCTCTACCTAAAATCTTGGGGGGAGCGGGCGTGCACAGGTTCAAGCTCGACCTGGCCGACCTCGCCACCACCTGGTTCGCCTGCTCGCCGATCCAGGAGGCCGCGCTCAGCCTGCGGATGTGGACCCACCCGGGCGTCTACGCCCTGCAGTCCCCCGCCTTCGCGCGCCTGCGGCCCTCCTTCGAGGAGTTGGACTCCTCGCTGCTGCTCGCCCTGGTCACCCCCAGGGGCTGGATCCCGGACTTCCTGACGCCCCGTCCGGCCGTCCCGTGGCCGGACTTCCGCGCCGAGCTGGCCGCCGTCCGGGCGTTGCCGCCGGAGCAGGTGCGCCCGGAGCTGGAGCAGGCGTTCCTGCCGCACCGGCAGCCGCTGCCCGCGGTGCTGGAGGCGGGGCTGGCCGATCCGGCCCGGCTGCTGGAGCGGATCGCCGACGCGCTGGAGGAGTACTGGGAGTGCTGCCTGGCGCCCGCGTGGTGGCCGCGGGCGCGGGCGGTGCTGGAGGCGGACCTGGTCTACCGGTCGCGGGTGCTGGCCCAGCAGGGCGCGGCGGCGCTGTTCGCCGACCTCGACCACCGGCTGCGCTGGTCGGACGGCGTGCTGTCGATCGACCGCCGCTGGACGGAGTGGGACGGCGAGATCACGGTGGACGGGCGGGGGCTGGTCCTGGTGCCGACCTTCTTCGCCCGCGGCGCCATCACGATGATCAGCAACGACCGCGCCCCGCAGATCAGTTACCCGGCGCGCGGGCAGGCGGGGATGGCGGTGCCGCGCCCGGCGGCGACCCCGCGCGCGCTGGAGCGGCTGCTCGGCGCGCCGAAGGCCCGGCTGCTGACGCTGCTGGCCGAGCCGGCTTCGACCACCGACCTCGCCTACCGGCTGGACGTCACGCCGGGCGCGGTCAGCCAGCATCTGGCGGTGCTGCACGAGACCGGCCTGGTGACCCGGGCGCGGCACGGCCGTTCGGTGCTGTACCGCCGCAGCCCGCTGGGCGACGAGCTCGCCGGCGGTCCGCGCCGCGGCTGACGAAGGCCCCCGCGGCAGTCGGCGAAGGCGAGCGCCGCAGCCGGCGAGGGCTCCGCCGACTTCCCGCCAACTGGCCAGTGGTACAGACCTGTTGACGCATTGGTCTGTACCTCCTACAGTGCCCATGCCCCCGTCTCCCCACGGCGCGGGCACTTCGAACGCTCCCGGCACCACTCGTACGGTTCTGCGCCACCCTGTCCAACCCCCACAGTCGCAGGGAGAACCATGTCCGTTCGAACCCGCGCGCGCCGAACGCGCCACAGGCTGCTGCGCCACCGGCTGCTCGCGCTGCTCTCCGTCCTGCTCCTCCCACTCGCCGCGATCACCGCCCTGGCCACCCCCGCCAGCGCGGCCGGAAAGCTCACCGCCGCCTTCACCAGTGAGAACAGCGGTTCCTGGTGGAAGGGCACCTACATCGTCAAGAACGACAACACCACCGCCGTCAACGGCTGGACGCTGGAGTTCGACCTCCCGGCCGGCGTGACCATCCAGAACAGCTACAACGGCACCGCGACGGTCAACGGCCGCCACGTCACCGCCGTCGCCGCGTTCTACAACGCCAACGTCCCGGCGGGCCGGACCACCGAGCCGTACAGCTTCTGGTTCGTCGCCAACGGGCCGATCGGCGCGCCGACCGGCTGCCGGATCAACGGTGACAAGTGCGACGGCAGTTCGGACGTCCTGCCGTCCGCCCCCGGCACCCCGACGGTGACCGACACGACCGCCCACACCCTGGCGCTGCGCTGGCCGGCGGCCACCGGCGGCGACTTCCCGGTGGCGTCCTACGAGGTGCTCAACGGCACCGCCGTGGTCGCCACCAGCACCACCACCGACGCGGTGGTCACCGGCCTCACCCCGGCGACCAGCTACACCCTGACCGTCCGGGCCAAGGACGGCCGCGGCAACCTCGGCCCGGCCAGCGCGCCGGTCACCGCCTCCACCTTCGACCCGGCGACCGACCCGACGCCGCCCACCGCGCCCACCAACCTGCGGACCACCGCGGTGGGTTCGAGCGACGTGACGCTCGCCTGGAACGCCGCCACCGACAACCTGAAGGTCGCCGCGTACGACGTCTACCAGGACGGCACGCTGGTCAGGACGGTGACCGGCTCCACGCTGAGCGCCACCGTCTCCAGCCTCTCCCCGTCCACCTCGTACACCTTCACGGTCAAGGCCCGCGACGGCGCCGACAACGCCTCGCCCGCCTCCGCCGCGCTGAAGGTCACCACCTCCGACCTGGTCGGCACCGGCAAGTACGCCCGGGTCGGCTACTTCACCCAGTGGGGCATCTACGGACGCCAGTACTTCGTGAAGAACCTCGACACCTCGGGCAGTGCGGCCAAGCTCGACGTCATCAACTACGCGTTCGAGAACATCGACCCGGTCAACCTCACCTGCATGACGGGCGTCACCCGGGGCACCACCTCCAACCCGCAGGACCCCGACCAGGGCACCGGCGCGGGTGACGCCGACGCCGACTACGCCCGCCCGATGAGCGCCGCCCAGTCGGTCGACGGCGTGGCCGACGACGGCTGGGGCAAGCTGCGCGGCAACTTCAACCAGCTGAAGAAGCTCAAGGCCAAGTACCCGCACCTGAAGATCGTCGCCTCGCTCGGCGGCTGGACCTTCTCCAAGTACTTCTCCGACGCGGCGGCCACCGACGCGTCCCGGCAGAAGTTCGTCAAGTCCTGCATCGACATCTGGATCAAGGGCAACCTGCCGGTCTACAACGGCGCGGGCGGCGACGGCGTCGCGGCCGGCATCTTCGACGGCATCGACATCGACTGGGAGTGGCCCGGCTCGCCCGACGGCCACGCCGGCAACCACTACAGCCCCAACGACAAGGACAACCTGACCGCGCTGCTCGCCGAGTTCCGCAAGCAGCTGGACGCGCTCGGCGGCTCGCACAAGCTGCTGACCGCCTTCACCCCGGCCGACCCGGTCAAGATCAACCAGGGCTGGGACCTCTCGAAGATCTTCAACTACCTGGACATCGCCAACATCCAGGGCTACGACTTCCACGGCGCCGGCAGCGACAACTCGTGGGAGCCCAACCGCACCGGCCACCAGGGCAACCTGTACGTCGACACCCAGGACCCGTACACCACGCACTTCAGCGTCGAAGGGGCCGTCAAGCCCTACCTCGACGCCGGGGTCAACCCGCGCAAGCTCACCATCGGCCTGGCCTTCTACGGCCGCGGCTGGCAGGGCGTCGCGGACGGCGGGGCCAAGGGCGAGTGGCAGAGCGCGACCGGCGCAGCCCCCGGCCAGTTCGCCGAGGAGGCCGGCACCCGCGGGTACAACAACCTGATCACCACCTTCCCCAACCTCTCCGTCTACCACGACGAGCAGTCGGTGGCGACCTACGGCTACACCGGAGCGGGCGGACAGTGGTGGACCTTCGACGACGCCTGGTCGATCGGCAAGAAGACCGCCTGGCTGAAGTCGAAGGGCCTGCTCGGCGCGATGATCTGGGACATGACCGGTGACACACCGGGCGGCACCCTGATCAACGCGCTCGACGGCGGCCTCAAGTAGCACCACGGCAAGCGGAAGGGGCCGGTCCTGTGGACCGGCCCCTTCTCGTGTACTCCCCCACCGTGCAACGATCTTGATGTCTCGTCATGTCTCGGGACAACCACGAGACAGGTAGGACAGAACGCGGTACGCTGGTTCCGCAGGACCCCTTCACCCTGGCCCAGGACCGGTCAGGGAACCGGTTCACGACCTCCGCACGGAGGTCCGACCTGGGGAGGGGATGTGGAGAAGCGCTCGTTGCCGCTGGGCGGCCGGCGTGGCAGGACCCGTTCGTTGGGACGACGCCTCTACGGGGCCGGCTCGGCCACAGGAACGTGGCTGAGCTCTCCGGGAGGCAGAACCACCGTCAGGATCGCGGTCGAACTCGTGAAGCTCTACGCACGCTTCAAGGGGATCGACACCGGTTCTGACGGCGGCGACCCCCTCAAGCGGTGAGGTGAACACGGCCCGCCCTGCAGATTGGACCCTCGGGGCGGGTTCGTGGTGCTCAGCTCCCTACCATACGCGCACGGTCTGACGGGCGCCACGAAAACGGGTGTCCCACGCGACAGCACGACCTGTTGCGGGACAACCCGGTACGTTCCAGATGACGGAGGACAGCATCATGGCGGAGGAGACCCGTCGTCCCGGGCGGCAGTGGAACACTCCCGTGCAGGGGTCCTCGGCCGAGAGCACCGAACTCGCCCTCCTCCTGCGCATGATGGTCAACGAACGCGGGCTCAGCATCCGGCAGTTGCAGGCCGAGATGGAGCGGTCCGGCCTCCCGCACAGCCCCTCGACCGTCGCCCGCAGGCTGGGCGGGGACAACCTCGAGAACGACTGGCCCTTCGTCGTGGGCGTCATCGAGGCCACCACCGACGAACCGCCCCTGCGCGAGGCGCGGCTGCGGCAGGCACGGGCGCTCTACCGGGCGGCCGCCGAGCACCCCACGCCGCCGCGCCAGGACCCCGAGGAGGCCGGGACCGAGGAGGAGGCGCCGGCCGACGACGGCACCACGGCCTCGGGCCACACCGGCAGCGTCATCTCCGGAGGCGTGTTCCACGGAACCGTGAACCTCACGGTCCACCAGTACACCACCGCCGATGATCCCGACCCGGCCGTGGTCCTCTTGCGGCAGCAGCTCCTGGCGGCTCGCGAGGAGGCCGCCGAACTTCGCAGCCTCCTCACGGACGCCCGGCAGCGGAACAGCGAACTCCGCGAGGAGCTGCACCGTCACCGGTCCGCGCTCAACGCCGCCGCACGGCAGTTGGACGAGGCGCCGGAGCATGTGCGGAGCATCGTCCGCCGGATCCTGCCGCCGGATTCCCTGCCCCCGGGGAACTGACCCCCGGCCGGGCGGCCCGGTGGTGAGGCGGGCCGCCCGACGGCCGGTTCAGCGCGAGGCGAGGGCGGCGAGGCGGCGGGCCGAGCGGTACTGGCGCAGCACCTGGGCGAAGGTGAGGTGGCCCTGGGTGGTCCGGGCGAAGGCCCGCCAGGCCGGGTCGACCAGGCAGACCGCCGCGTGGAACAGGTACGGGCGGCGCTCGAACGCCTCCAGCATCTGCTTGCCGGCCCGCATCTCCACGCCCAGGCCCGCCTTGACGGCGAAGGCGTAGTTCAGCGCCTCGCGCCGGACCTCCGCCGCCGTACCCGCCTCGGCGACCTTGACCGCCCACTCGCCGGCCAGCCGGCCCGAGCGCAGCGCGTAGGAGATGCCCTCGCGGGTCCACGGCTCCAGCAGGCCGGCCGCGTCGCCGGCCACCAGGACCCGGCCGCGCGAGAGCGGCGAGTCCTCGGCGCGGCAGCGGGTCAGGTGCCCGGACTCCACGCTCGGCGGGAAGCCCGACAGGCCGAGGCGGCGGATGTAGTCGGCCAGGTACTGCTTGGTCCGCTCGCCGTCGCCGCGCGCCGAGATCACCCCGACGGTCAGGCTGCTGGACTCGGTCTTCGGGAACACCCAGCCGTAACTGCCGGGCAGCGGGCCCCAGTCGAGGTGGATGCGGCCCGCCCAGTCGGCGGCGACGTCCGCGGGGACGGGGATCTCCGCCTCCAGGCCGAGGTCGATCTGGTCGAAGGAGACGCCGACGTGCCGGCCGATCCGGCTCGCGCTGCCGTCCGCGCCGACCACCGCGCGGGCCTCGAAGACGCGCCCGTCGGAGGCGGTGACCAGCGCCGTCCGGTGCTCGCCGCCGCGCTGCTCGACCCCGGTGACGGTCACTCCGGTGACCAGCACCGCCCCGGCCTGCTTGGCCGCCTGGACCAGGCGCAGGTCGAACTCGTCCCGGTTGACCAGGCCGAACAGCATCCGCTTGGAGCGCCTGGTGCGGGTGAACCGGCCGCGGTAGGCGAAGGTGACGGCGTGCACCCGGTCCTGCAGCGGCAGTCTGAAGTCCGGCGGCAGGCTGTCCCGGGAGGGGCCGATGATGCCGCCGCCGCAGGTCTTGTACCGGGGGTGCTCGGCCTTGTCGAGCAGCAGCACGCGCCGGCCCTGCACGGCCGCGGCGTGCGCGGCGGAGGAGCCGGCCGGTCCGGCGCCGACCACGACGACGTCCCAGACGCCGTCCAGCGGGTCCGGCCGGTCCGGCCCGTCGGCCTCGGCGTCGAGCGGGCTGTGGGAATCGGGGCTTCCGGAGTCAGTCACGGGCAGCAATCCTATGCCGCCGCCCGCGCCGCCGTCGGCCGCACCGCCCCGAACGCGCGACCGAATCACCGGGTCGGGCGGGCCGGACCCGGGCTGGTGGGGGCGCCCTCGGCCGCTCCCCCGGGGACCGCGGCCCGACTCGTCCTATGATCGGTTCCACCCACCGTCAATGCCGTTCGCCCGCACCACCCCCTCGGACGGACCAGCCCTCCCCGGAGCCCCCGATGCCGCAGCTGCCCCTGGCCGACGCCGTCCGGTCCCTCATGGACCGCGCCCGCGCCGACCTCGCCGACCTGGTCGCCTTCCCCTCGGTCGCCGACCCGCGCCAGTTCCCGGTCGAGGAGTGCGAGAAGGCCGCCCGCTGGGTCGCCGACGCCTTCGCCGCCGAGGGCCTGACGAACATCCGGCTGCTGGACACCCCCGACGGCACGCAGTCCGTGTACGGCGAGCTGCCCGCCCCGGCCGGCGCCCCGACCGTGCTGCTCTACTCGCACTACGACGTCCAGCCGCCGCTCGACGAGGACGCCTGGCAGAGCCCCGCCTTCGAGCTCACCGAGCGCGACGGCCGCTGGTACGGGCGCGGCGCCGCCGACTGCAAGGGCAACATCCTGATGCACCTGACGGCCCTTCGGGCGCTGCGCCAGGTGGACGGCGGCTACCCGGTCGGGCTGAAGGTCATCGTCGAGGGCTCGGAGGAGCAGGGCACCGGCGGCCTGGAGCGCTACGCCGAGGCCCACCCCGAACTGCTCACCGCCGACGCCATCGTGATCGGCGACACCGGCAACTTCGCCCCCGGCCTGCCCACCGTCACCGCCTCGCTGCGCGGCATGACCGTGGTGGACGTCTCGGTCCGCACGCTGGCCGGCAACCTGCACTCCGGCGCCTTCGGCGGCGCCGCCCCGGACGCCCTCCAGGCCCTGGTCAAGGCGCTCGCCTCGCTGCACGACGAGAACGGCGACGTCGCGGTGGCCGGCCTGGCCACCGACCAGCGCTGGAGCGGCGTGCAGTACCCCGACGAGCAGTTCCGCGCCGACGCCAAGGTGCTGGACGGCGTCGCGCTCACCGGCACCGGCACGGTCGCCGACCGGCTCTGGGCCCGCCCCTCGGTGACCGTGCTCGGCATCGACGCCCCGCCGGTGATCGGCGCGACCTCCTCGGTGCAGGCCTCCGCCAAGGCCTCGGTCAGCCTGCGGGTGCCGCCGGGCATGGACACCTCGGCCGCCCAGGAGGCGCTGGTCGCCCACCTGGAGGCCCAGGTGCCGTTCGGCGCGCGGGTCACCGTGGAGCGGCAGGGCAACGGCGCCGCGTTCAGCGCCGACACCTCCGGCCCGGCCTACGAGGCGATGGGCGCGGCGATGCAGGAGGCCTTCGGCACCCCGATGGTGGCCTCCGGCGAGGGCGGCTCGATCCCGCTCTGCAACACGCTGCGCACCCTCTACCCGCAGGCCGAGATCATCCTGATCGGCGTCGAGGACCCGACCACCCAGATCCACGCCGTCAACGAGAGCGTCGACCCGCTGGAGCTGGAGCGGATGGCCCTCACCGAGGCGCTGTTCCTGCGCCGCTACGCCGAACTGCGCACCGTCTGACGCTCCGGCACCGGCGCCGGGCCGCGCCGTCCCTCACGACGGCGCGGCCCGCCCCGCTACCCTCGCGGCCCGCCCCGCTACCCTCGCGGCCCGCCCCGCCACCCGCGCGCCCCCGGCCACGGCCGCCCGGGCCAGCGCCCAGCCGGCCGCGCCGGCCGCGAGACCGGCGCCAGCCCCGAAGCACAGCTCCGCGAGCGGCCCGCACCGCAGCGGCACGAGCCGGTGCACCACCCCCGCCGTGGTGGCCGCCGCCAGCACGGCCGCGCCCGTCCGCCGCGCCCGGCGGGACGGTTCGACGGCCGGGCGCACCGGCTCCACCGCCCGGGCCGCCCGCACCGCGTACGCCGCCACGGCGGCCAGCGCCGGCGCGGAGGTCCCGTACTGCAGCACCTCGTACAGCGGCGGGCCGCCCGCCACCGGCCGCTCCAGCGCGGGCACCAGCCGGGACCCGAACCTCCCCGCATGGGTGAAGCCGTCCCAGCCGACGTGGCTCGCCGAACCGATCGCCGCCGAGAGCGCGAACCACCCGAGGTCCGCGCCCGACGGCCGCCCCCGCCCGGGCCGGGGGGCCGTCAGCGCCTCGGCGGCGCCCGCCCACCGGCCGGGGAGCAGCGCGACCAGCGGTCCGCGCACCAGCCCGTGCCAGCCCGCGACCAGGCCGGCCGCGAGCGCCACGTCCAGCGTCGGCACCGCCCACCAGCGGTGGGTCGCCGCGCCGTGCCGGTACACCCCGGGCAGCAGCGACTCGGCGAAGAACGGCAGGTCGGGCGCCAGCGAGCCGGCGACCAGTGCCGATGCGACCAGCGGGCCGCGCTCCCCCGCCGCGCGCAGCAGGGGGAGCACGGCGGCGGGGTGGCTCAGGGTGAACGGCATGCCTTCATCCTGCCGCCGCCCGGGCGCGCCCGTCTCCCCCGTCCGGCTCCGCGCCCGCCGCGGCACGGGGGCGCGCCACCAAGGCGCACGCCCCCCCGCCCGCACACCGCCCGGGCTCACGCCGCGTCGGCGGCCCTGGCCAGTCCCAGGCCGGCCCGGCGCCCGGCCTCCAGGTAGCGCAGCTCCCCGCAGCGGCGGGCGTCCAGCGCCGCCGCCAGCCGCCGGTAGCGGCCCGGGGGCAGCAGCCCGGAGGCCTCCTCCAGGCTGACGAACCGCCAGCCGCGCAGCTCCTCCTGCTGGAGCAGCAGCCCCTGCCGGGCGGTGGCGTCCAGCAGCCCGCCGTCGTAGACCAGGCGCAGCCCGCCGCGGCGCGGGCCGGTGCGCGGCTCCCAGTCGACGGCGAGCAGGCGCAGCGCCCGCGGGTCGAGGCGCAGGCCGAGTTCCTCGGCGGTCTCCCGCAGCGCGGCGTCGGTGGGTGCCTCGCCGCGTTCGACGACGCCGCCCGGGAACTCCCAGTCCGGTTTGTAGACCGGGTCGACGAGGAGCACCCGGTCCTGCTCGTCGAAGAGCAGGACGGCGGCGGCCACGGTGTCCCCGGTCGGGTCGGGGCTCTGCACGATGGGGCAGCGGGCGGAGCCGTCCTCCACCAGCCGGGCGAGCCGGGCGGCGGTCTCGCGCGGGGTGAGGCCGGAGGTGTCGACGAGCCGGGCGTCGCGGCGCAGCCAGCGGCGGGCGGCGCGGTAGCGCGGAAGGTGTTCCAGGCACCACTGGCGGATCCGTTCGCTGCGCTCGGGGTCGTCCGGGACCTCCTCGCGTCGGGCGATGCGCTCGCGCAGGATCGTTTCTTCAGGGTCCAGGACGAGGTGGTGCACGGCGATGCCGTTCGAGGCCAGCGACCCGAAGATCTCGTCGCGGTAGTCCTCCCGCAGCAGCGTCATCGGGACCACCAGCGGCCCCGGTACCTCGCCGAGCAGCGCCACCGCCGTCTCGGGGACGAGCCGGCGCCAGGCCGGCAGGTCCTGGAAGTCCGACACCGCCGCCATCCGGTCGGCGGGCAGCATCGCGCGCAGCCCGAAGCCGACCAGCTCGGGATCGAACAGCATGCTGCCGGGCAGCAGTTCCACCAGCTCGCGGCAGGCGGTCGTCTTGCCCGCCCCGAATGTGCCATTGACCCAGACGATCACTCACGCCCCCATGTTCTCGACCTCCCCCGGCGCCGTTCGCACCGGGCGGCGCCCCCGTCAGTCGTGCCGGCGCCACCCGAGGTGGTACCCCCGCCGCGCCGGTCCCCATACCTCCACGTGCTCCCCGCTCCTGGCGGTTCCCCGTTCCGTTTGACAGGGGCATGTGCCCAGGTCAGAGGGCCTGCGACGATACCTGTACAACCCCTGGCACACCGGCGTGCGCCGCCGGGGGCACCGGAGTCCGGCCGATTCCCGCGCGCCCCCGGCCCACTTCCCGCGCCCCATTGCACGCAGGGCCCCACCCGCCGGTGCCCGGACCGCGTCGGCCCGGGCACCGGTGCGAACGCCGTGCGTCACCGGCTAGGGCCGGCCCATGTGGGTCGGGTAGTAGCCGCTGCTGATCCGCGAGATCCGGATCAAGGTGCCGGGCCGGGCGGCCTCCACGTACTGGTTGTTCCCCAGGTAGACCGCCACGTGGTGGATGCCCCGGGCGGTGCGGTCGTCCGACCAGAACAGCAGGTCGCCGCGGCGCAGCTGCCCGGCCGTCACCGGTGTGGTGGCCGCGTACTGGTCGTTGGCGACCCGCGGCAGGGAGATGCCGCCGCGCCGGAAGGACTGCTGGACCAGGCCCGAGCAGTCGTAGCCGTCCGGCCCGTTGCCGGCCGTCCGGAACGGCTTGCCCAGCTGTGCGAGCGCGAACTGCACCGCCGTCTCGACGTCGCCGTCCGCCGCCGGGGCGGAGGACGAGGGGGCGGCGTCCGCCGACGAGGAGCCCGAGCCCGACTGGCCGGTGCGCGCGAGGTAGACGTCGTAGTGCGAGGTCCAGCGCCACTGGCCCTGGCTGTTGCGGAACCAGTACCGCGAGCCGTCCCACCCCTGGGTGATCCCCCCGGACGAGCCGGCCGCCCGCGTGGACGTCGCCGAGGCTGTGGCGGAGCCGCCGGTGCGTGCCTGGTAGACGTCGTAGTGGGAGGTCCAGCGCCAGTGGCCCTGGCTGTCCTTGAACCAGTACCGCGAGCCGTCCCACCCGGCGTGGGCCGGCGCCGGCTCGGCCGCCGCGGTCCCCGCGCCGGTGCCGAGGCCGAGCACGCCGGCGCCGGCCGCGATCACGGCCACCATGCCTATCCCCCGGCGGATCCGCGCCGCACGGTCAGGGCGGGCACCCGCCGTCGGCCTGGGGGTGGAGGCGGCAGTGTGCTGCCCGGTCGCGTCGTCGGCGGCACCCGGTGCGCCGGTGTTGACGGTCGTCATGCTGCTGTCTTCCTTCGCTGATCGCGCCGGACGCGCCGATCGCGCCGAACGCTGGGAGCTGAACGCTTCACGCGGGGCGCGGGACCCTCGGGCCCCGGCCGCGCCGGTTGTCACGTTAAGCACGCGTCCGCTCACGGCGCGCAGTGGAGTGCGCCAAAGGAAGGCTCACGGAAGGTGAGCGACCGTCACCCGACCCGGCGCCGGATGACCGCCCGTCACCCGAGTGCCGCGTCCGCCAGCAGCTGCTTCTTCAGCACCTTTCCCAGGGCGTTCCTGGGCAGTTCGGGCACCAGCACCACCCGCCGGGGTCGCTTGTGCACCGAGAGCCGCTCGGCCACGAAGGCCGTCAGCTGTTCACCCGTCACGGAACCGTCCGGAACGACGTACGCCACGATCGCCTGGCCGAGGTCCTCGTCCGGCGCGCCGACCACGGCGGCGTCGGCCACCGCCGGGTGGTCGCGCAGCGCCGCCTCCACCTCGCCGGCGCCGATCCGGTAGCCGCCGCTCTTGATCAGGTCGACGGAGGCGCGCCCGACGATCCGGTGGAAGCCGTCCGGGCCGATCACCGCGACGTCCCCGGTGCGGAACCAGCCGTCGGCGGTCCAGGCCTCGGCATCGGCGTCCGGCCGGTTGAGGTAGCCGCCGAACAGGGTGGGGCCGGCCACCTGGAGCTCGCCGACGCTCTCGCCGTCGTGCGGGAGGGGTGCGCCGTCCTCGCCGACCAGCCGGGTGCGCACCCCGGCCACCGGCAGGCCGACGCTGCCGGGACGGCGCTCGCCGTCGGCCCGGGTGGAGACGGTGATCAGCGACTCCGTCATGCCGTAGCGCTCGATCGGGGCGTGGCCGGTCAGCTCGGCGAGCCGTTCGAACACCGGGACGGGCAACGGGGCGCTGCCGGAGACCAGCAGCCGGGCCGAGGAGAGCCGGGCGGCCGCCTCCGGGTCGCCGGCCAGCCGGGACCAGACGGTCGGCACGCCGAAGTAGAGGCTGCCGCCGGCCGCCGCGTACCCGGCGGGGCTGGGCCGTCCGGTGTGCACCAGCCGGCTGCCGGTGCGCAGCGCGCCGAGCACGCCGAGCACCAGTCCGTGCACGTGGAACAGCGGCAGGCCGTGCACCAGGGTGTCCTCGGCGGTCCACTGCCAGGCGTCGGCGAGCGCATCGAGGTCGGCGGCGACGGCGGAGCGGCCGATCATCGCCCCCTTGGGCGCGCCGGTGGTGCCGGAGGTGTAGAGCACGAAGGCGGTCGCCGCCGGGTCCGGCTCGGCGTGGGTGGTGGCGGAGCGCTCGCGCAGGTCGACGGGGAGGCCGGCGATCCCGGCGTCCTGCGGCGGGGTGTCGGCGGCGGCGTGGGCGAGCAGGGCGGCGCCCGAGTCGCGCAGGATGTGCGCGCGCTCCTTGGGCCCGGAGTCGGGCGGCAGCGGCACCACCGGCACCCCGGCGAGCAGCCCGCCGACGACGGCGGCCACGGTCTCGGCGGTGGACCGGGCGAGCACCGCCAGGGCGGGGGCGCCGGCCACCCGGTCGGCGACGGCGGTGGCCGCGCCGAGCAGCGCCTCGCGGGAGAGCCCGGGGCCGTCGGAGATCCGCAGTGCGTCGCCGCAGTCGCCGGAGCCGCCTTGAAGCGCCGTCAGGAGTGTCATGTGTCCGCCCTCGCCCTTGTCCACGTGTCCACGATGGTCCGTCCGCGGCGCGCGACGGTCCGCCGTGCGCCGCCGACCGACTCTACGGGCCGCCGGCCGCCGACCGGGTGTCCGGGCGGAGGACGGCGGGGGGGGGGGGGGGGGGGGGCGGGGGGGGGCGGGGGGGGGGGGGGGGGGGGGGGGGGGGGGGGGGGGGGGGGGGGGGGCGGGGGGGGGGGGGGGGCCCGGGGTCAGGCGGTGGCCAGGCCGGCGTCCCGGAAGGACTCCAGGGTCGGCCGGATC
>NZ_JBIBHU010000032.1:0-101001 GCF_042957205.1 Kitasatospora sp. NPDC008115 | reverse complement strand
CACACCCGCGTTGAGCGGCACGGCAACCACCGGAATAGGGTGATCCCGCGCACTGCGTCCTCGCTAGTGTTATTTCAAAAGGAATCTCCAACCCCGAAACAAGTCCGAGGCCGGGGATGTCAACATATCTGGCGTTGACTTTTGGCACGCTGTTGAGTTCTCAAGGAACGGACGCTTCCTTCAGGCGGCTTTCACACCGGCCCTCCGGGCGCTTCGTTCTTTCGTGTTTCCAGATTACCAGATGTTTTCCGTGCCGTTCCCGGCGCTTCCTTCATCCAACTCGCTGGCGTCTTCTGCGGCTTGACGCCCCGTCCGACGTTTCAAACTCTAGCCGATCCCCGCTCCGAAAAGCGAATCCGGCCGCAATCCCCGAAAATGCACACGCAAAATAAACCCCGAGCGGGGCGGCGTTGTATTTCCAGAGATTGGCCGCTCCGGGACCGTCCGCGCAGATGCGTGTCCGGTGCTCCCTGTCGAGCGACTAGGGAACACTACGCCGGAACCACGCCGAAGGCAAACGTCGGGCAAACTCCCGGACACGCCGCAGGCCGGCCCGCGGGTACGCGGGCCGGCCTGGGTCGGGTTCCGGACTCAGCTGTTGGTCGGGAAGCCGAGGTTGATGCCGCCGTGCGACGGGTCCAGCCAGCGCTGGGTGACCGCCTTGCCGCGGGTGAAGAACTGAACGCCGTCCTGGCCGTACGCGTGGGCGTCGCCGAACAGCGAGGCCTTCCAGCCGCCGAAGGAGTAGTAGGCGACCGGGACCGGGATCGGCACGTTGATGCCGACCATGCCGACCTCGACCTCGTACTGGAAGCGCCGGGCCGCGCCGCCGTCGTTGGTGAAGATGGCGGTGCCGTTGCCGTACGGGTTGGCGTTGATGAGGGCGAGGCCCTCCTCGTAGGAGGCGACCCGCACCACGGAGAGGACCGGGCCGAAGATCTCGTCGGTGTAGACGGACATGCCGGGCTTCACGCGGTCGAAGAGCGTGGGGCCGAGCCAGAAGCCGTCCGCGGTGGGCGTGCCGTCGCGGTCCTCGGCGGTGACCGCGTGCTTGCGGCCGTCGACGGCCAGCTCGGCGCCGTCGGCGAGGCCGGACTCGACGTAGGAGGTGACCTTGTCGCGGTGCTGGCCGGTGACCAGCGGGCCCATCTCGGACTCGCCGTTGCAGCCGGGGCCGACGGTGAGGGTGGCCATCCGCTGCTTGATCTTCTCGACCAGTTCGTCGCCGATCGGGTCGACCGCGACCAGGACCGAGACGGCCATGCAGCGCTCGCCGGCCGCGCCGAAGCCGGCGTTGACGGCGGCGTCGGCGCTCAGGTCGAGGTCGGCGTCGGGCAGGACAAGCATGTGGTTCTTGGCGCCGCCGAGCGCCTGGACGCGCTTGCCGTAGCGGGTGCCGGTCTCGTAGACGTAGCGGGCGATCGGGGTCGAGCCGACGAAGCTGACCGACTTGATGTCGGGGTGCTCCAGCAGGCGGTCGACCGCGACCTTGTCGCCGTGCACGACGTTGAAGACGCCGTCGGGCAGACCGGCCTCCTTCCACAGCCCGGCGAGGAAGTCGGCGGCGGACGGGTCCTTCTCGGACGGCTTGACGACGACGGTGTTGCCCGCCGCGATGGCGATCGGGAAGAACCACATCGGCACCATGGCCGGGAAGTTGAACGGCGAGATGATCGCGACCGGGCCGAGCGGCTGGCGGATCGAGTAGACGTCGACGCCGGTCGACGCCTGCTCGGTGTAGCCGCCCTTGAGCAGCTGCGGGATGCCGCAGGCGTACTCGACGACCTCCAGGCCGCGGGCGATCTCGCCCAGTGCGTCCGAATGCACCTTGCCGTGCTCGGAGACGATGATCGACGCCAGCTCGTCCTTGCGCGCGTTGAGCAGCTCGCGGAAGGCGAAGAGGACCGTGGCGCGCTTGGCGACCGAGGTGGTGCGCCACTCGGCGAAGGCCGAGGCGGCGGCGGCGACCGCCTGGTCGACCTCCGCGACCTCCGCGAAGTCGACCTGGCCCGTGACCTGGCCGGTGGCCGGGTCGAAGATGTCACCGCGGCGGGGCGCGGCGCCGGCGGTGGCGACCGACCGGCCGCCGATCCAGTGGGTGATGTGCTTGCTCAAGGTCCGTCTGCCTCCGAAGTCCGGGCGGCCTGACGCCACCGGTCCCTGGTGTGGCGCCACCCGTACGGGACGGGCGGCGGGGTCACGGGGCTACCGCGCTCACCCGTCCAGTCTGCTGGCAGGACCCGACGGTCTCAACGAACAGGCTGACGGGGATCGGGGATTCAGCCTTACAGGTCGTCGGCCTCGGCCTCCTGGTCCTCCAGATAGGGGTCGTGCAGGCCGTCCTCCGCCTCCTGGGTCTCCAACAGGTCCAGCCGGAGGTCCTGGGCCCAGGCCAGTGCCCACCGCTTCAGGTCGTCGACCTCCTCCGCGGACAGGCCGCGGGCCCGGAACCGGCCGTCGGCGGCCTCGGCCAGCGTCTCCAGCCGTTCGGCGAGCGCGGTGGGCTGGAACTCGGCGTCCAGGCCGGTGGCCAGGGCGAGCAGTTCGCCCTCGCGGTAGCAGGCGGTGAGCGCGTGCGCGTCGATCAGGTCGCGCGGCAGGGCGCGGTCGACGAGCAGCGCGGTGGTGAGGGCTGCGGCGTCCTCCAGGGCGACCGCGTCCACCGCCGCCGGGGTGCCGTCCGGCCCGTCGAGGTCGATCCGGACCGGGCGGTGGCCCAGCGGCTCCTTGCGCAGCTCGACGGTGTGCGCCCGTCCGCCCAGGACGAGCCGGACCGAGAGCTGCTCCAGCCGGGGTGTGCCGGGACGCTCCGCGACGCCGCCGCCCGCCGCGCGGTAGGCGGCGGCCAGGTCGGCGGCGG
The DNA here is from genome assembly GCF_042957205.1 of Kitasatospora sp. NPDC008115. Classification (NCBI taxonomy): domain Bacteria; kingdom Bacillati; phylum Actinomycetota; class Actinomycetes; order Kitasatosporales; family Streptomycetaceae; genus Kitasatospora; species Kitasatospora sp. NPDC008115. The sequence goes on along the minus strand of NZ_JBIBHU010000032.1, from coordinate 98,141 downwards.
CCCGGGGCAGGTCGGTGGCGCCGGCCGCCACGAGGGTGAGTCCGTCCTGGTCGCAGGCCGCGACGCCGTGGGCACGCAGCGCGTGCCCACCGGCGAGGACGAGCCCATGCCGCTCGCACGCGGGCCGGGCCAGTTCGACGAGGCGCAGCTGGGCCGGGCCCGGGTGGAGGGAGGGGCCGACGGCGTCCGGGACGGTGGTCACCCCTCCAGTCTGGCGCGCCGTCGGCGGCGGCGCGCCCGGCGGTCCGGCGCGGGCCGGACGGTCACCAGTCGCCGAGCGCGACGGCCGCCTCGTGCAGGGCGAGCTCCAGGAGGACCGGGTCGTTGAGCCGTCCGGTGCCGTCGGGCGGGACGAGCCAGCGCACGCCCCGGCCGCGGTGGCCGGGGTGGGGGACGACGATCCAGGTGCCCTCCCCCGCGCAGCGCACGCCGGTGCCGATCCATCGGGCGGCGGTGCCGGCCGGCACCAGGAAGCCGATGTACTCGTCGCCGAAGTCGGCGAGCACCGGCCCGCGGACGCCGGCGCCGAAGAGGTCGAGGGCCGGGCGGCCGAGCCGGCCGGGGACGGAGAGGACGTCCCAGTGCCGTCCGGCGGGGAGCAGCGCCAGACCGGCGCCGGTGTGTTCCCACTGCTCCCGGAAGGCCGCCGGGTCGGGTGCGGTGCGTGCCAGCCAGTCCAGTCCGGTGATCTCCATGTGCCGTCCCCGCTCTGCGCGTCGGTGCGTTCGGTGGCGGCGGGACACGCTGGGACCCGCCGTCACCAACGAGAGGCGGACGGCGGGTCTCTCTTACACGGTTCGCGTCTGTACGGCTCGCGTCTGCACGGCGCGCCTCTGCACGGCGCGCGCCGTCACCGCACCCGGGACCTCGGCGGCCGGGGTTCAGCTGTCGAAGCCGAGCCCCATCCGATCGAGGGTGCGCAGCCAGAGGTTGCGCCGCCCGCCGGTGCGGTCGGCGTGCTCCAGGGAGCGGGTGGTGATCCCGATGCCGGCCCAGCGGACCGGCTCGGGCGGGAACGGCAGCGGCTTGCGGCGGACCATCTCCAGTTCGGTGCGCTCGGTGCGCTCCCCCGCGAGCAGGTCGAGCATCACCTCGGCGCCGAACCGGGTGGCTCCGACGCCGAGGCCGGTGAAGCCGGCGGCGTACGCGACCCGGCCCCGGTGTGCGGTGTCGAAGAAGGCGGAGAACCTGCTGCAGGTGTCGATGGCACCGCCCCAGGCGTTGGTGAAGCGCAGGCCCTCCAGCTGGGGGAAGCACTGGAAGAAGTTCCGCGCCAGGGTGCGGAAGGTCTCCGGCCGCTGGTCGTACTCGTGCCGGACGTGTCCGCCGAAGCGGTAGACGGCGTCGTAGCCGCCCCAGAGGATCCGGTTGTCGGCGGAGAGCCGGAAGTAGTGGAACTTGTTGGCGCTGTCGCTGAGTCCCTGGCGGCCGTGCCAGCCGATGGCCGCGAGCTGTTCGGCGGTGAGCGGCTCGGTCATCAGCGCGTAGTCGTACACCGGGACGATGTACGGGCGGACCCGCTTGAGCAGGGACGGGAAGGCGTTGGTGCCGAGCGCGACCCTGCCGGCCAGGACCCGTCCGTAGGGGGTGCGCACGGCCATGCCGGGACCGTGCTCGCGCAGGGCGCTCGCCGAGGTGTGCTCGTAGATCCGCACGCCCTGGTCCAGGCAGGCCTGCTTGAGGCCCCAGGCCAGCTTGGCCGGGTGGACCATGGCGACGCCGTCCTTGTCCCAGACCCCGCCGAGGAAGGTCGGGGAGTCGACCTGGGCGCGCAGTTCGTCGCGGTCGAGCACGGTGACGTCCAGGCCGTAGCGGCCGACGGCCTCGGCCATCTCGTGCAGTTCGTCGAGCTGGTGCGGCTGGGTGGCGATGTCGATCTCGCCGGTCCGCTCCCACTCGGCGTCGATGCCGTGGCGCTCCAGGGCGGCCTCGATGCCGTCCAGGTTGGCGACGCCGAGGCGCTCCAGCTGCCCGAGTTCGGCGGGCCAGCGCTGCAGGCCGTTGCCGAAGCCGTGGGTGAGGCTGGCCGCGCAGAATCCGCCGTTGCGTCCGGACGCGGCCCAGCCCACTTCCTGGCCCTCGACCAGGACGACGTCCAGCGAGGGGTCGCGCTCCTTGGCGATCAGGGCGGTCCAGAGGCCGGAGTAGCCGCCGCCGACGACCAGCAGGTCGCAGCGGGTGTCGCCGACGAGGGTGGGCAGTGCCGCCGGCCGGCCCGGGTCCTCCAGCCAGAAAGGGGTGGGCCTGGCGTCACTGAGTGCGCGGGCGGAGTCCATGCATTATCAGCCACTTTCTGCACATTGGTGGTGTTCGGTCGGCCGCCTCCCGACGGTACGCCGGGCGGGCGGCCGGGTCGGTCAGGCGGTGGCCTTGCGGCGGTTCCCCAGCCACTGGCCGCCGATGGTGAGCGCGACGGCGGCGATGAACATCGCGGTGCCGATGACGTTCACCTGGACCGGGATGCCGCGCTGCGAGGCGCCCCAGACGAACATCGGGAAGGTGACCGTGGTCGGGCCGGAGTTGAACTGGGTGATGATGAAGTCGTCGAAGGAGAGCGCGAAGCTGAGCAGCGCGCCGGCCGCGATGCCGGGGGCGGCGAGCGGCAGGGTGACCCGCAGGAAGGTCTGGGCGGGGGTGGCGTAGAGGTCCTGGGCGGCCTGTTCGAGCCTCGGATCCATGCTCATCACGCGGGCCTTGACCGCCGTCACCACGAAGCTGAGGCAGAACATGATGTGCGCGATGAGGATCGTGGTGAAGCCGAACGGGATGCGCATGTTGAGAAAGAGGGTGCCCAGCGAGGCGGCCATCACGACCTCGGGCATCGCCATCGGCAGGAAGATCATCGCACTGGTGGCGGCCTTGCCGCGGAAGCGGTAGCGGGCCAGCGCGAAGGCGACCAGGGTGCCGAGGACGGTGGCGCCGATGGTGGCGGCGACCGCGATCCGCAGGCTGAGCGAGAGCGACTGGCACATGTCGGCCACGCCGCAGGGGTCGGTCCAGGCGTCGGTGGAGAACTCGTTCCACTCGTAGTTGAACTTGCCGACCGGCTTGTTGAACGAGAAGGCCAGCACGACGAGGTTGGGGAGCACCAGGTAGGCGAGGGCCAGCAGGCCGGCCAGCACCACCAGGTTGCGGCGGACCCAGGCGATCACTCGGGACATCAGACCAGTTCCTCCGTCCCGGCCTTGCGCATGTAGACCGTCACGATGCCCAGGATCAGGGCCATCAGGATGAAGCTCAGCGCGGCCGCGGTGGGGTAGTCGAGCACGTTCAGGAACTGCTTCTGGATGCCGTTGCCGACCATCTGCTCGCTCGGCGAGCCCAGCAGCTGGGCGTTGATGTAGTCGCCCGAGGCGGGGATGAAGGTGAGCAGGGTCCCGGCGACCACGCCGGGCAGCGAGATCGGGAAGGTCACCTTGCGGAAGGTGGTGAACGGGCGGGCGTAGAGGTCGCCGGCGGCCTCGTGCAGCCGCGGGTCGATCCGCTCCAGCGAGGTGTACAGCGGCAGGATCATGAACGGCAGGAAGTTGTAGGTGAGGCCGCAGACCACGGCGAGCGGGGTGGCGAGCACCCGGTCCCCCTCGGTGAGGCCGAGGGCGGCGGTGACGTCGAGGACGTGCAGGGCGTCCAGCGCACCGACCACCGGGCCGCCGTCCGAGAGGATGGTCTTCCAGGCGAGGGTGCGGATCAGGAAGCTGGTGAAGAACGGCGCGATGACCAGGATCAGCAGCACGTTGCGCCAGCGCCGGCTCACCTTGAAGGCGATGGTGTAGGCGAGCGGGTAGCCGATGGCGAGGCAGAGCACGGTCGCCGTGGCGGCGTAGCCGAACGAGCGGAGGAAGTGCCACTTGTACTCGGCCAGGGCGTCCCAGTAGGTGGCGACGTGCCAGGTGACGCGGAAGCCGTCCTCCAGCGAGCCGGTCTGCAGTGAGGTGGAGGCCTGGTAGACCATCGGCACCGCGAAGAAGACGACCAGCCAGGCGATGCCGGGCAGCAGCAGCCAGTACGGGGTGAGCCGGCGCCGGGGCTTGGGGGCGGCGCCGGGGAGGGGGACGACCTCGGGTGGCGCGGCCGGGGTGGTGGTGGTCATGCGGCGGCCTCCCCGGTGCCCGCGTCGATCGCCTGGGCGGCGTCCAGGGCGAAGGAGTGGGCCGGGTTCCAGTGCAGGACGACGGGGGCGCCGGGGACGATCCGGGCGTCGCGCTCCATGTTCTGCTCGAAGACGGTGACCTCCTGGCCGCCGTCGGTGCGGACCAGGTACTGGGTGGAGACGCCGATGAAGCTGGAGTCGAGGACGGTGCCGGCCAGCCGGTTGCGGCCGTCGGCGACCTCGGCGGAGCCGTGCTCGATGGTGATCTTCTCCGGCCGCACGCCCAGGTGGACCCGGGTGGCGCCGGTGGCGCAGCGGGCCTTGGGGACGGCGAGCCGGGCACCGGCGGCGGTGAGCAGCAGGTCCTCGCCGGCGGCGCCGGTGACCTCGGCGGCCAGCAGGTTGGACTGGCCGAGGAAGTTGGCCACGAAGGTGGTGGCGGGGTTCTCGTAGAGCTCGGCGGGGGCGCCGAGCTGCTCGACCCGGCCGCCGTTCATCACCGCGATGGTGTCGGCCATGGTCATGGCCTCCTCCTGGTCGTGGGTGACGTGCACGAAGGTGATGCCGACCTCGGTCTGGATGCGCTTGAGCTCCAGCTGCATCTGGCGGCGGAGCTTGAGGTCGAGGGCGCCGAGCGGCTCGTCGAGGAGCAGCACCTGGGGGTGGTTGATGAGCGCGCGGGCGACGGCGACGCGCTGCTGCTGGCCGCCGGAGAGCTGGTGCGGCTTGCGGCGGGCGTACTGGCCGAGTTCGACCAGGTCGAGCATGTCGTCGACCTGCTTCCTGACGTCCTTCCGGCCGCGGCGGCGCAGGCCGAAGGCGACGTTCTCGAAGATGTCGAGGTGCGGGAAGAGCGCGTAGCTCTGGAAGACGGTGTTCACCGGCCGCTTGTACGGGGGGAGCCGGGTGACGTCCTGGCCGCCGATCAGGACGGTGCCGGTGGTGGGCTCCTCCAGCCCGGCGATCATCCGCAAGGTGGTGGTCTTTCCGCAGCCCGAGGCGCCGAGCAGGGCGAAGAAGGAGCCCTGGGGGACGGTCAGGTCCAGCGGGTGGACGGCGGTGAAGGAGCCGTAGGTCTTGCCGATGCCGGTGAGGCGGACGTCGCCGCCGGCGGCCGCGGAGCTCTGCTGCTCTGTCATGGGTGGTGTCTCTCTGGTTTTCTCTGCCGTCGGTGGGGGTCAGGCGCCGATGAGCTTGGAGAACTTCTCCTCAAAGTCGCTCTCCTCGGCCTCGGTGAGGGTCCGGAAGACGTGCGCCTTGGCCGCCATCTCGGGGGTGGGGACGACCAGCGGGTTGGCCGCGCTGTCCGGGGCGATGGCGGCCAGTTCCTCCGGCATGCCGCTGACGGCGGAGACGAAGCCGATGCCCGCGGTCAGCTGCGCCGCGATCTTCGGCTGATAGTAGAAGTCGATCAGCTTCTCGGCGTTCGCCTTGTGCTGGGCCTTGGCCGGGACCAGCAGGTTGTCGGTGCTGCTCACGAAGCCCTTCTCGGGAATGACGAACTCGATGTCGGGGTTGTCGGCGCGCAGCTGGATCAGGTCGCCGCCCCAGGCGACGCAGGCGGCGATGTCGCCGGAGGAGAGCTCCTGGCCGTAGTCGTTGCCGGTGAAGCGGCGGATCTGCTTGTTGTCGACGGCCTTCTGCAGCCGGGCGACGGCGGCCGCGTAGTCGTCGGCGGTGAACTTCGCCGGGTCCTTGCCCATGTCCAGCAGGGTGATGCCGATGCTGTCGCGCATCTCGGAGAGGAAGGTCACCCGTCCCTTGAGGTCGGGGTCCTCCAGCAGCTGGGCGACGCTGGTGACCTCCTTCCCCTTGGTGGCCTTCCTGTTGTAGGCGACGACCACCTGGATGCCGGCCCACGGGTAGCTGTAGAGCCGGCCCGGGTCCCAGTCCGGGGCGCGGAAGCGGGAGTCGATGGTGGTGATGGCGGTGGTGACGTTGGCCGGGGTGAGTTTCTGCGCCCAGCCGAGGCGGATCATCCGGGCGGCCATCCAGTCGGTGAGCACCATCAGGTCGCGGCCGGTGTCCTGGCCGGCCGCGAGCTGAGGCTTGACCTTGCCGAAGAACTCGACGTTGTCGTTGACGTCCTCGGTGTACCTGACCTTGATGCCGGTGGCGGCCGTGAAGGCCTCCAGGGTGCCGTGCTTCTCCTTGTCGTTCTCGTCGGCGTCGATGTAGAGCGGCCAGTTGGAGAAGTTGACCTCCCGCTCGCTCTCCGAGAGGTCCTTGGCGGCGTTCGCGGTGGAGTCGCCGGTCCCGTTGGCGTTCCTGGCCGGCGGGATGCCGCAGGCGGCCAGTGAGCCCGCGCCGGCGGTGAGGGCGGCGGCGCGCAGCACGGTGCGCCGGCTGAGGGCGGCCCGGCCACTGGTCAGACTGCGTTCCCAGGCCTTTCGGACCGGTTCCGACAGTCCGTCGGTGAGCTCGTTGAACGCCATGGGACGGGCCTCCTGGGGGGCGAAGGGGGTGTGGGGGTCCACCCGGTCCGGTTATCTGTCTCCGAAGACGGTGCGGTGCCAGTCCTTGCGGGCGACTGCGGTGGTGTCGAACATGACGTGCTTGACCTGGGTGTACTCGTCCAGCGAGTACTGCGACATGTCCTTGCCGTAGCCGGAGGACTTGTAGCCGCCGTGCGGCATCTCGCTGATGATCGGGATGTGGTCGTTGACCCAGACGCAGCCCGCCGCGATCTCCCGGGTGGCGCGCAGCGAGCGGTGCACATTGCCGGTCCAGGCCGAGGCGGCCAGGCCGTAGGGGGTGTCGTTGGCCAGCCGCAGGCCCTCGTCGTCGCTGTCGAAGGGCAGCACGACCAGGACCGGGCCGAAGATCTCGCCCTGGACGACCTCGCTGTCCTGGGCGGCGCCGGTGATCAGGGTGGGGCGGTAGTAGGCGCCGCGGGTGAGGTCGGTGCCGTCGTGGCCCTTCCCGGAAGCGCCGCCGCCGGTGACCACGGTCGCGTAGCCGCGGGCGCGCTCGACGAAGCCGGCCACCCGGTCGCGGTGGGTGAAGGAGACCAGCGGGCCGAGGTCGGTCCGCGGGTCGAGCGGGTCGCCCAGCCGGATCGCGCCGTACAGCTCGGCCACCCCGGCCACGAAGGCGTCGTAGAGCGGCCGCTGGACGTAGGCGCGGGTGGCGGCGGTGCAGTCCTGGCCGCCGTTGATCAGCGAGGCGGCGACCGCACCGTGCACGGCGGCGTCCAGGTCGGCGTCGTCGAAGACCACGAACGGGGCCTTGCCGCCGAGTTCCAGGTGGGTGCGCTTGACGGTCGCGGTGGCGAGTTCGGCGACCCGCTTGCCGACCGCGGTGGAGCCGGTGAAGGAGACCATCGCGACGTCCGGGTGCGAGACCAGGTGCTCCCCGGCGGTCCGCCCGTCGCCGGTCACGACGTTGACCACGCCGTCCGGGATGCCGGCCAGGGTGCAGGCCCGGGCGAACATCAGCGAGGTCAGCGGGGTCAGCTCGGCCGGCTTGAGGACGATGGTGTTGCCGGCCGCGATGGCCGGGAGGATCTTCCAGGCGGCCATCTGCAGCGGGTAGTTCCAGGGCGAGACGGACCCTACGACGCCGATCGCCTCGCGCCGCACGTAGGAGGTGTGGTCGCCGGAGTACTCGCCCGCCGCCTTGCCCTCCAGGTTGCGGGCGGCCCCGGCGAAGAAGGCGGCGTTGTCGATGGTGCCGGGGACGTCGAACTCGGTGGAGAGCTTGACCGGCTTGCCGGTCTGCGCGGTCTCGACCCGGGCGAGGTCGGCGGCCGCTCCGGTGAGGACGCCGGCCAGCCGGGTCAGCGCCTCGGAACGGGCGCCGGGAGTGGCGCCGGCCCACTCGGGCAGGGCGGCCCGGGCGGCGGCCACGGCCTCGTCGACCTGGTCGGTGGAGGCCAGGGTGACCTCCTCGACGACGCTGCCGTAGGCCGGGTTGACGACCTGGAAGGGAGCGCCGCTCCCCCGGCTCCACCGGCCCGCGATGTACTGCGCGCCCGCGCCGAAGTCGGTCAGGTCCATGTCTTCCTCCAAGTCCCGGTGGTTCGTGTGCCGCACGGACGGCCGCGCCGGCCCCGCCATGCTGCACGTGCCGGCGGGCCGAGGGCCGCACCGGCGCCGTCCGCGGCCGCCCGGGCGTACGGGCCGGGCGCGGGGCGCCGGACGCGGTACGGGGCGTCCGGCCGGTTGATCACCGGTGACGTCCGGGGTCTCGCCACTGCCGACCCGCTGACCATGCCCGTTGCCGCCGGGGCGTGACAAGGGCCACTGCGACAATCTCGGCGTGAAGCGCCTTACAGGGTGCAAGGCGTCGGCCAGGGCAACAGGTCGTCGCCGCGATGGATGATTTCCTTGACACTCTGAACCCTGGAGGCCGCGATGCTCCCCACCGTCGCCCGTGTGCTCGACCTGGAGGTGATGCGCCGCGGCCTGCCCCAGGTGGTGGCCGGCGGCGATCACCTGGAACGCCCGGTCCGCTGGGTGCACGTCAGCGAGCTGCCCGACGTCGCGGGCATGCTGCAGGGCGGCGAACTGGTGCTGAGCACCGGCATCGCGCTCCCCGAGGACCGCGAGGGCCTGGCCCGGTACGTGCGCGAACTCGCCGACATCGGGGCGGCCGGGCTGGTCATCGAGTTCGGCCGGCGCTACTTCGACACCCTGCCGCGCGCCCTGGTGCACGCCGCCGAGCAGCGCGGCCTGCCGCTGATCGCGCTCCGCCGCGAGCTGCGCTTCGTCGCCGTCACCGAGGCGGTGCACGCCCTGGTGGTCAACGCCCAGCTGGAACAGCTGCGCACCTCCGAGGCGATCCACCAGGTCTTCAACGAGCTGGTCGTGGAGGGCGCCGAACCGGCCGAGGTGGTCCGCCAGGTGGCCCGCCTCGCCGGCGCCCCGGTCGTCCTGGAGAACCTCGCCCACCAGGTGCTCGCCCACGACCCCGCCGGGCGGCCCGAGACGGAGCTGCTGGAGGACTGGGAGCGCCGCTCGCGCGGGGTCCGCCCGCCCGGGCGCACCGGCCACGACCCGCGCAGCGGCTGGCTGGTCACCACGGTCGGCGCCCGCGGCCAGGACTGGGGGCGGCTGGTCCTGGTGCAGGAGCCGGGGCAGTTGCCGGAGGGAGGCCCGCACCCGTTCACCATGCTGCTGGAGCGCGGCGCCTCCGCGCTGGCGCTCAACCGGCTGGTGGTCCGCGACCGGGAGAGCCTGGAGCGCCAGACCCACCGCACCCTGCTCTCCGGCATCCTCACCCACGCGCTGACCGTCTCCGAGGTGGCGCTGCGCGCCCAGGCGCTCGGCGTCCCGCTGGAGGGCAGGCGGCTGGTCGGCGCGGTGCTGCGCCAGCGGCGCGGCCCGATCCCCGCCGCGCTGGAGGCGCAGGCCCGGCTGCGCGACTTCACCGAGCTGGCCGCGAGCGCCGTGCGCGCCTGCCGGCTCTCCGCGCTGGTCGGCGCGCTGGACGACGACGGCGTCGGCGTGCTGATCGCGCTCGGCCCCCAGCAGGACGAGCACGCCGCGCTGGACGCCTTCGCCGCGGCGCTGCGCCGGCTGGCCGCCGAGGCGGCCAGGGACCCGGCCGCGCCGGCGCCGGTGGTCGCGGTCGGCTCCTCGGTGGGCTCGGTCCGCGACGCCCGGCGCACCCTGCTGGAGGCCACCCAGGTCGCCGACGCCGCGCTGCACGACGTGCCCGGCGGCCGGACGGCGTCGTACTACCGGCTGCCCGACGTGCGGCTGCGCGGTCTGCTGCACCTGCTGCGCGACGACGCCCGGCTGCAGACCTACGTCGAACGGGAGCTGGGCCCGCTGCTCGCCTTCGACGCCGAGCACAACGGCCAGCTGGTGCAGATGCTGCGGATCTACCTGGAGCAGGGGCGCAACAAGTCGGCCGCCGCGGACGCCGCGCACCTGTCCCGGCCGTCCTTCTACGACCGGCTGCACAAGGTCGAGCGGATCCTCGGGGTCGACCTCGACCAGGTGGAGTCCTGCCTCTCGCTGCACGTCGCCCTGCTCGCGCTGGACGCCGTGCGCCGCTAGCCGACGGCCGGTCGCGGGTCAGACGCCGGTGATGCGGGTCCACACCTTGTGCAGGCCGGGCCGCTCGGCGGAGGTGACGTCGCGCATGGTGCGCAGCCGACCGCGCATCTCCTCGGTCGGGAAGACCAGCGGGTGCTCCGCCAGCTCGGCCTTCTCCCGGTCCCCGCCGGCCGCCAGTACCTCGCGGGCGGCCGGCACCGGGCAGATGTACTGCACGGCGGTGGCCAGCTCGGCGGCCACCTCGGGCCGGTAGTAGTGGTCGATCAGCAGCTCGGCGTTGCGCTTGTGCGCGGCCCGGTTGGGGATCAGCAGGCTCTCGGCCCAGAGCTCGCCGCCCTCCTCGGGCACCACGAAGGCGATGTCCGGGTTCTCGGCCGTCAGCTGGACGGCGTCGCCCGAGTACGCCTGGCAGGCCAGCGCGGCGCCGGAGGCCAGGTCACCGGTGTAGTCGTTGCCGGTGAACCGGCGGACGTGCCGGCCGTCGACCATCCGCTGCACCAGGTCCATCGCCCGGTGCGCGTCGTCCTCGGTGAAGGCCGTGATGTCGGCGCCCTGCGAGAGCATCAGCAGGCCGAGCGCCTCGTCCAGTCCGGCGAACAGGGTGACCCGGCCCTTCAGGTCGGGTGCCCAGAGGTCGGAGACGGACTTCAGCTCGCGGCCGAGCTCCCTGCGGTTGTAGGCGATGCCGGTGATCCCGGACTGCCAGGGCACGCTGTGCCGGCGCCCCGGGTCGACCGCCGGGTCGGCGAGCTGGGGGTCGAGCTGCGCGGTGACGTTGGGCAGGTTGGCCCGGTCCATGGCCTGCACCCAGCCGAGCGCGATGTACCGGCCGACCATCCAGTCGCTGACCACCATGAGGTCGCGCCCGGGGTCGGTGCCCTGGGTGAGCACCGGCCCCATCTTGCCGAAGAACTCGTCGTTGTCGTTGATGTCCTCGGTGTAGGTGACCTTGATCCCGGTCCGCTCGGTGAAGTCGTCCAGGGTGGGGCGCCCGCCGTCGTCGTCGGTGTCGATGTACTGGGTCCAGTTGGAGAAGCCCAGCCGCTTCTCGCCCTCCGAGCGGTCGGGGGCGGAGCGGCGGTCCTCGTCGACGTAGGCGGACGGGATGCCGCAGCCGGTCAGGGCGGCGGTCCCGAACAGTCCGGCGGTGGCGCCGAGCACCCGGCGGCGGCTCGGCCGGCGGGCCCCGTTCGGGCGGCGGGTCTGGATGGTGCTGGGCATGCTGGGGCCTCCGGGGCGTGGAACGGCCCCGGGCGCACGGGGGGAGCGCCCGGGGCCGTCCTGTCGGGGTGTCAGACGGTGTGCGCGTCGGTGAGCGACAGCACCTCGTCGAGGACGGCGAGGCCGGTCTTCGCCTCCTCCTCGGTGACGGTGCACGGCGGGACGACGTGGAAGCGGTTCATGTTGACGAACGGCCACAGCCCGCGCTGCTTGCAGGCGGCGGCCAGCTCGGCCATCGGCGCGTTGGCGGCACCGGCCGCGTTGTACGGCACCAGCGGCTCGCGGGTGGCACGGTCGCGGACCAGGTCGAGCGCCCAGAAGACGCCGAGCCCGCGCACCTCGCCGACGGACGGGTGGCGCTCGGCCAGTTCGCGCAGGCCGGGGCCGAGCACGGTCTCGCCGATGTGCCTGGCGTTCTCGACGATGCCCTCCTCGGCCATCGTGTTGATGGTCGCCACCGCGGAGGCGCAGGCCAGCGGGTGGCCGGAGTAGGTGAGGCCGCCGGGGAAGGGCCGCTCCGCGAAGGTGGCGGCGATCTCGGCGCTGATCGCCACACCGCCGAGCGGGACGTAGCCGGAGTTGACGCCCTTGGCGAAGGTGAGCAGGTCGGGGGTGACGCCCCAGTGGTCGGCGGCGAACCACTCGCCGGTGCGGCCGAAGCCGGCCATCACCTCGTCGAGGATGAAGACGATGCCGTGGCGGTCGCAGATCTCCCGCACGCCGGCCAGGTAGCCGGGCGGCGGGACGAGGATGCCCGCGGTGCCGACCACGGTCTCCAGGATGATCGCCGCGACGGTGCCGGGGCCCTCGAAGGCGAGCACCTGCTCCAGGTGGGCCAGCGCGCGCTCGCACTCCTGCGCCTCGTTCTCGGCGTGGAAGTTGGAGCGGTACGGGTAGGGGCCCCAGAAGTGCACGATGCCGGAGACGCCGGTCTCGTTGGCCCAGCGGCGCGGGTCGCCGGTCAGGGCGATCGCGTTGGCGGTGGCGCCGTGGTACGAGCGGTAGGTGGAGAGCACCTTCTGCCGGCCGGTGTGCAGCCGGGCCAGCCGGATGGCGTTCTCGTTGGCCTCGGCGCCGCCGTTGGTGAAGAAGATCTTGTCGAGGTCGCCCGGGGTGCGCTCGGCGATCAGCCGGGCGGCCTCGCTGCGCGACTCGACCGCGAAGCCGGGGGCGATGGTGCAGAGCTTCGCCGCCTGCTCCTGGATCGCCGCGACCACCTTCGGGTGCTGGTGGCCGATGTTGGTGTTGACCAACTGGGAGGAGAAGTCGAGGTAGCGGTTGCCGTCGTAGTCCCAGAAGTACGAGCCCTCGGCGCCGGCCACCGCGAGGGGGTCGATCAGCGCCTGGGCGGACCACGAGTGGAAGACGTGCGCGCGGTCGGCGGCCTTGACGGCCTGGCCGGCGGCTGAGTCAGCGGTGGGGATGCTCATGCGGCAAGGCTAGGGACTCCTCCGGCCGAAATGGAGGTCCATCCTGTCAGCCGGTCACGCCAACGGCCGACAGGGTGCAAAGACACGGGCCCGGGCCCTTGCAGGCCCGGGCCCATGGCCCGATCAAGCGATCAGCAGCTCATCAGATCGCGGTCATGACGTGCTTGACCCGGGTGTAGTCCTCGAAGCCGTAGGACGACAGGTCCTTGCCGTAGCCGGACTTCTTGAAGCCGCCGTGCGGCATCTCGGCGACCAGCGGGATGTGGGTGTTGATCCAGACGCAGCCGAAGTCCAGGCGGCGCGACATCCGCATGGCACGGGCGTGGTCCTTGGTCCACACCGAGGAGGCCAGCGCGAACTCGACGCCGTTGGCGTAGCCGACGGCCTGGTCCTCGTCGGTGAACCGCTGGACGGTGATGACCGGGCCGAAGACCTCGTTCTGGACGATCTCGTCGTCCTGGCGCAGGCCGGAGACGACGGTCGGGGCGTAGAAGAAGCCCTTGTCGCCGACCCGGTGGCCGCCGGCCTCGACCTTGGCGTGCTCCGGCAGGCGCTCGATGAAGCCGGAGACCTGCTTCAGCTGGTTGGCGTTGTTCAGCGGGCCGTAGAGCACGTCCTCGTCGTCCACGCCACCGGTCCTGGTCTCGGCGGCGGCCTTGGCCAGCGCCTCGACGAAGGCGTCGTGGATCGACTCGTGCACCAGCACGCGGGTGGCGGCGGTGCAGTCCTGGCCGGCGTTGAAGAAGCCCGCGACCGAGATGCCCTCGACGGCCTCGGCGATGTCGGCGTCCTCGAAAACCACGACCGGGGCCTTGCCGCCCAGCTCCAGGTGGACGCGCTTGACGTCCTTGGAGGCGGACTCGGCGACCTGGATGCCGGCGCGCACCGAGCCGGTGATGGAGGCCATCGCCGGGGTGCTGTGCTCGACCATCAGGCGGCCGGTCTCGCGGTCGCCGCAGATCACGTTGAAGACGCCGGTCGGCAGCTCCAGCTCGTTGAGCACGCCGCCGATGATCTCGGCCAGCAGCACGGTGGAGGCCGGGGTGGTGTCGGAGGGCTTCAGCACCACGGTGTTGCCGGCGGCGATGGCCGGGGCGAACTTCCAGACCGCCATCATCATCGGGTAGTTCCACGGCGCGACCTGGGCGCAGACGCCGACCGGCTCGCGGCGGACGATCGAGGTCATGCCGTCCATGTACTCACCGGCGGCCTTGCCCTCCAGCAGGCGGGCGGCACCGGCGAAGAACCGGATCTGGTCGACCATCGGGCCGATCTCCTCGGAGAGGGTCAGCGCCCGCGGCTTGCCGGTGTTGCGACACTCGGCGTCCACCAGCTCGTCGGCGCGGGCCTCGACCGCGTCGGCGACCTTGAGCAGAACCTTCTGCCGGGTGCTCGGGGTGGTGTCCCGCCAGATCGGGAACGCGGCCGCGGCGGCGTCCATGGCGGCGTCCACGTCGGAGGCGCCGGACAGCGGGGACGTCGCGTAGACCTCGCCGGTGGTGGGGTCGACGATGTCGAGCGTGCGGCCGTCGGCCGCATCGACGAACTCACCGTTGATGTAGTTGCGCAGCGTGCGAAGGTCGCTCACGGGTCTCTCCTCGGTCTCGGCCTGCGGCGTTGCAGAATCCGGCGCCATGGTACGTCGACCGGACCGGCCGACGAAGGGCGCCGAGTGGCCGCGCCGCAAGTGCCGCGGTCCACTGGTTCGGCGGAATGCGCGCGGCGCTGCGGGGCCGCGCGCGTACCGCAGCCAGGGTAGCCCGACCACTGCTGGTATCGACAGGCTCGCAGCTCCGAGACGATGAAATCCGCATGCGTTTTCCAAGATCACGACGAAATCAGCAGATGCCGCGCTTGCGAACACGGGACCGATCGGGCACAGTGGCGACGTGGCCAACCGCGACCGGAACGCCAGCGTTCCCCTCGACGCCGCCTCCAAGGCGATCATCGAGCAGCTCCAGGAGGACGGGCGCCGCCCGTACGCCGCCATCGGCAAGGCCGTCGGCCTGTCCGAGGCGGCCGTGCGGCAGCGCGTCCAGAAGCTGCTCGACCAGGGCGTGATGCAGATCGTCGCCGTCACGGACCCGCTCACCGTCGGCTTCACCCGCCAGGCGATGGTCGGAATCCGGGTCGAGGGCGACATCGAACCCGTCGCCGACGCGCTGGCCGCCCTCGACGAGGTCGACTACGTCGTCTGCACCGCGGGCTCGTTCGACCTCCTGGCCGAACTGGTCTGCGAGGACGACGAGCACCTGCTCGAAATGATCAACAAGCGCATCCGCGCGCTTCCCGGCGTGCGGAGCACCGAGAGCTTCGTTTACCTGAAGCTCCGGAAACAGACCTACACCTGGGGCACCCGATGACAGCCGACCCGGCGCAGAAGGACCTTTCCAAGACCGCCTACGACCACCTGTGGATGCACTTCACCCGCATGTCGTCGTACGAGAACTCCCCCGTGCCGACGATCGTCAAGGGCGAGGGCACCTACGTCTGGGACGACAAGGGACGCAAGTACCTCGACGGCCTCGCCGGCCTGTTCGTCGTCCAGGCCGGCCACGGCCGTGAGGAGCTCGCCGAGGCCGCCGCCAAGCAGGCCAAGGAGCTCGCCTTCTTCCCGGTGTGGAGCTACGCCCACCCGAAGGCCGTCGAGCTGGCCGAGCGCCTGGCCAACTACGCCCCGGGCGACCTGAACAAGGTCTTCTTCTCCACCGGTGGCGGCGAGGCCGTCGAGACCGCCTGGAAGCTCGCCAAGCAGTACTTCAAGCTGATCGGCAAGCCGACCAAGTACAAGGTCATCTCCCGCGCCGTCGCCTACCACGGCACCCCGCAGGGCGCGCTGTCCATCACCGGCCTGCCGGGCCTGAAGGCCCCGTTCGAGCCGCTGGTGCCGGGCACCCACAAGGCCCCGAACACCAACATCTACCGCGCCCCGGCCTTCCTCGCGGGCCCCGACGGCACGGTCGACCCCGAGGCCTACGGCCGCTGGTGCGCCGACGAGATCGAGGTGGCCATCCTCAACGAGGGCGCCGACACCGTCGCCGCCGTCTTCGTCGAGCCGGTGCAGAACGCCGGTGGCTGCTTCCCGCCGCCGCCCGGCTACTTCCAGCGCCTGCGCGAGATCTGCGACCGCCACGACGTGCTGCTGGTCTCGGACGAGGTCATCTGCGCCTTCGGCCGCCTGGGCACCATGTTCGGCGCCGACAAGTTCGGCTACCAGCCCGACATGATCACCTGCGCCAAGGGCATGACCTCGGGCTACTCCCCGATCGGCGCCACGATCGTCTCGGACCGCATCGCCGAGCCGTTCTACAAGGGTGACAACACCTTCCTGCACGGCTACACCTTCGGCGGCCACCCGGTCTCCTCCGCGGTGGCGCTGGCCAACCTCGACATCTTCGAGCGCGAGGGCCTGAACCAGCACGTGCTCGACAACGAGGCCGCGTTCCTGGGCACCCTGGGCAAGCTGCGCGACCTGCCGATCGTCGGCGACGTCCGCGGCAACGGCTACTTCTACGGCATCGAGCTCGTGAAGGACAAGGTCACCAAGGAGTCGTTCAACGACGAGGAGGTCGAGCGCGTCCTCTACGGCTTCCTGTCGAAGGCCCTCTTCGACAACGGCCTGTACTGCCGCGCCGACGACCGTGGCGACCCGGTCATCCAGCTGGCCCCGCCGCTGATCTCCGACCAGTCGACCTTCGACGAGATCGAGCAGATCCTGCGGACCAGCCTCACCGACGCGTGGGCGAAGCTCTGACCCTCCGGCTTTTCTTCCCACCCTCCGTCACAGGGCGGTCCCGCTTCGGCGGGGCCGCCCTGCGGCGTTCCCCGGATTTCACACCGCTCTTCGGATCAAACACGCCTGATTGCGGGTGATTTGCCCTGGATGGAGCAGTGTGCCGCGCCCGCGCCCAGGCCCGATCGTTCTAATCTGACGACTGTCATATCCCTGCGGCCCCCAGGACGGAACCTCATGGCAGCGGCCCCTCCTGACAACGACGTGCTGTGGGCCCGGGGGATCGTCAAGTCCCATCACGGCACCCCCGCGCTGCGCGGCGTCTCGATCGGGGTCCGGGAGGGCGAGGTCCTCGCCGTCACCGGCCCGCGCGGCTCCGGCAAGAGCACCCTGCTCGGCTGCCTGTCCGCGCTGCTCCCGGTCGACGAGGGCGAGGTCTGGTTCAACAGCGCCCCCGTGCACACCCTCGGCCGGGCCGGCCGGGAACGGCTGCGCCGCGACCGCTTCGGCTTCGTCGGCTCCGAGCCGCACCTGGTGCCCGAACTGACCGCCCGGGAGAACGTCGCCCTGCCGCTGCTGCTGGCCGGCGCCGGTGGCAAGGCCGCCCACACCGCCGCCGACGAGTGGCTGGACCGCCTGGACATCGGCGACCTCGCCAAGGTCAGGCCCGACCGGCTGGTGCAGAGCCAGCGCCAGCGGATCGCCGTCGCCCGGGCCCTCGCCCCGCTCCCCCCGATCGTCTTCGCCGACGACCCCACCGCGCCGCTGCACCGCGAGACCGCCGAGCAGGTCCTGCGGATACTGACCAGCGCGGCCCGCTCCCACCAGCTCACCCTCGTGCTGGCCACCCACGACCCCGAGCTCGTCCGGTACGCGGACCGCGCCGTCGCCCTCGTCGACGGACGCCTCACCGGCCCCGCCGCGCCCGTTCCGCGCGGCCCCGCCGCCCCCGGACCGGCCGGGGTCACCGCCGTCCCGGCCGCCGGCCGCTGAGAGGGTCGACGTGTTCTACCTCCGCCTGGCCCGCGGCTACCGGGCCCTCGACCTCGGCCGCTGGCTGCTGACCGCATTGGCCGGCTCGGTCGTCGCCGCCTTCCTGCTGCGCGCCCTCGGCCGCGCCATGAGCGACCCGGCCGCCGGCTCCGACGCGCTGGTCCGGCTGCTGTGGTGCCTGCCGCCGCTGGCCGCGGTCGCCTGGTTCGCCGCCGTCGCCGCCCGCGCGCTGCCCGCCCGGCGGGCCGAACGGATCACCGGCCTCACCACCGCCGGAGCCGGGGCCCGCCGGATCCGCGCCCTGATCGCCGGCGAGGTCGCGCTCGCCTGCGGCACCGGCGCCAGCCTCACCCTGCTGCTCTTCCTGATCCTGCGCAACGACATCGCCGGGCCACGGCTCGCCGACGAACTCGGCATGGGCGTGGCCCTCCCGGCCGCCGCCCCGGTCGTCCTGCTCGCACTCGTCCCGCTCACCGCCGGCCTCGCCGCGGCCGGCGCCGTGCCGCACGCCGAGACGCTGCCCGGCCGCACCCGGCCCGAGCCGACCGGCTTCGGCCCCTGGCGGCTCGCCCTGCCGATCGGCCTCGTCGTCAGCGGCCTCGCCCTGGAACTCATCGCGCTGCGCCCCGGCGCCGCGGCCGACGGCCGCCCGATCCACCTGCCGGCCGGGCTCGGCACCACCAGCACCGCCGCGCTCGGCGGATGGGCCGCCTCCGCGCTCGGCCTCGCCCTGCTCACCGGCCCGCTGCTCGGCTGGGCCGGACGGCTGCTGGCGCTCGGCCGGCCGACCCCGCTGCGACTGCTCGCCGGGCGCGGCCTCACCGCGCAGGCCCGCCGGCTCGGGGCGCCGCTGGCCGTGCTGGCCCTGGTGCTGGCGATGGTGCTCACCACCGTCCGCTACTGGCTCGGCGAACCCGGCAGTGCGGATGTGCTGCCCGCGGTCGAGGCCGGGCTGGTGCTGGGCTGCACGGCCGGCGCGGTGGCCGTCCGGCTGGCCGAGCTGCGCAGCGCCCGCCAGGGCGTCGCCGAGGCGCTGCTGCGGCTCGGCGCGGCGCCCCGGCTGCTGTTCGGAGCCGTCGTGCTGCGGACCCTGATGGCCGGCACCGTCCTGCTGGTCACCGGCGGGGTGACCGCGGCGCTGGCCGCCGCCGGACTCCGCTGACCCGCGCGCCTCTCCTGCCCCGGCCGCCCTCCTACCGTCAGCCGGCCGCCGCGAGCTGGCCGCAGGCACCGTCGATCTCCTGGCCGCGGGTGTCGCGGACCGTGGTCGGCACGCCGTGCGACTGGAGCCGCCGGACGAACTCGCGCTCGTCCTCGGGCCGGGAGGCCGTCCACTTGGAGCCCGGGGTGGGGTTCAGCGGGATCAGGTTGACGTGCACCCGGTGGTTCTTGATCAGCCGGCCGAGCAGGTCGGCCCGCCACGCCTGGTCGTTGATGTCCTTGATCAGCGCGTACTCGATGGAGATCCGGCGGCCGGACTTCTCGGCGTAGTTCCACGCCGCGTCCAGCACCTCGGCGACCTTCCAGCGGGTGTTGACCGGCACCAGCTCGTCGCGCAGCTCGTCGTCCGGCGCGTGCAGCGACAGCGCCAGGCGGCAGCTGAGCCCCTCGTCGGCGAGCCGGTTCATCGCCGGGACCAGGCCGACGGTGGAGACGGTGATGCCGCGCTGGGAGAGGCCGAAGCCGTCCGGCGCCGGGTCGGTCAGCCGGCGGATCGCGGCCAGCACCCGGTTGTAGTTGGCCAGCGGCTCGCCCATGCCCATGAAGACCACGTTGGAGAGCCGGGCCTCGCCGCCGGGGATCTCGCCGGCCTTGAGCGCCCGCATCCCGGCGGCGATCTGCTCGACGATCTCGCCGGTGGACAGGTTGCGGGTCAGCCCCGCCTGGCCGGTGGCGCAGAACGGGCAGTTCATGCCGCAGCCGGCCTGCGAGCTGATGCACATGGTGACCCGGTCCGGGTAGCGCATCAGCACCGACTCGACGAGGGTGCCGTCGAACAGCTTCCAGAGCGTCTTGCGGGTGGTGTCGTCGTCGCAGGACACGTGCCGCACCACCGACATCAGCTCGGGCAGCAGGCTCCCGGTGAGCTTCTCCCGGCTGGCGGCGGGGATGTCCGTCCAGTTCGCCGGGTCGTTCGACATCCGGCCGAAGTAGTGGTTGGAGAGCTGCTTCGCGCGGAACGGCTGCTCGCCCAGCTCGGCGACGGCCTCCTTGCGCTCGGCGGGGCTCAGGTCGGCGAGGTGTCGCGGGGGCTTGGCGCCGCGCGGCGCGACAAAGGTGAGTTCTCCGGGCTTAGGCATGGTTGTTCCAGTGTCGCAGACGCGCGGGGGCCCCGGACGCCGGGCGTCCGGGGCCCCGGTGCGCGGGGTGGCGGTCTCAGCTGCCGACGAAGGCCGCCAGCAGCAGCCAGACCACCGGGGCGGTCGGCAGCAGCGAGTCCAGCCGGTCCATGATGCCGCCGTGGCCGGGCAGCAGCGTGCCCATGTCCTTGATGCCCAGGTCGCGCTTGATCATCGACTCGCCCAGGTCGCCCAGGGTCGCGGTGACCGCCGCGCAGCCGCCCAGGATCAGGCCCTGCCACCAGCTGCCGCCGTCGATGATCAGCTCCATCAGCAGCGCGCCCGCCAGCATCGACAGGCCGATGCCGCCGGCCAGGCCCTCGCGGGTCTTGCCCGGGCTGATCGTCGGCGCCAGCTTGGTCCTGCCGAACTTGTAGCCCACCGCGTACGCCCCGGTGTCGCTGCACACCGTGACGATGAGGAAGAGCACGATCCGCTGCGGACCGTCGTCGGCCGCCAGCATCATCGCCACGAAGGTGGCGAGGAACGGGACGTAGAAGGCGGTGAAGATGCCCGCCGTTATGTCCCGCAGGTAGTTCTCCGGCGGCTCGGCCATCCGCCAGACCATCACCGCGAGCCCGGTGAGCGCCAGCGAGGCCGCCGCCCACTGGATCCCCGACCAGTAGCCGGTGGCGACCATCGCGATGCCGCCCGCGACCAGCGGCACCAGCGGCGCCTTGATCTCCTTGCGCTCGGCCAGCCGACTGGTCAGCTCCCAGACTCCGACCGACACCGCCGCGATCACCACGACCAGGAACAGGGCCTTGACGACGAACAGCGAGGCGACGATCACCGCGCCGAGGCCGACGCCCACGCCTATCGCGGCCTGGAGGTTGCGGCCACCGCGCTGTTTGCGCTGCGGCGGCTGAGGCTGCGGATCGGCCTGGGCCACGGGTGTCTCCTGCCCTGGGTGGGACGACGGCACGACGAAGGGCTGCCCCGCCGCCGGTCCGCCCGGCGCGCCGGGGTGCGGCCCGCCCGCGGGGGCGGGCGGCGGGGTGTCGTCGGTGATCGCGCGCAGCACGACCGTCTCCGACGCACCCGGCTCCGCCGCCCCGGGCTGCTCGTCGCGGAACAGCGGTCCGCTCAGCCGGCCCGACTCCCGGGCCGGCCCCTCGGCGGGGTCGGTCCCGGGCGGGGGCACGGGCTGCGGGCCCGGGTCGGCCGGAACGGGAGGCATGACCTGAGTCTCCTCCGCGTCCGGGTCCCAGTACACCGGAGGCTGCTGGGAGTGACCCGTTCGGTGGCCGGGGTCGTTCGCGCCGTACGGCGGTCCGTACGGCGCGGGCTGCTGCGCCGGGTGCCCGGGTACGCCGGCAGCCCGCGCAGGGGCGGCGGGTCCCTGCGCAGGCTGGTACGGCGGATACGGCTGGTACTGCTGGTCGGACGGGCCCCAGTAGCCAGGGGCGTCAGGGGCGTCGTTCATCAGACCTCGAGCAGCTCGGCTTCCTTGTGCTTCAGCAGCTCGTCGACGGAGGCCACGTACTTGGCCGTGGTGTCGTCGAGCTCCTTCTCGGCGCGGCGGCCGTCGTCCTCGCCGACCTCGCCGTCCTTGACCAGCTTGTCGATGGCGTCCTTGGCCTTGCGGCGCACGGCGCGGATCGAGACCTTGGCGTCCTCGCCCTTGCCGCGGGCGACCTTGATGAACTCCCGGCGGCGCTCCTCGGTGAGCTCGGGGAGCACGACCCGGATGATGGAGCCGTCGTTCGACGGGTTGACGCCCAGGTCGGAGTCGCGGATCGCCTGCTCGATGGCCTTCAGCGCGGTCTTGTCGAACGGCGAGACGACCGCCATCCGGGGCTCCGGCACGGAGAAGGACGCCAGCTGGTTGATCGGCGTCACGGCGCCGTAGTACTCCGCGACGATCTTGGCGAACATCGCCGGGTGCGCGCGGCCGGTGCGGATGGCGGCGAAGTCGTCCTTGGCGTGGGCGACGGCCTTCTCCATCTTCTCCTCGGCGTCGAGGAGGGTCTCTTCGATCACTGTGATCTCCCTGTCCGGTTCATCTGCGGTTGTTCCGACCGGTTCCGGCGGCGCGGCCTCGCGGCGGCGGCTCCGTCCGGTGCGGCTGGTTGCTGCTCAGGCCCGGACAGAATCCTGGCTGATGAGTGTGCCGATCTTCTCACTCTTCACCGCGCGCGCGATATTGCCCTCCGCGAGCAGCTCGAAGACCAGCATCGGGAGGTTGTTGTCCTTGCACAGCGTGATCGCGGTGAGGTCGGCGACCTTGAGGTCGCGCGCGATGACCTCGGAGTACTCCAGCGCGTCGAACTTGACCGCGTCCGGGTTGGTCCGGGGGTCGGCGTCGTAGACGCCGTCCACGCCGTTCTTGCCCATCAGCAGGATGTCGGCGTGGATCTCCAGGGCCCGCTGCACGGCGGTGGTGTCGGTGGAGAAGTACGGCATGCCCATACCGGCGCCGAAGATCACCACACGGCCCTTCTCCAGGTGCCGCACCGCGCGCAGCGGCAGGTACGGCTCGGCGACCTGGCCCATCGTGATGGCGGTCTGGACCCGGGTCTCGATGCCCTCCTTGACCAGGAAGTCCTGGAGTGCGAGGCAGTTCATCACGGTGCCGAGCATGCCCATGTAGTCCGAGCGGGCCCGGTCCATGCCGCGGACCTGGAGCTCGGCGCCGCGGAAGAAGTTCCCGCCGCCGATCACCACGGCGACCTCGGTGCCAGCGCGGACGACGGTGGCGATCTCGCGGGCGATCGCGTGCACGACGTCCGGATCGACGCCGAGCCCGCCGCCGCCGGCGAAGGCCTCACCGGACAGCTTCAGCAGCACCCGGCGGCGCGTGCCGTCGTGGGTGTCCTGCGCGGTCTCCTGCGTCTCCTGCATGGACTTCTCCTTCTACACCTACTGGTTCACAGGCGCGGACGTGCGGATCCCCGGCCTGCGCGTACACGCGAGGAGGCCACTGCCGCGGGAACCGGTTCGGTGTCCTGCACGGCAATGGCCTCCTCGTCGTTCATGCTGCCGACGCGGCTCGCCCATGGACGGATGGCGCTGGGTGAGCCCGTACGGCGCGTTCCCCACCGCCCTGGTCAGCGGGCGGGGGCGGTTTCCAGCCTACGGCCGGAAGCCCGGGTGGAACGTGGCTCAGGCGCCGACGCGGAAACGGGCGAAGCGCTTGAGGGCGACGCCGTTCTCCTCGAGGACCTTGGCGACGGTCTTCTTGTTGTCCTTCGCGAAGGCCTGCTCCAGGACGGAGTGCTCCTTGACGAAGCCGGTGACGCGGCCCTCGACGATCTTCGGCAGGGCGGCCTCGGGCTTGCCCTCCTCGCGGGCGGTGGCCTCGGCGACGCGGCGCTCGTTCTCGAGGTCCTCGGCCGGGATGTCCTCGCGGGACAGGTACTTCGGCGCGAAGGCGGCGATGTGCTGCGCGACGTCCTTGGCGACCTCGGCGTTCTCCTTGTCCAGCTCGACCAGGACGCCGACGGCCGGCGGCAGGTCGGGGCTGGTCTTGTGCAGGTAGACCGCGACGTAGCCGTCGCCGTCGAACTGCGCGAAGCGACGGAAGACGATCTTCTCGCCCAGGGTCGCGTTGGCCTCGTCGACGTACTGCTGGACGGTCTTGCCGGCCTCGATCTCGGAGGCGAGGGCGGTGTCCAGGTCGGCCGGGGCGGTGGCGGCGACGTGGGCGGCGATCGCGTCGGCGACCTTGACGAAGTTGTCACCCTTG
Source organism: Kitasatospora sp. NPDC008115 (assembly GCF_042957205.1). NCBI lineage: Bacteria > Bacillati > Actinomycetota > Actinomycetes > Kitasatosporales > Streptomycetaceae > Kitasatospora > Kitasatospora sp. NPDC008115. The sequence continues at coordinate 74,642 of NZ_JBIBHU010000032.1, read as the reverse complement.
GCGACGAAGTCGGTCTCGCAGTTCAGCTCGACCAGGACGCCGGACTTCTTGTCCTCGGCGATCAGCGAGGCGACGGCGCCGTTGGAGGCGTCGCGGCCCTCGCGCTTGGCAACGCCCTTCTGGCCCTTGATGCGAAGGATCTCGACGGCCTTCTCGACGTTGCCCTCGGCCTCGTCCAGGGCCTTCTTGCAGTCCATCATGCCGGCGCCGGTGAGCTCACGGAGCTTCTTGACGTCCGCGGCGGTGAAGTTCGCCATGGTGTGAATCTCTTCTCGCGTCTCGCGTGTCTGCGTGGGGTAGCACCGGGGCCAGTGGTTCGGCCCAGGCACGGGAGAGAGGGGCACCGACCGGTGTCGTACCGGCGGGTGCCCCTCACCCTTGGTACGTCAGGCCTGCTCGGCCGGAGCCTCGTCGGCCGGCGCCTCGGTGGCCGGAGCCTCGTCGGCGGCGGGGGCCTCAGCGGCGGGGGCCTCGTCGGCCTTCTTCTCGCCCTCCAGGAGGTCCTTCTCCCAGTCGGCGAGCGGCTGGTCGGCGCCCGGCTCGGCCTTGACGTCGCCCTTGGCGACACCCGCGCGGGCCTTGAGGCCCTCGGCGACGGCGTCGGCGATCACACGGGTCAGCAGGGTGACGGAGCGGATCGCGTCGTCGTTGCCCGGGATCTTGTAGTCGACCTCGTCGGGGTCGCAGTTGGTGTCGAGGATGGCGACGACCGGGATGTTGAGCTTCCGGGCCTCGCCGACCGCGATGTGCTCCTTCTTGGTGTCCACGATCCAGACAGCGCTGGGAACGCGCTGCATGTCGCGGATACCGCCGAGGGTCTTCTCCAGCTTGTCGTGCTCGCGCTGGAGGACCAGGAGCTCCTTCTTGGTGAGACCGGAGCCGGCCACATCCGAGAAGTCGAGCTCGCCCAGCTCCTTGAGGCGCTGCAGGCGCTTGTAGACGGTCGAGAAGTTGGTCAGCATGCCGCCGAGCCAGCGCTGGTTCACGTAGGGCATGCCCACGCGGGTGGCCTGCTCGGCGATGGCCTCCTGGGCCTGCTTCTTCGTGCCGACGAAGAGGACGCTGCCGCCGTGGGCAACGGTCTCCTTGATGAACTCGAAGGCGCGGTCGATGTAGTTCAGCGACTGCAGGAGGTCGATGATGTAGATGCCGTTGCGCTCGGTGATGATGAAGCGCTTCATCTTCGGGTTCCAGCGGCGGGTCTGGTGACCGAAGTGGACGCCGCTCTCCAGCAGCTCCCGCATCGTGACGACGGCCATGGCCGTGCTCCTCAGGTGTTACGCCCGGCTCTGGCGCGACGGCGTCGCGGTCGGCGCACGGTGGCGCTCCCCGCTCGGCGCGTGCGAACGGCCGGGTCAGGCTCGGTTTGTCCGTGGCGGCCAGGTGACAGCCACGCCTGACGCCCCGAACGTGCCGAGCCGCTTCCACCCGGCGGTCCGGGGACCGGCCGGGCTCGGCGGACCGAGCGGCACTCGCACCTGGCGGAGGTGGCGGCGGAGCCGCTTCAGTCCACCGGTGGCGGGGCGTGCGAAGTCGACCCGGCGGACCGGGTCGCGTGTGAAGTGTACGGGAAGCGCCGAGCACCGGGCGACTCCGCGGGCGGCGGGCGGCCGGGGACACGCCTGGTCCGGGGCACCCGGACGACCCTGTTGGGGCCGCGTCAACCCGGCAGGGCACACCCGTTCGAGGGACGGCCACCGTCCACAGGGGCCGGTTGTCCACAGGACCCGGGCAGACGGTGGCGGGGCCGGCGCGGGCCGGGGAACCTCGGCGCCATGACTGGCGCGACTGGTGTGAGTGCTCCTGCCGCCCGGGTTCCGGCCGGGCCGCGGCCCGGCCGGCGGGCGCTGCCGGTGGTTCTGGCGGCTCTGGTGGTTCTGGTGGTGATTCTGGTGGTTGCTCTGGTGATGCCGGGCGCGCTGCTGCCGACGGGGTGGGGCGGGGTGCCCGTGCACGCGGCGGGACGTGGTGTTCGTGACGGCGGGGGTGTTCGTGACGGCGGGGGCGGTGAGGGTGGTGGGGAGGGTGGTGATTCCGGGAGCGGTGACGGCGGGCGGGCGTGGCCGGTGGACGGTCCGGGTGGCGGGCCGGGCGCCGTGGTCCACCGTTTCGAGGCGCCGGCGCGGCCCTGGAGCGCGGGACACCGGGGAGTCGATCTGGCCGCCGCGCCCGGTGCGGAGGTCCGGGCGGCGGCGCCCGGCGTGGTGACGTTCGCCGGACCGGTGGCCGGGCGGCCGGTGGTCACGGTCACCCATCCGGCGGTGGGCGCTCCCCCGGCCCCGCCACTGCGGACCACCTATCTGCCGGTCGACGGCACCGTCCCGGTCGGCACCGCCGTGGCGGCGGGCCAGGCGATCGGCCGGCTCGCGGCCGGGGGCGGCCACTGCACCGACGGTTCCTGCCTGCACTGGGGCCTGCTGCGCGGGCGGCGCTACCTCGACCCGCCGGCCCTGTTCGGCACCGGCCGGGCCCGGCTGCTGCCGCTCACCGACCCGCTCCCCCAAGGTCCGGCAGAGCGGATCAGCCCGGACCGAGACCGTGCAGCGCGAGGGCGACGGCGGCGTCCGCGATCACCTCAGGGCTCTCGGCCCGGCCACCCGCCGCCCGCTGCTCCGATTGGCGAACGGCCGCCTCGACGATGCCCTGCAGCAACGCGGCGGCCAGCCGGGGCTGCTCGTGGCCGAGGTCCTCCAGGGCCTGGACCACAAGCCCGACCAGCGCGCCGTGCGCCGCCCGGATGCGCTCACGGGCCGCGTCGTCCAACTCCAGCGCGGAGATCGCGGCGACCGCCCGGTGGCGCGGGTCGGCGGCCAGCGCGAGCTGGCCGCGTACATAGGCCTCGATCCGCTCGGCCGCGGTGTCCCGGACCGCCATCCCGGCCTCGATCTCGGCGGCCCAGAGCGGGAAGTCGCTCTCGCAGAGCGCCTCGACCACGGCCGCCCGCGAGCGGAAGTACTCGTACACCGAGGACCGCGCGAGCCCCGTGCGCGCCGCGAGCGCGGGGAAGGTCAGGGCCTCCATGCCTCCCTCGGTGAGGAGACTGCGGGCAGCGTCGAGGAGGGCTGCCCGCTGCATCTGACGGTGCTCGGCCACACTGGCTGCTCGGATCTTCGGCACGCCCTCCACTGTACGGAGCCCTACATCCCACCGGTACGGTGCCGCGCACCTGCCCGATGCGGAGGGTTGCGTACCGGGGCGCGGGGCGCGGACCGGGTGTACGGGGCGCACCCCTCCGGAGCCCTCCGTCCCGAGCCCTGGCCCGCTACCGGATGTCCGACAGCTTGGCGCGCAACTGGAGCACCGACTTGGTGTGGATCTGGCTGACCCGGCTCTCCGTCACCCCGAGCACCTGGCCGATCTCGGCGAGGGTCAGGCCCTCGTAGTAGTAGAGCGTCACCACGGTCTTCTCCCGCTCGGGGAGCGTGTTCACGGCCTGCGCCAGCAGCCGGCGCAGCTCGCGGTCCTCGGCCACCTCGACCGGGTCGTCGGCGCCGTGGTCCTCCAGGGTGTCCATCAGGCTGAGCCGGTCGCCGCCCTCACCGACGGGGTGCAGCAGTTCGTCGAGCGCCACCACGTTGGCGAGCGAGAGCTGGCTGAAGATGGCGTGCAGGTCCTCGATGGCGATGCCCATCTCGGCCGCCACCTCGGGCTCGTTCGGCGTCCGCCGCAGCCGGGCCTCCAGCGTCGCGTACGTCCGCTCGACCGCCTTCGCCTTCTGCCGCACCGAGCGCGGGATCCAGTCCAGCGCCCGCAGCTCGTCGATGATCGCGCCGCGGATCCGGCTGATGGCGTAGGTCTCGAACTTGATGGCGCGTTCGATGTCGAACTTCTCGATCGCGTCGATCAGCCCGAAGACCCCGGAGGAGACGAAGTCGGCCTGCTCGACGTTGGAGGGCAGGCCGACCCCGACCCGGCCCGCCACGTACTTGACGAGCGGTGAGTAGTGCAGGATCAGCTGCTCCCGCAGCCGCTGGTCGGCCGTCTCCTTGTAGGCGCGCCAGAGCTCCTCGAGCGCCGTGCGCTCCCGGACGCCCGCCTCCCGGCGGAGGCCCGGCGCCTCGGCCGGCGCGGGGGCGCCCGGGTCTGCGGAAGCGCCGGGCGCGTCCGGACGGTCGTCATGCGCCCCGGGGTGCGCCGGACGGCCGCCCTGCCGTGCGAGGGCCCCCATCCCGCCCGTGGCCTTGGGCGGGAACTCGGTCACGGTGCGCCGCTCGGTGCGCGGCCCTCCCGAGGACCGGGCGCCACCGGTCACTCGGTGTCCGGGAATGTGTGTGGGCATACGTAGGTCTGCGCCGTTCTGCCGAGTCATGTGCTGATAGGGAAGGCAGGGCGAGCGTAGCGTGACCGACTCGCTGCGCAGTGCTACCGCCACTCGGTCGTCCCCCGATCCGGTGGCGTTCGTGTCACCGCCCCGGGGTAGTGGAGGCGAACGCATCCGACGCCGGGCCCCGCCGCGCCCGCCCGTGCCGTCAACCGCCCGCCCGCCTCCCACTCGTCCGTGTGGCCGTCCCCTCGCCGTCCCCTCGCCGTCCCCTCGCCGTCCCCTCGCCGTCCGCCGTCGGGCCCCGCGATCACCTCCTCCGCACCAGGCGCCAGTGCGCACCGTGCCGCTCGACGTGGCCCAGCGAGCCCAGCTCGTAGAGCCGCTGGAGCACCTCGTCCGGCGGGAGCCCGGACTGCCGGGCCAGCCGCTCCACCGGCGCGCCGTCCGGGGTGCCGGGCACCGCCTCCAGGACCCGGGCCGCCGCCGGCTCCAGGAGGTCCCTGGGCAGCACCGGCCCACCGCGCTGCGGCGCCAGGTCCTCGCCGATCGCCCCGATCAGCTCGATGACCTCGGCGGCGTCGGTGACCACGGTCGCGGCGCCGCTGCGGATCAGGGCGTGCACCCCGGCGGACAGCTCCGAGGTCACCGGGCCGGGCACGCCCATGGTGTGGCGGTTGAGGTCCCGGGCGCGTCTGGCGGTGCTGAGCGCACCGCTGCGCAGCGCCGCCTCGACCACCACGGTGCCCCGGGTCAGCGCCGCGATCACCCGGTTGCGCAGCACGAACCGGAACCTGGTCGGGTGCTCCCCCGGCGGGAGTTCGCTCAGCAGCAGCCCCTGCTCCCCGATCCGCCGGATCAGCCCGGTGTTGCCCCTCGGGTAGGCCACGTCCACCCCGCAGGCGAGGACGCCGACGGTCGGGCCGCCGACCGCCAGCGCACCCCGGTGGGCGGCCGCGTCGATGCCGTAGGCGCCGCCGGAGACGACCACCCAGCCGCGTTCGGCGAGCTGGGCAGCGAGGTCCCCGGCGACGTGCGCGCCGTAGGCCGTGCACGCCCGGGCGCCCACCACCGCGACCGAGCGCAGCGCGAGCAGGCGCAGCGAGCCGGTACCGACCACCCAGAGTCCGGTGGGCCGGGTCTCGCCCAGGTCGTCCAGTTGGCTGGGCCACTCCGTGTCGCCCGGAATGATGAAGCGTCCACCGGCCGCCCGTACCCGTTCCAGGTCGGCGACCGGGTCGACGCCGGGCAGCCGGGCCCGGTAGGCCGCCAGCCGGGAGTCGTCCGGACCGGGGCGCTCCGGTGCCGTGCCGTCCCGGATCGCCCGGACGACGTCGAGGGCGTCGGTGTCGGCGAGCCAGCGGCCGAGCGCGGCGTCCCCGGGTTCGGCGAGCCGGCTGAGCGCCGCCCGGGCGAGGCGTTCGGGTTCGGCGGTGGGGCGAGGTTCGGGCGGCGCCCCCGGCTGCGGGACGGCGCCGGGGTCGGCGGGCGGGTTCTGGGGGAGCTCGTTCGCGGCGAGGTTCACGTGGCGGCCTCCTCGGGCTCGGGTTGCGGATCGGCCGTCCGGCGCGCGGCCCGGGGCCGGGGCGGGCGGCGCTCGGCCTTGGCGCCGGCCCCGTCGCCGACCCGGTCGTCGGCCCGGTCGCCGGCCTGGTCCGGGACGAGGTCCGGGCGGCCGAAGAAGCGATCGGTGAGCGGGAGCCCCTGTTCGACCCCGGTGCGCAGCACGAGGGCCGTCCGGAGGTCGCGCTGTTCGGGGCGGTCCCGGCCGGCCAGGTCGGCGACCGTCCAGGCGACCCGCAGCACCCGGTCCAGGCCGCGGGCGGTCAGCAGGCCCCGTTCGAGCTGGCGCGCCGCGTCGTTCAGCGCGCCCGGCGCCAACTGCCAGCGGGTGCGCAACTCGTGGCCGGGGACCTCGGCGTTGGTCCGCCACGGGGTGCCGGCCAGCCGGGCCGCCGCGCGTTCACGGGCCGCCAGCACCCGGGCGGCGACGATCTCGGTGGTCTCGGCCGAGCTGTCGCGCTGCATCAGCTCGGCCCTGGTCACCGGGGCGACCTGGACCTGGAGGTCGACCCGGTCGAGCAGTGGCCCGGAGAGCCGCCCCTGGTACCGGCTGACCATGGCGGGCGTGCACTCGCAGCCCTCGCCCCGCCGCGAGTGGCGCCCGCACGGGCAGGGGTTGGCGGCCAGGCAGAGCAGGAACCTGGCGGGCAGCCGCATCGACCCGGCCGACCGGGCGATCACCACCTCGCCCGATTCGAGCGGCTGGCGCAGTGCGTCCAGCACCCGGACGGGGAACTCGGGCGCCTCGTCGAGGAACAGCACACCCCGGTGGGCCAGCGAGACCGCACCCGGTCTCGGGAGCCCGCTGCCACCGCCGACGATCGCCGGCATGGTGGTCGAGTGGTGGGGGGCGCAGTAGGGCGCGCGGTCGACCAGCGGGCGCCCTACCGGGAGCAGCCCCGCCACCGAGTGGACCGCCGTGACCTCCAGCGCCTCCTTCTGGGTGAGCGGCGGGAGAAGCGCCGGCAGCCGCTCCGCCAGCATCGTCTTGCCCGCGCCGGGCGGTCCCTTGAGGTAGAGGTGATGACCGCCGGCGGCGGCGATCTCCAGCGCCCGGCGGGCCTCGTACTGGCCGGCCACGTCGGCGAGGTCCATCCGGGCGGCCGCCTCGTCGGGCAGGCCGCGCACCCCCGCGCTGGGGAGCATCAGGCCCGCCATCAGCGGGTCGGGGTGCCCGCCGGGGCGGTCGGCGGGCTCCTCAGGTTCGGGGGCGCCGGTGAGGATCGCCATCAGCTGGCGCAGGCTGCGCACGCCGAGGACGGTCACCCCGGGGACCAGCTCGGCCTCGGCTGCGGTCTGGTCGGCGACCACGACCCGCCGGTAGCCGGCGTCGGCGGCGGCCAGCACTGACGGGAGCACCCCGCGCACCGGGCGCACCCGCCCGTCCAGTCCGAGTTCGCCGATGAGCAGCAGGTCGGCGATCGCGGACGGGTCGAGCCGCTCGGCGGCGGCCAGCACGGCGCAGGCCACCGCGAGGTCGAAGCCGCTGCCGCTCTTGGGCACCGAGGCCGGGCTCAGCCCGACGGTCAGCTTCCGCTGCGGCCAGGCCTCGCCGCTGTTGACGACCGCCGCGCGCACCCGGTCGCGGGCCTCGGAGAGCGCCTTGTCGGGCAGGCCGACCAGGGTGAACGCCGCCACCCCGGGCTCCAGGTCGGCCTGCACCTCGACGATCACCCCGTCGACGCCGACCAGTGCCACGGAGCAGGTACGGGCGAAGGCCATCTCAGACCACCCCCCGCAGGTGGTCGACCGAGGCGGCACCACGGGTCCGGTTGATGACGGCGACCAGGTCGATCCGGACGCCGCCGGGCGGGACGGGCGCCCACGGCGGGTCGGTGGCACCGGGCCGGTACCCGGGGCCGGCCAGCCGGGCGAAGTGGCCGGGCCAGCGTTCGGCCATCCAGCGCTCCGCCAGTCGGCGCAGCCGGTCGGCCTTGGTCGGGCCGATGGCCTCGCTGGGCTGCTGGAAGCCCCGCTCGGAGCGGGTCTTGACCTCGCAGACCGCGACGGTGTCGCCGTCGAGGGCGACGATGTCCAGCTCGCCCTCGACGCAGCGCCAGTTGCGGTCGAGGATGCGCAGCCCGTCCTCGACGAGCCGGCGGGCGGCGACCTGCTCGCCGTAGCGGCCGAGGCCGTTGTTGGTCGGCCGCTCCGGCGCGCCCGGCGGCGGCGGGCCTCCCACGGGGGCCCGCGTCCTCCTCCGGCGCGGCTGCCCGTCCTGCCGGGCCTTCGCGGTCTGCTTGCGCGTGGCGCGCTCGATCTCCTGCACGGTGACCACCTCCGCCGTGGAGGTTGCCGCGCGCTGCGGGAGCGGACCAGGGAGTTGTTTTTCCCTGTGGAAAACTCGGGCCTGTGGATAACTCCTGTCACCCTCGGGAGTGATTATCCCGGAATACCCGGAATTCCCCTGGACATCAGGGGACCGGGCGGTCCAACGTCAGTTCCCGAAGCCGGACTCGTCCGAGGGCAGCTCCAGGTCGCTCTTCGCGAGCTCCTCGATGTTCACGTCCTTGAAGGTCAGCACCCGGACCTTGCGGACGAACCGGGCCGGCCGGTACATGTCCCAGACCCACGCATCCGCCATCGACACCTCGAAGAACACCTCGCCCTGCACCGAGTGCACCTGCAGCTCGTAGTCATTGGTGAGGTAGAACCGTCGCTCGGTCTCGATCACGTACTTGAACAGGCCGACGACGTCCCGGTACTCCCGGTAGAGCTTGAGCTCCATCTCGGTCTCGTACTTCTCGAGATCTTCGGCACTCATCCAGGCGTCCCCTCAACTTGTCACGTCCACCCATTGTGGACCACCGCGCTCACCCTCAGAGCCTGACCGGAGCGGCCGGCGGCCCCTCGGCCAGCAGCCGCTCCAGAAAGTCCACCAGTCCGACCGGATAGACCGTCTCGGCGGTGGCCCGCAATTCCCCGACCGTCCACCAGCGCGCCCCGAGCAGCTGGGCGTGTTCGTCCTCGCCCATGTCCGAGTGGTCCAGCACCGTCTGCTCGGTGCGGGCCAGGTGGAACCACTGTTCCTGCTCGTAGCGCCGGCCCCGATAGGAGAACGAAGCCTTGCCGTACGCCACCACCGGTCCCAGCTCCACGCCGCGCAACCCGGTCTCCTCCCGGAGTTCGCGCTCGGCGGCGTCCCGGGCGTCCTCTCCCGGTTCCAAGCCGCCGCCCGGGGTGAACCACCAGGTCACGTCGGGGACCGCCGGATCCGAGCCGTGGAAGAGCAGCAGCCGGTCCTGCCCGTCGAGCAGCAGGATCCGCGAAGCCCTGCGCCGCTGTGCCGCCATGGCGAGCCTCCACGTTCCCTTCGTCCGCCCCGGTCGCTCCCCCGATCCTGCCACCCGGCGCGGTCGTCCGGGGCGAGGTTGGGCAGAGCGGTACCGGCTCGGAACATGCCGGCCGGGATCAGGCCGCGCGGCGGCGACGGCGCACCAGGCCCGCCACCCCGCCCACCGCGCTGGTCACGAGGATCGTCGCCGCGCCTACAACGCATGCCCCGAAGGCGGGTTCCAGCGGCCCCGGGCCGACCGGACGGCTTCCGTCGACGGCCTCGAACGCCGTGGTGCCGGCCAGCAGGCCCGCCCGGCCGAGCGGAAGCACGGTGGCCTCGACCCGGGCCTCCACCTCGGAGGCCGGGACGGTCCCGCCGTCGACCTCCAGGTGGACGCGGGAGTCGAGCGAGCCGAGCCGGTTGTCGCCGAGCAGGAAGAGACGGCCGGGCGGAACCTCCACGCTGAAGGCGGCGCCCTGGGCGCCCTGCGCCTCGAGGTAGGGCTCGTCGACCGCCTTGCCGTTGACGGTCAGCCGCTGGTCGCCGGTCCCGACCGCGACGGTGTCGCCGCCGACCGCGACCACCCGCTTCACCATGAGCCGGCCGCCCCAGGCCTGGTCACGGAAGACCACCACGTCACCTCGCCGGACGTCCGCCCCGTCGGTCTTCCGGGCCAGGACGGTGTCCCCGGCCTGGACGGTGGGCGCCATCGAGGCGGTCGGGACGCCGTACGGCCGGTAGCTCGCGGCGATCACCGCGAAGCCGCCGATCAGCAGCACCAGCCCGAGGCCGAGCAGCACGCCCTGGACCACGGCCCCGGGGGCGCGCCGGCGGCGGGCGGCGGGCGGCTGATCGCCGGCCGTCCGTTCCACGACACTGCTCATCGACACCGTCCTACCCCTGACCGACCCGGAAAGACCCACGGCGGCGCGCCGGGGCCAGGAGCGGAAAACCCGGCGGGCCGTGGCACGTCCGAGCAGATTACTCGTCGGTACCACGGCCCGCGCAAGACCCGGGAGCCCCCGGCCGGGGTCAGGACCGCCGGTCGCGGTCCGGCCGGTTCCGCAGCCGACGGACCAGCGGGAGCAGGGCGACGGCGCCCACGGCACCGGCCGCGGCCGGCACCGCCGGCGCGGCCGCCGCCAGGCCCTTCTGGTCGAAGGTGTCCGGCACCGGCAGCGTCGACCAGCGGTTGACCGGCCAGGCCACCACGAAGGCACGCCCGATCACGTCGTCCACCGGAACGGCGCCGCCGCCCGGCTGGTCCATGTGGAAGCGCGAGTCGAGCGAGTCCGCGCGGTGGTCGCCCATCACCCAGATCCGGCCGTCGGGGACCTTCAGCGGGCCGAACGGCTTCGTTCCGCACGGAGTGTTGCCGGGGTAGACGTACGGCTCGTCGAGCGCGATCCCGTTGACCTTCACCGGGCCCTCGCCCTCGCACTCGACGGTGTCCCCGCCGACCGCGATGACCCGCTTGATGAGGTCCTTCTCGTTGTCGGAGGGCATCAGGCCGACGAAGCTCAGCACGTTCTGGACGCCGCGGACGAAGGAGTTGCTGCTCTCCTGGGTGGGTTCGTCGGCCAGCCAGCCGCCCGGATCGTGGAACACCACGACCTCGCCGCGCTCGGGCTCGGCACCGAACCACGGGGTGAGCTTGTCCACCAGGACCCGGTCACCGACCTGCAGCGTGTTCTGCATCGATTCCGACGGAATGGAGAACGCCTGGACGAAGAACGTCTTGATCACCAGCGCCAGGACGAGGGCGATGCCGATGAGGATCGGCAGCTCCTTCCAGAACGAACGCGGCTTGCGCTCGTTCCGCTGCGGCTGCTCCTCGGTACCGTCCGCCGGTCCGGAGTCGCCCGGGAGGGGCGGCGGGGCGTCACCCGTGCCGTCGCCGTGCCCGTCCGCGGACTGGGCTGCCGTCTCCTCGGCCGAGGCCGAGGGCGTCACGGCATCCGCGGACCGGGCCGCCCGGCCGCCGGGGCCCTCGGGCTCGCCGGCGCCTGAGCGGGCGCCGATCACCAAATCCCCCACAACGTCTCCTCCCTGCTGTGCGGACGCCCGTGCGCCCGCGCTCAGAGTGCCGCACAGCGGGCACCACGCTCCACCACCGACCGCGCCCGCCAGGACCGGCCCCGGACGGGTCCGACTGGCACTCGCACAGCCTTCGGGTGCGACCCCTCGTCACGAGCCCGGCCGCACCCAGCACTTCTCTATCACTCCCGGGCATCCGGCTCGCGGTCCCACACGCGCGGTCCGGCCCGCGACCGGGCCACCCGGGCCTACAGCCGGTCCCGCACCACCCGGCGGCCGATGAGCGGAAGGATGCCCAACACACCCATAACGAGCGGAGGTTCCTCAGGAACCGGCCCACCGCCCGCCGAACTCGGCGCGGTTCCAGCTCCCGCCGGAGCCCGCGCCACCGAGGAGAGTGAAACCGGCACCTCAAGTTGATGAACCCGGCCCGGCGGCCACGCGATCATGAACGCCCGCCCCACCACACCGCTCACCGGGATGGTGCCCTGCCCCGGATTGCCCATGTGGAAACGGGAGTCGGCGGAAACGTCGCGGTGGTCGCCCATCACCCAGAGCCGCCCCTGCGGCACCTTCACCTTGAACGGCTGCCGGGACGGCGGATTGCCCGGCACCAGGTAGGGCTCGTCCAGCGGCTTGCCGTTGAGGCTGACCCGGCCCTGCTCGTCACAGCACTCGACGGTGTCGCCGCCGACCCCGACCACCCGCTTGATGAGGTCCTGCTCGTTGTCGGAGGGCAGCAGCCCGACGAAGGTCAGCACCTGCTTGGCCCCGCGCAGGACCGGCCCGTCCGCCGAGGAGCCGTGCGCGCCCTCCAGCCAGCCGCCCGGGTCCTTGAACACCACCACCTCGCCGCGCTCAGGCTCGGCCCCGAACCAGGGGGTGAACTTGTCCACCAGCACCCGGTCCCCGACCTGGATGGTCTGCTCCATCGAGCCGGAGGGGATCACGAAGACCTGCACCAGGAAGGTCTTCATCACCAGCGCCACGATCAGCGCGACCACCACGATCAGCGGAATCTCGCGCAGCCTGGAACGCCTGCGGCGGCGGGCGGCCCGGCGGGCGGTGCGCCGACGCTCGGCGCGCCCGCGCCCGCGCCCGCGCACCGCCGGAGCCGGGACGGCGGGATCGGCCGGGACCTGATCGGCCGGGGCGGGGTCGGCAGCGACCTCTGCGGCAAACTCGGCGACGGGTCCGGCGGGTCCGGCGGGCGGACGGTCGGCGAGCCGCCCCCTACCTCTGGTCCCCATGGCCACCGGTCCCCCCTGTCGCGGCAAAGGCCGCCGGCCGGTCGACGGTGGTCCAACGCCCGACCGGGTAGACCACCCAGGCGGCCCGGCCGATCACCTTGGACTCGGGGACGAACCCGCCACCAGGGTCGCCGAGGTGGTCACGGGAGTCCCGGGAGGCGCTGCGGTGGTCGCCCATCACGAAGAGCTTGCCGGGCGGCACCACCACGTCGAAGGCCACGGCGGACGGCTCGTCCCCGGGGAACAGATAGCCGGACTCGTCGACCGGCACGCCGTTGACGGTGAGCGGGTGACCCGGTCCGGCGCTGGTGACCCGGTCACCGCCGAGCCCGATCACCCGCTTCACGTAGACCGAGTCACCGGCCGGGACCAGGCCGATGTCACGGCCGAAGGAGCGCAGCGAGGTCCAGAGGCCGGGGCGCTCCAGCGGCTTGCGCAGAAAGGAGCCCGTACCGTCGAACACCACCACGTCACCACGCTGCGGATGGCCGCCGAAGGCGTAGGACAGCTGGTTCACCACCAGCCGGTCACCCGGGCGCAGGGTGTTCTCCATCGACCCGGAAGGCACCGAGAACGGGCGCACCACGAAGGCATTCACCAGCAGCAGTACGAACAGGCAGGTCCCGGCGAGCAGCAGCAGGTCCCGCGAGCGCGAGCGCCCACCCTCGGGCTCGGGCTTCACGCCTTCACAGCCACCCTCGCAGCCGCAGCCGCCCTCGCAGCCGCCCTCATCCCCGGGGCCTTCCGCCGGAGCTGCCGCGGAAACGACCGCGGACCGCGTCGGCGAGTCCGCACCGGTGGGTGCGGGACGGCCGTCGCGGTCCGCGGGTGGTTCGTGCGTGCTCATCGGGGGCTGAGCTTACCGTGCGGCAACTCGGCCCCCCAGAGCGATCCGATCCCCCGGCAGCGCCGGGGGCCGGTGGATCAGCGGTCGCGCTTCTCCTTGATCTTCGCGGCCTTGCCGCGGAGGTCACGCAGGTAGTACAGCTTGGCGCGGCGAACCGCACCGCGGGTCACGACCTCGATCTTCTCGACGACCGGGGTGTGCACCGGGAAGGTGCGCTCGACACCGACGTTGAAGCTGACCTTGCGAACGGTGAAGGTCTCACCGACGCCGGCGCCGTGGCGGCGGATGACGACACCCTGGAAGACCTGGACACGGGAGCGGTTGCCCTCGATGACCCGGACGTGAACCTTCAGGGTGTCACCGGCGCGGAACGCCGGGATGTCGCTACGCAGCGAGGCCGCGTCGACAGCAGCGAGCTTGTTGCTCATGTTGCTCTCCATCGCAGGCGCCACGGGCCGCCCACGGAAGTCGTCACAAATGGGGTCTGCTGCGGGCCGCACCGGCTACCGACGATCCCCCCGTGGCGGGGGCGCCGAACCACGTGACCCCTACGGGAGGAGCCCAGCGACAGACAGCAGCGGCCTATTCTTCCACATCACCGGCCGCGGACCGAAATCGGCCGAGCCCCTCGTCCCAGGCGAGGCCGAGCACCGAGAGCGCCTCGCGGTCCTTCTTGTCGAGGTCGGCGTGCCGCCAGCGCGCCACCAGGTCCGGCCGGTTGGCCAGGGTGCGGGAGAAGGCCTGATCACGACGCCAGCGGGCGATCCTGCCGTGGTTCCCGCTCAGCAGGACGTCCGGCACCGTACGGCCGCGCCACTCGGCGGGCTTGGTGTAGACGGGGCCCTCCAGCAGGTCGGCCATCGCGCCGGGCGCGAAGGAGTCGTCCCGGTGGGACTCGGCGTTGCCGAGCACGCCGGGCAGCAGCCGGGCGATCGCCTCGACCATGACCAGCACGGCGACCTCGCCGCCGGCCAGCACGTAGTCGCCGATCGACGCCTCGACCACCGGCATCCGGGTGGCCGCCTCCTCGATCACCCGCCGGTCGATGCCCTCGTACCGGGCCGGGGTGAACGCCAGCCACGGCCGGCCGGCCAGCTCCTGCGCGAGTTCCTGGGTGAACGGCCGGCCGCTGGGGGTGGGCACCACCAGGGTCGGCACCTCCCCCGCCGGCCCGGCGGCTAGCACCGCGTCGAGGGCCTCGCCCCACGGCTCGGGCTTCATCACCATGCCCGGGCCACCGCCGTACGGGCTGTCGTCGACGGTGCGGTGCACGTCGTACGTCCAGTCGCGCAGGTCGTGGACGTGCACGTCGAGCTGGCCGCGGGCGCGCGCCTTGCCGACCAGCGAGATGTCCAGCGGCTCCAGGTACTCGGGGAAGATCGACACGACGTCGATCCGCATCCCGTGCCGTACGGCGGCCACCCCTGCCTCAACGGACACGACGGTCTCAGCGGTCTCAGCGGCCCCGACGGTCTCAGCGGCCTCAGCGGCCCCGACGGTCTCAGCGGCCTCAGCGGCCCCGACGGTCTCAGCGGCCTCAGCGGCCTCAACGGACCCCGGGGCCTCCCCGGCCGTCACGGCGTCGCCGGCGGCCACGGTCTCCTCGGAGCTCACTGCGACTCCTCCCCGGTACCCGCGACCTCGGCCCGGTCCGGGTCGATCAGCCCGGGCGGCGGGTCGATGACGGCGCGCTGGTTCTCCAGGTCGATGGTCGGCACGATCCGCGAGACGAACGGCACCAGCACATCCGTCCCGTCCGCCTTCTTCACGCTGAGCAGGTCCTGGTAGGGCAGGTGGATCACCTCGGTGAGCTCACCCACCGGGGTGCCGTCGAGCAGCACCACGTCCAGACCGATCAGCTGGTGGTCGTAGTACTCCTCCGGGTCCTCCGGACGCTCCTCCGGGTCGACCTCGGCGATCAGGAGGGTGCCGCGCAGCGCCTCGGCGGCGTTGCGGTCCTTGACGCCGGCGAACCGCAGCAGCAGCCGCCCGCTGTGCACCTTGCCGGACTCGACGGTCAGCGGACCGGCCGAGGCCGGGTCGGTGAGCAGGACCGCACCGGGGCCGAGGCGGAGCTCGGGCTCGTCGGTGCGAACCTCGACGCTGACGTCCCCCCTGATGCCGTGGGCGCGGCCGATCCTGCCGACGACGAGCTGCACGGTGATCGTTCTCCTGGATGAGTGCTACGGAGTGTTACGAAGTGCTATCGGACGCAGCGAACGTGCTGTGCGGACGCTGCGAGGGTGCCGGTGAGAACGGCGAAGGCCGGTCGGGACGACATGCGTCCCGACCGGCCTCGAAAACCCTGACGGCTGAACGAGCAGCCTGGTCAGCGAATGTTGTCCACGTCGACCAGGTCGACCCGGACGTTGCGACCGCCGAGGGCGCCGACCACGGTGCGCAGGGCGCGCGCCGTGCGGCCTCCCCGGCCGATCACCTTGCCGAGGTCATCGGGGTGCACCCGCACCTCGATGGTGTTGCCCCGACGCAGGTTGCGCGAGCGCACCTGCACCTCGTCGGGGTGCTCGACGATGCCCTTCACCAGGTGGTCGAGGGCGTCCTCGATCACGCTCAGGCCTCGGCGGCGGCGTCGGCCTCAGCCTCGGCCTTGTCCGACTTCTTGGCCTTCGGGGTGATGGCGACACCGGTGGTGGCGTCCTCGAAGCCGGCGACGGCCTTGGCGAACAGGTGCGAGAAGTCCTCGACCTTCGGCTCGGCGACCTTCAGCGGCTCCGGAGCCGGCAGGCCCTTGAACTTCTGCCAGTCGCCGGTCAGCTTCAGGATGGCGAGCACCGGCTCGGTCGGCTGGGCGCCGACGGACAGCCAGTACTGGGCGCGGTCGCCGTCGACCTCGATCTTCGAGGGGTTGTAGGTCGGCTGGTAGATGCCGATCTCCTCGATCGCGCGACCGTCACGCTTGGTGCGGGCGTCGGCGACGATGATGCGGTAGTGCGGGGAGCGAATCTTGCCGAGACGCTTCAGCTTGATCTTGACTGCCACGGGAGTGGAATCTCCTGGTGTTGACGTGGGTGAGCGGCCGCGCCCTCGCGTGGGGTTGCGCGGTGGGCCGTTCAAGGGACACGCCAGCCGAAGGAGAGAGGGGTCCTGCCCGGCTGCCGAGTACTCAGCGGTCCATTCTGCCACACGGGGCGCCGACCCCCGAAAACAGGTCGACCGGGAGCCCCCGCTCCCGGTCAGCCCAACACGCACCTACGCGGTGCACCTCACTGGCAAATCATCGATGGATCGGATGGATCTGGTGGTTCATGCGATCCGTACGGGATACCGCACTGGATCGTTACTGGGTCACTACTGCGTCGCCCCGGCCGGGCCACTGCCCGCAAAGCCGCCCGCCGGTTCCCCTCGGTTCCCCGAGCCGTGAGGCTCCCCGAGTTGTGCGACGAGTCGCGAGCCGGGCTACGCGATCTTGAACGGCTGCTGGCACGCACCGCAGACGATGGACGCCTGCGCGAGCACCGACGGCACGACCCGGACGTTGCGCCCGCAGCCGCAGACCGCCTTGACCCGGACGCCGCCCCCGGAGGAGCCGTGCCGCGCCGCCGGTCCGCGGAAGGCGCGCGAGGCCCCTTCGCCGGCCACCGCCTCCTGGTGCGCGCCGAGGGCGCGGTCCAGGCGTTCGATGGTCTCGGCGTACCGCTCGCGGGTCTCCTTGAGCATGGTCACCTGGGAGAAGCCGCTACTGGCGTGCGGTTCGACCGGGTGCGCCAGGCCCAGCTCGGAGGCCAGGAGCAGGAAGCGCCGGTTGTGGTAGCGGCCGGCCCGCGAGGTGTCCCGGATGTCCCGGGCCGCGGCCAGACCATGGGCAGCCTCGTGGAGGAGCCGCTCGAAACCGAGCCGGGTGCCACAGGCCGAGGAGGACTCGCCGATCAGCGCCTCGGGCGAGGCGAGGTCGGGGAGGTCCTGATGGTAGGCCTGGATGTCACTCCAGGCGGCGGCCAGTTCGGCCGCGAGAACGAGGGGCTGTGTCGTGCTCACGCTAGACCAACGATGGAGCAGGAGCCGATGTTCCGCGTGTTCCGGTTCCCCGGGAATTCCCAGGAAACTCTCAGGAATGTGCGACTACGCGCGAAATGCGCGTTCCGGATCTGACGCAAGACCAACCCCCTGCCGGTTTGGGCCCGCCGCCGCGGCGGGCGCCTCGTCATTTCCGTCCGGGGGGCGGGCTGTCGCCCCCAGGACGTACGGCCCGTGGTCCTGTCGAGTTGACAGGGCCACGGGCCGTACACCGTACCGCTATTCCGTTAATACTGGCAGTTGACCGGCCAGTAGGGATGTCGGCATGTGAGACATACGCGGAACAAGGCCGGTCACCGGGCGTACGAATTTCCCGTCAGGCAGGTCGACAACCGTCAGAACGCGTCACCGCACCTCGTTTTACGGCAACATCCTTCGTGATCGTCCCGCATCCGGGAAGTCCACCGAACGGTCAGTAGGCGCGCGCGACGAGCGCGACGTTGCCCTCCTGGTCGTCCGTCTGCGGCACCGAGCCGTCGGCGGCCACGATGCAGCGCACCGAGACGCCCTGCTCGGCCAGCTTGGCCTCGCCCTCCGCGCCCAGCTCGGCCCAGGAGATCCGGCCCCAGCCGGTGGCGGCGGCCTCGACGGCCTCCTCGATGGTCTTCACGTCGACCGTGCGGGCCTCGCGGCGCTCGCGCGACTGACGCAGCAGCAGGGCCTGGTCCTCCTCCAGGATTCCGGGGACGGTCGCGGCCAGGCCGTCGATCGAGACCGGCTCCTTGCCGCCCGGAATCCGGCGGGCCAGCATCGCGGTGCCGTTCTCCAGGTCGCGCGGGCCGACCTCGATGCGCAGCGGCACGCCCTTGAGCTCCCAGTCGACGGCACGGCGGCCGAACGGGGTGTCGGTGCGGTCGTCGACGACCACCCGGACGCCGGCGGCCTCCAGTGCGGCGCCGATCTCGCGGACCTTGGCGATCACCGCGTCGTCGCCCTTGATGGCCAGGACCACGGCCTGGACCGCGGCCAGCCGCGGCGGGACGCGCAGACCGCTGTCGTCGCCGTGGGACATGATCAGGCCGCCGAGCATGCGGGTCGAGACGCCCCAGGAGGTCTGCCAGACGTACTCGCGCTCGGCGCCCTGCAGCTGGTAGGTGGTGTTGAACGCCTTGGCGAAGTTCTGGCCCAGCTCGTGGCTGGTGCCCAGCTGCAGCGCCTTGCCGTCGCCCATCATGCCCTCGAGGGTGAGGGTGTTGATGGCGCCCGCGAAGCGCTCCTTGGCGGTCTTGCGGCCGAGCACGACGTCGATGCCGAGCACGTTGGTCATGAAGTCGCCGTAGACCTGGGTGTGGATCATCGACGCGTAGTCGCGGGCGTCCTCGTAGGTGGCGTGGGCGGTGTGGCCCTCCTGCCAGAGGAACTCGGTGGTGCGCAGGAAGACGCGCGGGCGCAGCTCCCAACGGACCACGTTGGCCCACTGGTTGATCAGCAGGGGCAGGTCGCGGTGGCTCTGCACCCACTTCGAGAAGTACTCGTTGATGATCGTCTCGGAGGTCGGCCGGACCACGACCGGCTCGTCGAGCTGCTTGCCGCCGCCGTGCGTGACCACCGCGAGCTCGGGGGCGAAGCCCTCGACGTGCTCCGCCTCCTTGGTCAGGTAGGACTGCGGGATGAACATCGGGAAGTAGGCGTTCTGGGCGCCGGCCTTCTTGATCCGGGCGTCCATCTCCTGCTGCATCCGCTCCCACAGACCGTAGCCGTACGGTCGGATGACCATGGTGCCGCGCACCGGACCGTTGTCGGCCAGCTCGGCCTTGTTGATGAGGTCCTGGTACCAGCGCGGGAAGTCTTCCGCCTGGGGGGTGAGAACGGGTGCCTTAGCCATGGGCGAATCGTACGGGGAGCGGGCCCCCGACTTCGAATCCATTCCCCCCGGCGACCCGCCCGGGGGCGCACGACCCCGACACGCGCGCACCACCCCGCACCCCTCTGGACGCCGCGCCCGAGCCGCTGTTCGCTGGAGTGGGGGCGGGACGTCGAGGGGGGCCGGAGCAGCACACCGAAGGACCGGATGGGAGGCCGCGATGGCTTCAGCGCGGGTGACCGGCACGACCGCAGCACCCCCCGGCGCAGGGCGCACCGCCGCCCGGGCCCGGGACTGGGCGGAGATCCAGGAGCGGATGCTGGTGCCGCTCTACGAGGCCGTCCACGACCGACTGGAGGTCGGCCCGGCGACCAGCGTGCTGGGCCTGGGCTGCCGCTCGGGCCTGGCCCTGCTGCTGGCCGCCGGCCGGGGCGCGCAGGTGGCCGGGCTGGAGCCCGACGACGCGCTGCGCGGGCTGGCCGCGGAGCGCCGGCTGCCGGTCCGCGCGCACCACCGGCCGGGGGCGGACGTCGCCCGCTCGGCCTACTCGCTGGTCACGGTTTTCGAGCAGCCGCCACCGGGCACCGAGCCGCGCCGCACGGTGGCCGCGGCGGCCCGGCTGGTCCTGCCCGGCGGGCACGTGGTGCTGGCCGCCTGGGGGCCCCGGGGGCGCTGCGAGAGCGCGGCCGTGCTGGACGTCGCCCGGCGGATGGCCCGGCGCAGCGCGGCGCGCGACCCGTTCGAGCTGAGCCCGCCCGGCGCGCTGGAGGACCTGCTCGCCGGGACCGTGCTGCGCCCGGCCGGCGGCGGCCGGGTCGGCTGCCCGTTCGCCTACCCCGACCTGGAGAGCGCGCTGCGCGGGCTGCTCGCCACCGGGCTGTACGACGCGGCGGCGGAGTTCTCCGGGCCGGCGCTGGTGGCCAAGGAACTGGAGGAATCGCTCCAGCCGTACCTGCGGCCGGACGGCTCGGTGCGGATGGCGAACGTCTTCCGCTACCTGATCGCCGAACGGCCCCGCTGAGAGGGCCCTGCCGAGAAGACCCGCCGAGAAGGCCCCGCTGCGAAGACCCCGCTGCGAAGGCCCCGCTGACAACAACCCCGCGGGAAGGCGCACGCGACAAGGAGCGCGCAGGAGAAGAGGCGCGCGCCACCACGGCGCGCGCCCCTCACCCGGCGACGGCGGGGCCCTCAGGCCTGGTCGAGCGCCTTCCGGGGCACCCCCGCCGCCCGGTAGGCCGCCTCCTCGTCCAGCGTCTCCGCCTCCAGCAGCGCCGCCGCCAGCGCGTCCAGCCGGGCCCGCTCCTCGGTCAGCAGCCGCACCGCCTCGCCGTAGCACTCCGCGACGATCCGCCGGGCCTCCTCGTCCACCGCGTCCAGCGTGGTCGGCGCCGCGGAGAGCCCGTAGGCGCCCTGCGGGTCGGACGGGACGGCGGTGAGCCGGCCGACCCGCTCGCTCATGCCCCACCGCCCGGCCATGCCGCGGGCGATGCCGGTGACCTGCTCCAGGTCGCTCTCCGCGCCGGTGGTGATCACCCCGTAGACCACCTGCTCGGCGGCCATCCCGCCGAGCGCGCCGATGATCCGCCCGCGCAGGTAGGGCTCGGTGTAGGAGTACCGGTCGGTCTCCGGGGTGGAGAGGGTGACGCCGAGGGCTCGGCCGCGCGGCACGATGGTGACCTTGCGGACCGGGTCGGCGCCCGGCTGGAGCATGCCGAGCAGGGCGTGGCCGCTCTCGTGGTAGGCGGTCCGCTCCCGTTCGGCCCGCGGCATCACCAGCGGCCGGACGGCGCCGAGCTGGACCTTCTCCAGCGCGTCCGAGAGGTCGCGGTCGTTCACCGCGTCCTGGCGGCGCTTGACCGCGATCAGGGCGGCCTCGTTGACCAGGTTGGCCAGTTCGGCGCCGGTCATCCCGGGGGTGACCTTGGCGAGCCGGTTCAGGTCGGCGTCACCGGCCAGCGGGACCTCCCGGGAGTGGATGCGCAGGATGGCCGCCCGGCCGTCGCGGTCGGGCGGGCTGACGGTGATCCGCCGGTCGAAGCGGCCGGGGCGCAGCAGCGCCGGGTCGAGCACGTCGGCCCGGTTGGTGGCGGCGATGACGATGACGCCCTCGGAGCCGGTGAAGCCGTCCATCTCGGTGAGGATCTGGTTGAGCGTCTGCTCGCGCTCGTCGTGGCCGCCCATGCCGCCGCCGCTGCCGCGCTGGCGGCCGATGGTGTCGATCTCGTCGATGAAGACGATCGCCGGGGCGACCTTGCGGGCCTCCGCGAACAGCTCGCGCACCCGGCTGGCGCCGACGCCGACGATCATCTCGATGAACTCGGAGGCGGAGGCGGAGAAGAAGGGCACGTCCGCCTCGCCGGCCACGGCCCGGGCCAGCAGGGTCTTGCCGGTGCCGGGCGGGCCGCTGAGCAGCACGCCGCGCGGCATCTTGGCGCCGAGCCGGCGGTACCGCTGCGGGTTCTTCAGGAAGTCGACCACCTCGGTGAGCTCGGCCTCGACCTCGTCGATGCCGGCCACGTCGGCGAAGGTGGTGCGCCGGCCGGCCTCGGCGGTGACCGGTTTGGGCGGGGCCTTGCGCCCGAGCGCCCCGCCGCCGAGTCCGCCGGCCATCCGCCGGGCGAGCAGCACCCAGATCAGGACCAGCAGCAGCATCGGGGCCAGCGAGATGAGCAGGTTGGCGAGGAAGCTGCGCTGCTGGACGACCGGTTCGGCGGTGACCTCGACGCCCTGCTGCTGGAGGGTGGCCCAGAGGTCGTCCCCGGCGAACACCGGCCGCTGGGTCTTGAAGTCGGTGTACGTCCCCTTGTCGCCGTCCGGCTTGGGCTCGGCGTTCTTCAGGGTGCCCTCGATCGAGTCGCCCTTGGAGTAGATCTTGGTGACGTTGGCCTTGTTCAGCTGGTTGTTGAACTCGGTGTAGGAGATCGTGGTGGCGCCGTCGGGGCCGAAGAAGGACAGCAGCAGGTCGCTGATCAGGAACACCACGAGGGCGGTGAGGATGAGGCCCGTCCAGCCGCCGGGCATCTTGCGCCGCGGGGGCGGCGGGGGTGGGGCGCCCTCGGACCGCCACGGCTGGTCGGGGGTCTGGCGCGGTGGCACGGGATCAGTCACCCATCGGACAATACGGACATCCGCTCGGCTCCTCCAACCGCAACGCCGCACCGTCCGACACGCCCGAACGCGGGCCCGGGCCCGAAGCGGAAGGCCCCCCGGGACGCGGGGCGCAACGGCCGGCCCCGCCCGGTCAGACCCGCTCCTCCGCGGCGGCCGACCCCGGCCACTCCTCGGCGGTCAGCGCGAACCGCTCGTGGTCCCGCCACTCCCCCTGGAGGAACAGCATCCGCGGGGTGAACCCCTCGTGCCGGAAGCCCAGCCGCTTGGCCAGGGCGATCGACCGGTCGTTGTCCGGCTGGACGTTGATCTCCAGCCGGTGCAGCCCGAGCCCGCCCTCCGTCAGCGGGGCGAAGCAGCTGTCCAGGACGAGCCGCAGGCCCTCGGTCATCCGCCCGGTGCCGGCGAACGGCAGGAAGGAGTCGTAGCCGAGCGCGCCGTTGCAGAACCGGCCCATCACGATGTTGGCCACATTGACCTTGCCGACCAGCCCGCCGGTCTCCCGGTCCACGATCAGGAAGGTCCGCAGGGAGGCCCCCTGGCGCCTCATCAGGTCGGGCATCGCGTCCGGCTCCACCGGGTTCCACCGGCCGATGTGCTCGGCGGACCGCCGGACCGCCTCGGCGTACGCCGCCTCGTCCCCGGCCCGCGGGGCCCTGATCGTCACTCGCATCGGCCCATCATCTCGGATGACCATCGGGCATGCGAACGGCCCGCCGCCCGGAGGGAACCGGGCGGCGGGCCGTTCGCATGCGCGCCTCAGGACCGCGGAGGCACCGGAGCAGGACCGGAGCAGGGCTCCGGGGCGGCCCCGACAGGACTACAGCAGGTCCTTGAACTCCTTGGGCAGCTCGAAGTCGGCCGGGCCCTTGCCCGCGCCGAGGCCGAACGCGCCGCCCTCGGCGGGCGGCTGGCCGGGGCCGAGCGCGCGGCGCTCGGCGGCCGCGGCCTCCTCCTGCGCCCGCTTCAGCGGGTTGCCGCTCTTGCGCTTGCCCTTGGCGACCGGGGCCTTCTTGGCGGACTTCTTGCCGCCGCCGCCCATGCCCGGGATGCCCGGCATGCCGGGGACGCCCTTGCCGGACGCCATCGCGGACATCATCTTGCGGGCCTCGAAGAACCGCTCGACCAGGTTCTTCACCTCGCCGACCTGGACGCCCGAACCCTTGGCGATGCGGGCCCGGCGGGAGCCGTTGATCAGCTCCGGCTCGGCGCGCTCGGCCGGGGTCATCGACTTGATGATCGCACCGACGCGGTTGACGTCCTTGTCGTCGATGTTGTTGATCTGATCGCGGATCTGGCCCATCCCCGGCAGCATGCCGAGCAGCTTGGAGATCGAGCCCATCTTCTGGACCTGCTCCAGCTGGGACAGGAAGTCGTCCAGGGTGAACTGCTTCGGGCCGCCGCGCAGCTTGGCGGCGATCTTCTCGGCCTCCTCCTGCGAGAAGGTCTGCTCGGCCTTCTCGATCAGCGAGAGGACGTCACCCATGCCCAGGATGCGCGAGGCCATCCGGTCCGGGTGGAAGGCGTCGAAGTCGTCGACCTTCTCGCCGTTGGAGGCGAACATGATCTGCCGGCCGGTGACGTGCGCGACCGAGAGCGCGGCACCGCCGCGGGCGTCGCCGTCGAGCTTGGAGAGCACCACACCGGTGAAGTCGACGCCTTCGAGGAAGGCCTGCGCGGTGGTGACCGCGTCCTGGCCGATCATCGCGTCGACGACGAACAGGACCTCGTCCGGGTTGACGGCGGCCCGGATGTCGGCGGCCTGCTGCATCAGCTCGGCGTCGATGCCGAGGCGGCCGGCGGTGTCGACGATGACGATGTCGTGCTGCTTCTGCTTGGCGTACTCGATCGAGTCCCGGGCCACCTGGACCGGGTCGCCGACGCCGTTGCCCGGCTGCGGCCCGTAGAACGCGACACCCGCGCGGTCGGCGACGACCTGCAGCTGGTTGACGGCGTTGGGGCGCTGGAGGTCGCAGGCGACCAGCAGCGGGGTGTGCTTCTGCTGCTTCAGCCAGTGGCCGAGCTTGCCGGCCAGGGTGGTCTTACCGGCACCCTGCAGACCGGCGAGCATGATCACCGTCGGGCCGTTCTTGGCGAACCGCACCCTGCGGGTCTCGCCACCGAGGATGGCGATGAGCTCCTCGTTGACGATCTTGATGATCTGCTGGGCCGGGTTCAGCGCGCCGGAGACCTCGGCGCCGAGCGCGCGCTCCTTCACCTGCTTGATGAAGGCCCGGACGACCGGCAGCGCGACGTCCGCCTCCAGCAGCGCGATGCGGATCTCGCGGGCGGTGGCGTCGATGTCCGCCTCACTCAGGCGGCCCTTGCCCCGGAGGTTCTTGAACGTCGCTGCGAGGCGATCGGAAAGGGTGTCGAACACGTCGTCGCGGGTCCTCTGCGGCATCGGTGTGAGTACGGTCGTCGCCCCCAAGGGTATCCGGCCGCCCCGGGGACGGTCTCCACCCGGGTTCGACCGAACTCCGACCGACCCCGTACCCGCCCCCCGACCGGGCCCCCGACCGGACCCCGGCGGGCCTCCCGGACGGCCTCAGCCCAGCGCCGCCCGGACCGCCGCCGCCACCTCCCCGGCCCGCCCCGCGGTGAGCGGACGCCCCGCCGCATCGGTCAGGTAGAACGCGTCCACGGCGTCCGCGCCGAGCGTCGAGACGTGCGCGGTGCGCACCCGTACCCCGGCGCCGTCCAGCGCCCGGCCGATCCGGTGCAGCAGCCCAGGGGCGTCGTGCGCGCGCACCTCCAGCACCGTCGCGCTCGCCGAGGCGACCGGCGGCGCGACCGTCACCACCGGCGGCGGGACGGGGGCGCCGCGCCGGCGCGGGGCCGCCGCGTCGCGCTCGGCCAGTCGGCGGGCGACGTCCAGCGAGCCGTCCAGCGCCCGGCGCAGGTCCGCCCGGAGCCGGGCCGCCTGCGGCAGCTCGCCGAACTCCGCGGCCACCGTCCAGGAGAGCAGCAGCACCGGCCCGGCGCCGACCGGGTCCAGCTCGCGCAGCCCCGCCGAGCGGACCGCCAGCCGGTGCAGGGCCAGCACCCCGGCGACGGTGCCCAGCAGGCCCGGCCGGTCCGGGACGGCCAGCAGCAGCCGCCCGCCCATCGGCCCGCCGCCGGCCGCGTCCGTCTCGCTGCGGGCCGCCAGCGACAGCGCCGGCCCGCCGGTCCTGACCGCCTCCACCGCCAGCCGCTCCTGCTCGGCGGTCGGCTCGGCCTCGACGGGACCGGGGCACCCGCCCGGCGGCCCGGTCAGCCGGGCGGCGGCCCGGGCCGCCAGGCCGTCCACCAGCGCGGCCCGCCAGCCGCTCCACGCGGCCGGGCCGGTGGCCAGGGCGTCCGCCTCGGTCAGCGCCCGCAGCAGCTCCAGCCGGGCCACCGAGCCGACCGCCTTGGTGACGGCCTCCACGGTGGCCGGGTCCTCCGGGTCCCGCCGGGTCGCGGTGTCCACCAGGGTCAGGTGGTGGCGGACCAGTACCGCCAGGGTCTCCACCGACTCCGGGTCGAAGCCCATCCGGGCGGCCAGCCCGCGGACGACCGCCTCGCCCGCCTCGCTGTGGTCGCCCGGGCGGCCCTTGCCGATGTCGTGCAGCAGCGCGGCGACCAGCAGCAGGTCCGGGCGGGCCACCCGGCGGGTCATCGCGGCGGCCCGCACCGCGGTCTCCACCAGGTGCCGGTCCACCGTCCAGCGGTGCACCGCGTTGCGCTGCGGCCGGCAGCGCACCCACTCCCAGTCCGGCAGCAGCCGGGTGATCAGCCCCCGCGCCTCCAGCGCCTCCCAGACCGGCAGACAGGCCTCGCCCGCGCCGAGCAGGGTGACCAGCTGCTCGCGCGCCTCGTCCGGCCAGGGCACCGGCAGCGGACGGCACTCCGCCGCCAGCCGGCGCACCGTCGCGTGGGAGAGGGCGAGGCCGTTCTGGGCGGCCGCCGCGGCGGCGCGCAGCGGCAGTACCGGGTCCGCGGCCGGGCGGGCGCCCCGGGCGAGCACCGCCTCGCCGTCCTGCTCGACCACGCCCTCGGCGAGCGGCCGACGCTCGACCGGGCCCCGGGCGGGCGCGCCCCGGGCCGGCGCGCCGCGCCCGGCGGCGGTGAACGGGAAGCGCCGGGCCGGACGGCGGCCCCGGCCCGAGCGGGCGGCCAGCACCCGCTCCACCGACCGCCAGGCGACGTCGGAGGCGTAGGCGACGGTCCGCGCCGCCCGGTAGACCTCGCGCAGCAGGGCGTCCGCGTCCGGCACGCCCAGCCGCTCGGCGACCTGGTCCTGGTCCTGGAGGGCGAGCCGCTCGGTGGCCCGGCCGGTCACCAGGTGCAGGGCGTCGCGGACGTCCGCCAGCCGGAGCGCGGCGGCGTCCAGCCCCTCCCGGGGCGCGTCGGCCAGCCAGCTCGCGGCGATCGCACCGAGCGTCACGACGTCCCGCAGGCCGCCGCGGGCCTCCTTCAGATCGGGTTCCAGCAGGAAGGACAGCTCGCCGTGCCGCTCGGCCCGCTGCCGGACCAGCTCGCGCAGCTCCGGCAGCCGCCGCGGGGCGCCCGCCCGCCAGTCGGCGAGCACGGCGGAGCGCAGCGCGGCGGTGAGCGCCGGGTCGCCGGCCACGTGCCTGGCGTCCAGCAGGCCGAGCTGCGCCTTCAGGTCGGCGGCGGCCACCGACCTGGCCTCGGCCGGGGTGCGGACGGCGTGGTCGAGCGAGGCGCCGGAGTCCCACACCGGGTACCAGAGGCGCTCGGGCACGGCGGGGTCCAGCCGGCCCTCGTGCAGCAGCAGGACGTCGAGGTCGCTGCGCGGGGAGAGCTCGCCGCGCCCGTAGCCGCCGACCGCGACCACGGCGACCCCGGCGGGGGCGCCGGCCGCGGTGAACAGGCCGGCCAGCCAGGCGTCGGTGAGCGCCGACAGCGCGGTGCGGCGCCCCCGGCCGCCGGGTCCGGGGGCGGCGAGCAGCTCGGCCCGGGCGGCGGCGAGGCCGGCGGGGCCGGGCCGGGGGGCGTCGGGGGCGGTGGCCATCCGGTCGGGCCCTCAGAGGGCGTCGGGGCCGCGTTCGCCGGTGCGGACCCGGACCGCCGTCTCCACCGGGACCGCCCACACCTTGCCGTCGCCGATCTTGCCGGTCCGGGCCGCGTTGACCAGGACGTCGATCAGCGGCTCGGCGTCCTCGTCCTCGACCAGGACCTCCACCCTGACCTTGGGGACCAGGTCCACGGTGTACTCCGCACCCCGGTAGACCTCGGTGTGCCCGCGCTGCCGCCCGTAGCCGCTGGCCTCGGAGACGGTCAGGCCGTGCACGCCGAAGGCCTGCAGCGCGGCCTTCACCTCGTCCAGGCGGTAGGGCTTGATGACGGCGGTGATGAGCTTCATCGGGCGTCCACCTCGGTCTTGTCGATGCTGTCGGCCGCGGCCGCGGTCGCGGACACGGGAGTCACGGGCACGGCCCTCACGGGTACGGCGGCCGCGGCGGCCGTACGGCCGAGGCCGGAGCCCAGCGCGCCGAGGTCGTACGCGGACTCGGCGTGCTCGGCCTGGTCGATGCCGGCGACCTCGACCTCCTCGGCGACCCGGAACCCGATCGCCCGGTCGACCGCCTTGGCCAGCAGCCAGGAGAGCACGAAGGAGTAGACGCCGACCACCGCCACGCCCATCGCCTGCTTGCCCAGCTGCGCCGGCCCGCCGCCGTAGAACAGCCCCTTGGCGCTCTGGCCGACCGTCCCGGTGGCGAACAGGCCGACCAGCAGCGAGCCGATCACCCCGCCGACGGCGTGCACGCCGACCACGTCGAGCGAGTCGTCGAAGCCCCAGCGGTACTTGAGGCTGATCGCGGCCGCGCAGGCGGCGCCGGCGGCCAGGCCGATCGCCACCGCGCCGAGCGGGGAGACCGAGCCGCAGGCCGGGGTGATCGCCACCAGGCCCGCCACCGCGCCGGAGGCGGCGCCCAGCGTGGTGAACGCGCCGTGCCGCAGCCGTTCGTAGACCAGCCAGCCGACCAGCGCGGCACCGGTGGCGACCTGGGTGTTGAGCAGGGCCATCGCCGCCACACCGTTGGCGGCCAGCGCCGAGCCGGCGTTGAAGCCGAACCAGCCGAACCAGAGCAGCCCGGAGCCGAGCATCACCAGCGGCAGCGAGTGCGGGCGCATCGGGTCCTTGCGGAAGCCGATCCGCCTGCCGAGCACCAGGCAGAGCGCCAGGCCCGCGGCGCCGGCGTTGATGTGCACGGCCGTCCCGCCGGCGAAGTCGATCACGCCGTTGCGGTCGCCGAGCCAGCCGCCGCGGCCGCCGTCGAAGAAGAACACCCAGTGGGCGACCGGGAAGTACACCACCGTCGCCCAGAGCGCGATGAACAGGCCCCAGGCCGCGAATCTCGCGCGGTCCGCGACCGCCCCGCTGATCAGCGCCGGGGTGATGACCGCGAACATCAACTGGAAGGCGGAGAACGCCGTCACCGGGATCGTCCCGGTGAGGTCGGTCAGGCCGATGCCGCGCATCCCGAGGAAGTCCAGGTTGCCGATCAGGCCGGCGCCCGCGTCGGGCCCGAAGCTGAGCGAGTAGCCGTAGAGGACCCACAGCACGGTGACGATGCCCAGCGACAGGAAGCTCATCGCCAGCATGTTCAGCGTGCTCTTGGCCCGGACCATCCCCCCGTAGAAGAAGGCCAGCCCCGGGGTCATCACCATGACCAGGGCCGCACTGATGAGTACGAAGGCGGTGTCGCCCGCGCTGAAGCCCTCCGGCATCGGCGTCTCCTCCCGACTGGAGCCGATCCGCACCCGGGTCCCTGTCCCGTGACCCGGTGCGTCGGCGTTGAGCAGGAGCGTGCCGAAGGCTGGTTTCGGCCGATGCGGCCCGGTGTTTCGCCGCCGTGACGAGGGCGACGGCGGGGTTACGCCCGCGTGAACGCGGCACCGACCGTGCCGGCGGCGGCCGGCACGGTCGGTGGGGGGAGTCGCGGTGGAGGCTCAGACCACCGAGACGTATTCGGGGATGTCCTGGACGACCCGCTCCTTGAGCCGGCTGACCGCGTCCACGCCCTTGAACCGGGCGGCGGCGGCCTCGGTGGTCTTGCGGACCCGCGAGTTGAGCCGCTCGGAGCGGACCTTGGTGGCGATGTCCACGGCCTGCTCGGCGAAGACCGCGGCCTCCTCCGGCTCGTTCTGCAGCAGGTGCACGCTGGCCATGCCGACCAGGTTGAAGGCGTACGAGCGCACGTGGTCGCCGTCCTGCCGGAACAGGTCGACCGCGCGTTCCATCACCGGCGCCGACATCGAGGCGTAGAGCTCCGAGTTGTCCGAGTGGTAGGCGAGGTCGCGGAAGGAGTGCGCGTTCTCGGCGTTCAGCTCGGCCGGTGAGAAGAACTTCAGCCAGTCCGGATCGCCGTCGCCCTCGCGGATGTCGGTGAAGGTGTCCTCGGCCAGCCGGATCGCCCGGGCGCACCGGTTCACCTCTCCGATCGTGGCGTACGCGCGCGCCTCCATCGCGTAGAGCAGGGACTGCTGGCGCGGGGTGGCGGTGTCCCGGCTGCCGTACTGGGCGAGGTGGATCAGCTCCAGCGCGTCCTCGCCCCGGTTGAGGTGGATCATCTGCCGGCTCATGTCGGTGAGGATCAGCGCGCCGAACGGGCGGTCGCCGGCCTCCTTGGCGGCGTGCAGCGCCAGCACGTAGTACTTCTGCGCACTGGGGTGCATGCCGACGTCGTAGGACATCCAGCCGGCCAGGTGGGCCAGCTCGGCGGTGAGCCGGAACAGCCGCTTGGTGGTCTGCTCGGGGTAGGTCTCCTGGAGCAGGTCGGTGACCTCGTGGAGCTGGCCGACCACGGCCTTGCGGCGCAGGCCGCCGCCGTTCTGCGCGTCCCACTGGCGGAACATGACGGTGGTCTGCTCCAGCAGTTCCAGCTCGGGCTCGGAGAGCCGGCCGGTGAACGGCTCGCCGCCGTTGGCCGCGGTCAGGATCGGGGTGGGGGCGCCGGTCGGGCCGGGCGCCAGCCAGCGCTGCATCGGCTCGATCAGCGCGGCACCGGCGGTCAGCGCGAGCGAGGTGCCCAGGAAGCCGCGCCGGTTGAGCATGAGGTCGCTGCGCGAGTAGTCGCTGATCAGCTGGACGGTCTGCGGCGCGCTCCACGGCAGGTCGACGCCGCCGCCCACGGTGGAGACCGGCACGGCGGCGCGCAGGCCGAGGTCCTCGATCGAGACCACCGAGCCGAACCGCTCGGAGAACAGCTCGGACATGATCTTCGGGATCGGCTCGCGCGGCTGCTCGCCGTCGAGCCAGCGCCGCACCCGCGAGGTGTCCGTGGAGACGTGGTGGGCCCCGATCTGCCGGGCCCGGCGGTTGACCTGGCGGGCCAACTCCCCCTTGGACCAACCGCTGCGGGCGAACCACGTGGTCAGCTTCTCGTTGGGTTGCTTCTCTGCCATGGGTCCGTCCCCATCCCGCCCGGGCCCCGGGGCCCCGATCGTGACCGCCCGACGGTTGCGGGCTCTTACCAGACGTGTCGTACCGGACTGCGGCGCTGCCGCCGCAGACGGACCGTCAGTTCCCCAACTCCCGGCCCGCCACGGCCCGGAGCGGACTCCCCGACGAGGGTCCGTGTGCTGAACGTAACGCCCCGCACACCGCCCCGGGGAGCGGCCCTGGCGAAACGCCACCTTTCGCCACCCCCAGGAGTGAACCGAACCGCGCCGGCAGGCGGTTCACTAGGAAGTCCCGACGGTCCGGCATATGCGGGCCGCCAAGTCCCCGACGGCACCCGGCTTTTCAGGCGAACCGCCGCCGCCGCAGGCGGACTTCGCACCCGCACCGACCGACGGCCCTCCCGGGCACAGACGATCCGGCATCGGCACCGCCGACCACAAGGCGGCGCACGAGGCGCACCAGGGCAACTGGCGCACACCGCGCGCTGCGCGCCGCCACCGCACCACGCACCACGCACAGGAAAAACAACACACAGTCACCGTCCCGTAACCATCGGCAACGAGATCCTGTTGGGGGAGGCATGGACAACCTGTTCGGCGTACTTCGACTGGGGCACCTGCGGCGGGCGCCGCTGGGCGCGCGCCACCGCACCCGCGCCACCGCGAGCCAGGCTGCCGCGGAGTACACCGGCCGTTGGGGCTGGGCCGTCGTCGTCGGCGAGCCGGCCCGCACCGCCACCACCCCGGACCGCTGCCACTGCGGCACGCCGCGCTGCGCCGCCCCCGGACTGCACCCCGTCCCCGGCGCCGGACCGGCCGCCCGTCCCGGCGCCGACGTCTCGGTGCTCTTTCCCACCGGCCGCGCCTTCGACGTCCTCGACGTGCCCGAGCAGGCCGGCCTCCAGGCCCTGGTCCGGCTGGAGCGGATGGGCACCCAGGTGGGCCCGGTGCTCGCCGCGCCCACCGGGCGGCTGCAGTTCCTGGTCGCGCCGGGCACCGCCCGCCGGCTGCCGGACCTGCTCTACCGGATGGGCTGGGACGACGCCGCCCTCGACCTCATCTGCCACGGCGAGGGCAGCTTCGTCGCCGCGCCGCCGACCGTGCTCGCCGGCCTCGGCCCGGTCCGCTGGCTGCGCCGCCCCACCCGCGACAACGCCGGCTGTCCCCCCGAGGCCCGCCTGCTGCTCGGCACCCTCGCCTACGCCTGCCACCGCGGCCGCGAACGCACCCGCGAACCCGCCTGGATCGCCTGACCGTGTTCTCGGCGGCTCGCCTCCGGCGGGTGCCCGGGGCGGGCGGGGCGCTCCCGGACATGCCGAAGGGCCCGCCCCTCGCGGGAGCGGACCCTTCACCGGTGGCACCGGGGGTGGTGCTCAGTCCCCGATGAGCGCGTCCACGAACGCGCCCGGCTCGAACGGCGCCAGGTCGTCGGCGCCCTCGCCGAGACCGATCAGCTTGACCGGCACGCCCAGCTCACGCTGGACGGCCACCACGATGCCGCCCTTGGCGGTGCCGTCCAGCTTGGTCAGCACGATGCCGGTGATGTCGACCACCTCGGCGAAGACCCGGGCCTGGATCAGCCCGTTCTGACCGGTGGTGGCGTCCAGCACCAGCAGCACCTCGTCCACCGGGCCGTGCTTCTCGACGACCCGCTTGACCTTGCCCAGCTCGTCCATCAGGCCGGTCTTGGTGTGCAGTCGCCCGGCGGTGTCCACCAGCACGGTGTCCGCGCCCTCGGCGATGCCCTCCTTGACCGCGTCGAAGGCGATCGACGCCGGGTCGCCGCCCTCGGGCCCGCGCACGGTGCGCGCGCCGACCCGCTCGCCCCAGGTCTGCAGCTGGTCGGCGGCGGCGGCGCGGAAGGTGTCGGCCGCGCCGAGCACCACCTTGCGGCCGTCGGCGACCAGGACCCGGGCCAGCTTGCCGGTGGTGGTGGTCTTGCCGACGCCGTTGACGCCGACGACCAGGACGACCGCGGGGCCCTCCTCGTGCTTGGTGGAGCGCACGGTGCGGTCGGAGTCCTTGCCGATCAGCTCGACGAGTTCCTCGCGCAGCAGGCCGCGCAGCTCGTCCGGGGTGCGGGTGCCGAGCACCTTGACCCGGGTGCGCAGCCGCTCGACCAGCTCCTGGGTGGGGGCGACGCCGACGTCGGCGGTCAGCAGGGTCTCCTCGATCTCCTCCCAGGTGTCCTCGTCCAGGTGCTCGCGGGAGAGCAGCGAGAGCAGGCCCTTCCCGAGCGAGTTCTGCGAACGGGAGAGCCGCGAGCGCAGCCGGACCAGGCGGCCGGCGGTGGGCTCGGGGACCTCGATGGCGGGGGCCTCTTCGACCGTCTCGGGGACGGTCTCGGGGACGGCCGCGACCTGGGCCTCGGCTTCGGCCTCGGCCTCGGGGAGCCGGACCTCCTCGACGGTGCGGCGCGGTTCCTCGGTCGGCGGCGCGGCCTCCTCGCCGACGGCGGGCTCGCGCGGGGTCGGGGGCGCCGTGATGACCGGCGCCTGCGACTTCGGGGGCAGCTGCTGGCGTCGTCTGCCGGAAACGACGAGTCCGGCGATCGCGCCTACGGCGACCACCGCGATGACTACGGCAAGAATCACGTATTCCATAACCCCATCAGTATCCGCGACACCGGTCCGCGTGAACCGCAGGCGGTGGTGTGGATCACCGACGGGTCAGGGCCGCCGCTCCTTCCGGTCCTCCCGCAGCCGCTGGCTGATCACCTGCGAGATGCCGTCGCCCTTCATGGTCACCCCGTACAGGGCGTCGGCGGATTCCATGGTCAGCTTCTGGTGGGTGATGACGATCAGCTGGGAGCTCTCCCGCAGCTCCTCCATGATCGCGATCAGCCGGCGCAGGTTGGTCTCGTCCAGCGCCGCCTCGACCTCGTCCATGACGTAGAACGGGCTGGGCCTGGCCTTGAAGATCGAGACCAGCAGCGCCACCGCGGTCAGCGAGCGCTCGCCGCCGGAGAGCAGCGACAGCCGCTTGACCTTCTTGCCGGGCGGGCGGGCCTCCACGTCGACGCCGGTGGTCAGCATGGACTCCGGGTCGGTGAGCACCAACCGGCCCTCGCCGCCCGGGAACAACCGGGCGAACACGCCCTCGAACTGCGCGGCGGTGTCGTGGTAGGCGGCGGTGAACAGCTGCTCGACCCGCTGGTCGACGTCCTTGACGATGTCGAGCAGGTCGCGCCGGCTGCGCTTGAGGTCGTCCAGTTGCTCGCCGAGGAAGGTGTGCCGCTCCTCCAGGGCGGCGAACTCCTCCAGCGCCAGCGGGTTGACCTTGCCCAGCTGCTGGTACGCCCGCTCGGCCGCTCGCAGCCGCTTCTCCTGCTCGGCGCGGACGTAGGGGCTCGGCTCGCCCGGCTCCTGCCCCTCCTCCGGCGTGGACGGCGGGACGGGCTGGTCCGGCCCGTAGGAGGCCAGCAGCTCGGAGCCCTCGATGCCGAACTCCTCCAGCGCCCGGCTCTCCAGCTGTTCGATCCGCAGCCGCTTCTCGGCCCGCAGCACCTCGTCCCGGTGGCCGGCGTCGACCAGCTTGTCCAGCTCGTCCTTGAGCGCACGCCCGTGCTCGCGGTGCTCCTTCAGCTCCGCCTCGCGCGCCGCCCGCGCCTGTTCGACGGCGGCCCGTTCGGCGTCCGCGCGGGCCAGCGAGACCTCCAGGCAGGCGAGCAGCTGCCGCGCGCCGGCGGCGACGGCGCGTGCGACGGCGGCCTCGTGCTCGGCGCGCCGGCGGCGCTCGGCCGCCCGGGCGCGCGCCTCGCGCTCGGCGCGGGCGGCCCAGTCCAGCTGCTCGGCCCGGCCGGCCAGGGCGCGGACCCGCTCCTCGTGGGTGCGCACCGCGAGCCGGGCCTCCAGTTCGGTCTGCCGGGCGGCGGTGGCGGCCCCGGCCAGCCGCTGCTGCTCGGCGGCGTCCGGCTCGTCCTCGCCGTCGGCGGCGCTCTCCTCGGCGACGGCCAGGCGCTCGGCCAGTTCCTCGGCGGTGGCGAGCAGTTGGGCCAGCCCGTCCTCGGCCCGGCCGGCGGCGGCGGTCAGCCGTTCGGCCTCGCCGGCGGCGGCCCTGGACTGTCCGCCGAGCCGGCCCAGGGTGCCCGCGACCTCGGCCCGCTCGCGTTCCAGCTGCCGCCGCCGGACGGCGAGTTGCTCCAGCTCGGCGGCCGACTCCCGGCGCCGCTCGGTGAGTTCGGCCAGCCGCCCGGCCGACTCGGCGCAGCGGACGTCGAGTCCGGCGATCGCCCGGGCGGCCTCGTCCACCGCGGCCTGGGTCTCCAGCAGACTGGGCGCGCCGCCCGAGCCGCCGTGCGCGAAGCCGGCGCCGAGCCGGTCGCCCTCGGCCGTGACGGCGCTCAGCGCGGGGTGTGCGGCGACAAACCGCAGGGCCTCGTCGAGGGTGTCCACCACCGCGACGCCGGCCAGCAGCCGGCCGACGGCGGCCCGCAGTCCGTCCGGTCCGTCCGGTGCGTCGACCAGGTCGGCGGCCCAGCGGGCACCGGGCGGCAACTCCTCCGCCGGGCCGGCCGGTTCGGGGGCGCCCGCGATCAGCAGGGCGGCTCGGCCCGCGTCCTCCTTGCGCAGCAGCCGCAGCGCCTCGGCGGCGGTGTGGGTCGAGTCGACGGCCACCGCGTCGGCGGCGGCGCCGAGGGCGGCGGCGACGGCGGTCTCGTGGCCGGGGGCGATCCGCAGCAGCGCGGCGGCCGGTCCGAGCAGCCCGGCCAGCCGGTCCCCGGCGGCGATCAGGGCGCCGCTGCCGTCCTTGCGGCGCAGACCGAGCGCGAGCGCCTCGTGCCGGGCGGTCAGCGCGGCCCGCTCGCGCTCGGCGGCGCCGGCGGCCTCGCGCGCGGCGGTGAGCTCCCGCTCCACGGCGGCGAGCCGTTCCCGGGCGCTCTCGTGCGCGGTGTCGGTCCGCTCGCCGTCCTCGGTGTCGGCGTCGACCCTGGTCCGCAGGTCCTCGTACTCCTGCCGGGCGGCCTCGGCGCGTTGCAGCGCCTCGTCGCGGGCCTCGGCGAGCCGGCCGATCTCGGCCTCGGCGGCGGCGGCCTTGGAGCGGGCGGCGGCGGCCTGCCCCTGGAGCCGGGCCAGTCCCTCGCGGCGGTCGGCGATGGCCCGGGCGGCGTCCTTGAGCCGGCGCTCCTCGGCGGCGAGGGCGCGTTCCAGTTCCGCCTTGGTGTCGACGGCCTCGTCGAGCGCCTCCTGGGCCTGTTCCAGCGCGGCGGCCAGCGCGGCCTCCTCCTCCCGGACCCGTTCGGCCTCGTGCTCCAGCTCCTCTGGGTCCCGGCCACGCGGCTCCTCGGCCTGCCCGCCGGCGGCGGCGTGCCGGACCCTGGCCTCGGCGAGCCCGATGGTGCCCCGGGTGCGCTCGGCCAGCGCGGAGAGCCGGTACCAGGTCTGCCGGGCGGCCTCCAGCCCCGGGCCGAGCTGCTGGACCTGCGCCTCCAGCACGGCCTCGCGCCCGATCGCCCGGCCGAGCTCCTGCTCGACGGTGGAGCGGCGCAGCCGCAGCGCCAGCTCGTCGGCGATCTCCGCCTCGACGGCGGTGCGCAGCGCGCGCAGGTCGTCGGCGAGCAGCCGCAGCCGGGCGTCGCGCAGGTCGGCCTGGATGCCGGCGGCGCGCCGGGCGATCCGGGCCTGCCGGCCGAGCGGGCCGAGCTGGCGGCGCAGCTCGGCCACCAGGTCCTGGACGCGGTTGAGGTTGACCTGCATCGCGTCCAGCTTGCGCAACGCCTTCTCCTTGCGCTTGCGGTGCTTGAGGACGCCGGCCGCCTCCTCGATGAAGGCGCGCCGGCCCATCGGGTCGGCGTGCAGGACGGAGTCGAGCTGTCCCTGGCCGACGATGACGTGCATCTCGCGGCCGATGCCGGAGTCGGAGAGCAGTTCCTGGATGTCCAGCAGGCGGCAGGTGTCGCCGTTGAGCGCGTACTCGCTGCCGCCGTTGCGGAACATCGTCCGGGTGATGGTCACCTCGGAGTACTCGATCGGCAGGGCGCCGTCGGTGTTGTCGATGGTGAGGCTGACCTCGGCGCGGCCGAGCGGGGCGCGCCCGCTGGTCCCGGCGAAGATGACGTCCTCCATCTTTCCGCCGCGCAGCGACTTGGCGCCCTGCTCCCCCATCACCCAGGAGAGCGCGTCGACGACGTTGGACTTGCCGGAGCCGTTGGGCCCGACCACGCAGGTGATGCCGGGCTCGAAGCGGAGGGTGGTGGCCGAGGCGAAGGACTTGAACCCGCGCAGCGTCAGACTCTTCAGGTGCACGCGCCGGTCTCCTCACCTCGCTCACCAGGGGCTCCAGCGGTGACTGTATCCCCCGGCGGCCCGGCGGCCCCGCCCCGGACACGGCACGGGGCGGACAAGGGGCGGACACGACGAAGGGACGCCACACGGGGCGTCCCTTGCAAGCTGCGTCCCTTTCGGGGCGGCTCAGTGCACAGCGGCGTCGATCGAGGGGGGATCGGGCGGGACTCAGGTGAGAGCCGGCTCCCGCTGATCCAGATCGATGCTGTTGAGCAGCGAGTGCTCGCCAGCGACAGCGGTGAGTGCGTCGTTCTCAGCCTGCATCCGAAGGAGCTCGGCTTCGAGGTCCTGGACGCGCTGCTGCAGCCGTCGCATCTCGGAGAGCATTCGCGGGTCGGGGCCGCCGACGTACCCGAGAAGCGCCTTTGCCATGATGAATGGTCCTCCACGCTGAGTGACCGAACCGGAACGGTACAGGTCTAGGGGGAAGGGGGACGCACGCGCGGCGCGCACCGGCAGTGCTGGCTGGGCACTACGGCACAACCACCATGAGCTGGGCTCACGGGGGCGTGCGCCTACCGGAATGACGCGGTCGTGTGCGCGGGCTTCCAGCGTCTCACCAAAGACGGTACGGGTCAACACGATCACCGCACGCTACCGCGCCCCTGTCACCTGCCTGGCGGTGTTGTCACGCCGGACGGTCGCGAAGGGGGGTCCACCACCTGCTCGTGGATCATCGTTCGATGCGGAGTCAACCACGAGTCTGCCCGGATGGCAACCGTACGACACCGCCGGTTGCCGATCGTTTTCCGGCGACCTGTTCCGGCCCCGCCCCGGGCCCGTCCGGCGGGCGGCGGTCAGCGGATCTCGAAGGTCCCGTACCCGGTCCCGACGGCGGTCCAGATCTCGGTCACCCCGCTGACCCGGCCCGGCGTGTCCGGGCCCCGGAGCAGCGCGAGCAGCCGCTCGCAGTCCGGGGCGAGGCCCTCGGCCACCACCTGCACCCGGCCGTCGCCGAGGTTGCTCGCATAGCCGGTCAGCCCGATCTCCAGCGCCCGCGCCCTGGTCCACCAGCGGAAGCCGACCTGCTGGACCTTGCCGCGCACCCAGGCGGTGACCCGGACCGGCTCGTCACTGTGGGCGTCGCGACCGTGCATGCCCCCGACCCTATCCGCCCCGGCGACGGCGCGCGTCACGGGCCGGACGGGGGTCGTTCCTCAGAGCGGGCCGCTCAGGGAGGCCAGCCCGGCCAGCGTCTTGAGCTGCCCGGACGCCACCCGCACGGCCACGGTCGAGCCGTCCGCGAACCGCAGCCCCACCCGCCGGGTGTCCGCGCGGCGGCGGACGTCCGGGGACTTGCGGAGGCGGAACGGGCCGAGGTCGGCCAGGTGCTCGGCGCACACCGCGCCGTGCCGCTTGAGCAGCAGCGTCCGGCGGTCGGTGACGGCCAGCAGCACGAAGCCGAAGGTGGCCGAGCCGCGCGAGATCTCGGCCTCCCGGGCGGTGGCGGCGAACCGGCCCGCGGCGCTCGCCCAGCCGCCCCGCACCGGGGGCGTGAGCAGCCGCCCGCCGAAGAACACCGTGGTCAGGCCGGCCAGGGCCAGCAGGCCCTCGGGGTCCAGCAGCTCGAACCCGCCCTCGACCGCGAACTCCACGCCGGTGCCCACGTCGCGCTTGTGCCGCCGGTAGCGCTTCGGCGGCCGCACGACCAGCGCGCTGAGCCGGACCTCGACCAGCCCGAACAGTTCCTCCCCCGCCCGCAGCCACTGCTCGGCCAACGCCCGGTCCGGTGCCACTCCCCCGCCTCCTCCGACGACGCCCGCTCCCCCGGACAGACCACGGCCCCCGCCGGTCGCCCGGCGGGGGCCGTGGGCCGATCATCGCATCGGCGGGTGGTGCGGGACAGGGTCAGAAACCGCCACCGAAGTCGCCACCGCCACCGAAGTCCCCGCCGCCGTCGAAACCGCCGAAGTCGGAGGAGTCGAAGTCGGCGCCCGAGTAGTCGCCGCCGTCGTAGCCGGCGCCCGCGTCGACGGGGCCGGCCGCGTAGGCCGGGGTGGCCATCATCGAGCCGAGCATGGTGCCGACCAGCAGCCCCGGCAGCAGTCCGCCGCCGCCGAAGCCTCCGAAGTAGCCGCCCGCCCAGGGGCCGTAGGCCGGGCCGGCGTTCCAGTACGGCTGCGGGCCGTGCTCGGTCGGGACGGTCCGGATGTCCGGGGCCCGGCCGGCCGCCAGCCGGTCGGCGTCGGCCCGGCAGGCCGGGACGGAGCGGGCGGCGCCGCCCTCCGGGGACCACTCGGCGTCCAGCACGGACGGGCCGTGCCGCGGGTCGAAGAAGCACGGCGGCCGGCGCTCCGGCAGCGCGCGCCGCTCCCGCCGGGCGGCCAGGGTGGCCAGCGCGAACCGGCCGTCCTCCAGCGCCTCGGTGACCGGCTTCACGTCCTCCGGCCCCTTGGCCCCGTCCATCAGCCGCTTGGCCTTCTCGTAGGAGTCCAGCGCATGGGTGTAGTCGCCGCGCTGCACGTCGTCGGCGTCCGGCGCGGAGGGGACGAAGTCGAGCCGGTCCAGCTCCTCGCCGTAGGCGGTGATGTCCTCGTCGACCACCTGGCGCAGTTGCGCCAGGTCGGCCCGGCGCTGCTCCTCCTTCTTCTGCCTGGCCCGGCGGAACAGCAGGAAGACGCCGCTGCCGGCGAGCGCCAGCAGGGCCAGCGGGACGACCACCGCGGCGGTGGAGACGCCACCCTGGTCGCTGCTCACGCCGTGCCCCTTGATCTGCGGGGCGGCGGTGTCCACGAAGTCGTTCAGGGTGGCGTCGATGTCACCGGGGTGGGAGCGGAA
This sequence comes from Kitasatospora sp. NPDC008115, assembly GCF_042957205.1. Taxonomy (NCBI): domain Bacteria; kingdom Bacillati; phylum Actinomycetota; class Actinomycetes; order Kitasatosporales; family Streptomycetaceae; genus Kitasatospora; species Kitasatospora sp. NPDC008115. The sequence continues at coordinate 35,001 of NZ_JBIBHU010000032.1, read as the reverse complement.
GGAGGCGCCGGCGATCCGCTCGGCGCTCGCGCTGGGCAGCGCGGCCTTGTCGGAGCGGGCCTGGAACTGGTCGCCGCGCCAGACCGCGTAGGTGCCGGTGATGCCGACCTTGGTGCGCAGGTCCTCGAAGACGGTCCTGGCGCCGTACGGGTCGGCGGCCGGAACCACCGCCACGAAGATCGGCTTGTCCGCCTTACGGATCTTCTCGGTCAGGGCGTCGGCCTGCCCCTGGTCGAACCGGCCCGCCATCGCCGGGTCGACGTACACCCGGCCCTGCTTCAGCGCGGCGGACGCCTCGTCGAGACCGCCGGCCGCCGAGGCCGCCGGTGCCAGCAGGAGCAGCAGCCCGAGCAGCGCCGCCACCAGGGCCAGCGGCCCGGCGCCCCGGGAACGTCGTCGTGCAAGGGTTCTCATGTCTCGACGCTACCCCGGACGACCCCTTTACCGGGCATACCGGCCGGGTACGGCCGGACCGGGCACCCCCACCGTCCGCCGGGGTGGGCCCCCTTCTCCGGGATGATCTTCCGCCCGGCCGTCCCTGAGGCCTCCCCGGTGCGGGAACCCGGTGGGCGGCCCCGCGCGTACCTCCCGGCGGACGCCGGAGCGGACCGGCCGCTCGGGCAGCGTGTCCAGACCGTACCGCGCGACCGGGCATAGTGGTGGCCGTACCGCCGCCCCATGACCATCTCTTGACCATCCAGTCCCACCCCTCCTGATCGGAGCTCCGCGTGTTGATCGGCCTCGTCACCGCTGTGGCGGCCTCCGCCTGCTACGGCACCGGTTCGGTGCTCCAGGCCGTCGGCTCCCGGCGCTCGGCCCGTGAGGAGGCCGCCAAGGGCGGCGGCTCCGCCGGCACCACGGCGCACGGCGGGCCCAGCCTGGCCTCCACCGCCAAGGCCGCCGTGACCTGGGAGTTCATCCTCGGCACGGTGCTGGACTTCATCGGCTTCGGACTCGGTGCGCTGGCCGCCCGGCTGCTGCCGCTGTTCCTCTCCCAGACGATCATCAGCGCCAACCTGGTGATCACCGCGGTGCTCTCGATCAAGCTGCTCGGCATCCGGCTCAAGCAGCTGGAGTGGGCCTCGATCGGCGTGCTCTGCTCGGCGCTGGTGCTGCTCGCGGTCTCCGCCGGACCCGAGGGCGGCCACCACGCCGCGATGGCCTTCCACTGGTGGCTGCTGGCGATCACCACCGTGCTGCTCGTCGGCGGCAGCCTGCTGGTGCGCCGGATGGGCTCCAACGGCGCGATCGTGGCCGGTCTGCTCTCCGGCCTCGGCTTCGGCGCGCTCGGCGTCGGCGTGCGCATCCTCAACGGCGTCGAGCCCTTCGACCTGGCCGAGCTGCTCGCCGACCCGGCCCTGTACGCGATCCTGGTCGGCGGCATCGGCGGCATGTACGTGCACACCGTGGCCCTGCAGATCGGCTCGGTGAACGGCGCCACCGCCGCCCTGGTGGTCGGCGAGACGGTGCTGCCCGGCGCGGCCGGCGTGCTGTGGCTCGGCGACTCCTCCAAGGCCGGACTGGGCTGGCTCGGCGTGCTCGGCTTCCTGATCGCGGTGGTCGCGGCGGTCGGCGTCGCCTACTTCGGCCAGGACACCCACGGCGGACTGCCGGAGGCCGTCCCGGCCGAACCGGAGCTCGCGAAGGGCTGAGGCCCGCGGGTCACCGCGCGCGCGGCACCCGCTGGCAGCGGGGGCAGAAGTAACTGGAGCGGTTCATCCAGGGCGCCCGCCGCAGCGCGGTGCCGCAGCGCCGGCAGGGCTCGTGCTCCCGGCCGTAGGCGTCCAGGTCACGGGAGAAGTAGCCGCTCTCGCCGTTCACATTGACGTACAGGCTGTCGAAGCTGGTGCCGCCGACGGCCAGCGCCGCCGTCATCACGTCGCGGGCGTTGGCCAGCAGCAGCAGCGCCTGCGGGCGGGTCAGCGTCGCGGTCGGCCGGTCGTAGTGCAGCCGGGAGCGCCACAGCGCCTCGTCGGCGTAGATGTTGCCGACCCCGCTGATCAGCGTCTGGTCCAGCAGCGCCCGCTTGACCGTGGTGCGCCGGGCCCGCAGCGCGGCCGCGAAGGCGGCATCGTCGAACCGGGGGTCGAGCGGGTCGCGGGCGATGTGCGCGATGGAGAGCGGGGTGCCCTCGGGGTCGCCGTCCTCGGCCTCCTCGACCGCCAGCCCGCCGAAGGTCCGCTGGTCGACGAAGCGCAGCTCGCGCCCGCCGTCGGTGAACCGCAGCCGCACCCGCAGGTGGGTCTCGTCCGGCACCGCGGGGTCCTGGACGAGCAGTTGGCCGCTCATGCCGAGGTGGCCGATCAGTGAGAAGCCCTCGCCGGCCCCGGACAGCGGCACCCAGAGGTACTTGCCGCGGCGCTGCGCCGCGCCGAGGGTGGTGCCGGTGAGCCGGGCCGTGAAGTCCGCGGCGCCGGCCGGCTGGCGGCGCACCGCGCGCGGGTGCAGCACCTCCACGCCGGCGACGGTCCGCCCGGCGACCCAGTTCGCCAGACCGCGGCGGACGACCTCGACCTCGGGAAGTTCGGGCACGGGAACACGCCTCCAGCGGAACGGACTCGGCTCTGCAGGAGGAAGGCTACTGCGTGGTCAGGCGCCGCTCGGCAGGCGGTCGGCGTACTTCTCCTTGATCGCCCGCCAGGCGCTCTCCGCGGCCTTCTGCTCGGCTTCCTTCTTCGAGCGGCCGACGCCGCTGCCGAAGTCCTCGCCGGCCACCCGGGCCGCTGCGGTGAAGGTCTTCTCGTGGTCCGGACCGGACTCCTCGACCACGTACTCCGGCACTCCGATGCCCACCGAGGCGGTGAGCTCCTGGAGGCTGGTCTTCCAGTCCAGGCCGGCGCCCAGCTGAGAGGATTCCTCGATCAGCGGGTCGAACAGCCGGTGGACGAACTCGGTGGCGGCGTCCAGGCCCCGGTCGAGGTAGACGGCCCCGATGACCGCCTCGACCGTGTCGGCGAGGATCGACGACTTGTCGCGGCCGCCGGTGCCCTCCTCGCCCTTGCCGAGCCGGATGAACGTGCCCAGTTCCAGGCCGCGGCCGACATCGGCGAGCGCGCGCGAGTTGACCACCGCGGCGCGCAGTTTGGCGAGCGTGCCCTCCGGGACGTCCGGGTGGACGCGGTAGAGGGTGTCGGTCACCACCAGGCCCAGCACCGAGTCGCCGAGGAACTCCAGGCGCTCGTTGGTGGGCAGACCACCGTTCTCGTACGCGTACGAGCGGTGGGTCAGGGCACGCACCAGAAGGGCGCGCTCGAGCGTGTACCCGAGGCGCCCTTCCAGGACGTCGTATTCGGTCGAAGCCGGCCCGCCGGCCTTGCCACCGCCCGAAGGAGTCTTCGGAGCCGTGGTCGCCTTGCGGGAGGAGTTACCGTCCGACATCGATCCGTGCACCCCGCCGATCAGACCGAGAGGACCTGGCGACGGTTGTACGTGCCGCAGCTGGGGCACGCGATGTGCGCCAGCTTCGGCTCGTGGCAGCGGTCGCACGCCACGAGGGCCGGGGCAACGGCCTTCCAGTTGGACCGGCGGTGGCGCGTGTTGCTGCGCGACATCTTCCGCTTCGGAACAGCCACGGCTACTTCTCCTGGTTCTCGGCGAGACCCTCACGGGTGTCGCTGTTCTTGATTCCGTCACCCTCGTCGCCGTGGGCGGCGGAGAGTCCCTGCAGAGCCGCCCACCGGGGGTCGGCGGCATCGTGGTGGTGCGCCGGGTCGTCACTCAGGCGCGCTCCGCACTCGGAGCACAGGCCCAGGCAGTCTTCCTGGCACACCGGCTGCAGCGGCAGTGCGAGCACCACCGCGTCACGCAGCACCGGCTGGAGGTCGAAGTAGTCGCCCTCCAGGCGGTAAGTCTCTTCCTCCGAGTCCTCTTCGAGGTCCTCGGACCCGGCGGTCCGGGCGCGGTGACGCTCGTCGGACTCCGGGTAGTAGTACAGCTCCTGGAAGTCCACGTCGAGGTCGAACTCGACGGGCTCCAGGCACCGGACGCATTCGCCCTCGACCCGGGTCTCGGCGGTGCCGGTGACCAGCACGCCCTCGACCACGGACTCCAGGCGGAGCTCCAGCGCGATCCCGCTCTTCTCCGGGACGCCGATCACATCGATGATCCCGAGGCCCTCGGGGGCCTCCAGGGTCCGGGTCACCCTGCGCAGCGCACCCGGACGACGGCCCAGCTCGTGCGTGTCGAACACGAGGGGGTCGCGGTGGTCGAGGCGGTTCAAGGTGTCCTGACTTCCTGGGGGGGTACCGGTTGCGCGGCGCTGCTCGTCGGAGGAATGCGCGGGCAGACCGACGGCCCGACACGGAGAGGCCGGAGTGGTCAGACTACCCGAGTCTCCCGCCAGGCCCAACTTCGCGCCGAGGGCCTACCGGCCGCCCAGCTCCCGCAGCCTGGTCATGTCGATCATGCTGGTGTCGAAGAAGCTGGTCTCGTCCAGCCCGGCCTGGGACTGCTGCGGCACCGGCGCCGGGGGGTGGGCGGGCTGCTGCGGGTAACCGTAGCCGCCGCCGTACTGCTGCTGCTCCGGGTAGCCCTGCGGCTGGGGCGGGTAGCCGTAGCCGGGCTGCTGCCCCTGCTGCTGCTGTTCCTGCTGCTGATAACCGTACTGACCCCCGTAGGGGTCCGCGGCCTGGCCACCGGCCGGGTCGAAGCCGCCGCCGTACACCTCGGCGTACTGGGCGCCGCCCTGCTGCGCGGCCGCGTACTGGTCCGTGCCCGGCGCCTGCCAGCCGGCCGCCGCCGGGGCCTGCTCCGGCCAGGTCTGCTGCTGCGGCACCTCCTCGCGGTACCAGGCCAGCTCGCTGCCGTCCGCGTCGGCGGCGAAGCCGGCCGCGACCGCCTCGGCCCGCTCCTTGGCCTGCTGCGCCTCGTCGGCGGCGGCCAGGTAGGCGCCGAGCTCGTCGATCGGCCGCTTGCCGGTCAGCTTGTCACGGCCCTTGCCGACGGCCTCCAGGGTCGCGCCGAGCACGTTCTCCAGGGTGGCGAGCTTCACATCGACGTACTCGTCGACCTCGGGGCTGGGGCTGATCCGCTGCGGCTGGAACTCCTCGCCGTCGGTCTCGCCCTCGTACTCGGTCTCGAAGACGCTCGCGTCGCCGCGCAGCTTGGTGCGGCCGCGGCCGACCGCGCCGAGGGTCTTGGTGAGCACGACCTCGAAGTTGGCCAGCTTGCTGTCGACGTAGTCGTCGGCCTCGGCGCGCTTGGTCTCGGTCTCGGCGCGGGCCTCGGCCAGGATCCGGTCCGCCTCCGCCTGGGCACGGCGGACCACCTCGGTGTCGGAGATCAGCGAACCGCGCTCGGCGTGCGCGCCCTGGATGATCCGGTCTGCCTCGGCCTGGGCGCCGGCGACCATCGACTCGTGGTCGGCCATCACCGACTGCGCCTGGGCCAGCTCGGCGGGCAGCGCCGCCCGGAGCTCCTGGAGCAGGCCGATCAGCTCGGCACGGTTCACCACGCAGGAGGCCGACATGGGCATCGAGCGGGCGTTCTCGACGGCCGCCACGATCTCGTCGACCTTGTTCTGCACGTCCACGGGGCTTCGTCTTTCCGTGTGCCGCCGAGGTCCGGCGGAGGCAGCGCCCGGCGCGGTGGACGTCACCGCAGGGCAGGAATACAGACTGTACGGCCACTGCCGGGCGAGGTCACAACGCCCGGACACGGCCGTCTCCCCGCCCCTCGGGCAAACCGTGATGAACCGGCAGAAACGGACGCCCGGTCACCCCGGGCCCGGCTACTGCTGGGCGCGCCGCTCGGCGATCCGCTCGACCAGCCGGCGGTGCACCGTCTCCGGCAGCAGGTGCGAGACGTCGCCGCCGTACGAGGCGACCTCCTTCACCAGCGTGGAGGAGAGGAAGCTGTACGTCGGCGAGGTCGGCACGAAGAGCGTCTCGACGCCGGTCAGGCCGTGGTTCATCTGGGCCATCTGCAGCTCGTAGTCGAAGTCGCTGACCGCGCGCAGGCCCTTGATGATCGCCGGGATGTCCCGCTCCCGGCAGAAGTCCACCAGCAGGCCCAGGTGCGACTCGACCACCACGTTGCCGTACTGGGCGGTGGTCTCCTCGATCAGCGCGATCCGCTCCTCGATGCTGAACATGCCCTGCTTGTTGCGGTTGATCAGCACCGCGACGTGCACCACGTCGTACAGCTTCGAGGCCCGCTCGATGATGTCGAGGTGACCGTTGGTGATCGGGTCGAAGGACCCGGGGCAGACGGCGCGGCGCATGGCGTGTGTGCTCCCTCGTGGGGTGACGGGAATCCTGCGGGCCCTGGCCCGCTAGGGGTGTCGGGTCTCGGCGGCGGCGCGACCGTACCAGAGCGTGCCCTCGCCGTAGCGGCGGGAGCGCAGCACCTCGAAGCCCTCCGGCCAGCCGAACTCGCCGCCACGGGTGCTGCGCTCCACGGTGACGAGTGCGTCCTCCGCGAGCCAGCCCCCAGCTGACAGTGTGATCAGCATCTCGCGCACCTCGTCGTCGGTGACGACGTACGGCGGGTCGAGGAACACCAGGTCGTACGGGGCCTCCGGGGCGGGCCCGGCGATCACCTTCTCCGCCCGGGCGGCCTTCACCAGCGCGCCCGGCAGGCCGATCGTCCGGACGTTCTCCCTGATCACCCGGGCCGCCTGGGCGTCCGCCTCGACCAGCAGCACGTGCTCGGCGCCGCGCGAGAGCGCCTCCAGGCCGACCGCACCCGATCCGCCGAACAGGTCCAGCATCCGGGCGCCGCGCAGGGGGGCGCCGCGCAGCGCCTCCAGGGTGGAGAACATCGCCTCGCGGGCCTTGTCGGAGGTCGGGCGGGTGCCCCGGCCGGGCGGTACGGCCAGCCGGCGGCCGCCGGCCGCCCCGGCGATCACGCGGGTCATGGTGGTGGGAGGTCCTTTCGTCGCTGCCCGACCACGCTATACGGCCGTGGCCCCCGCCGGTCCGACCGGCGGGGGCCACGCTCACGCGCTCAGGTGATCGGACTCGGGTGGTCAGCTCGCCTCGGAGCCGGCCGCCGGGGCCGGGACGGCCGCGCCCAGCAGCGAGGGCGAGGCGTAGCGGGACCAGGAGAGGCAGCCGTCGGGCGGGCAGTACTCGGGGCGGCGCGGGTCGTGGCCGAGCTCGCGCAGCTTGGTGCGGACGGAGTCGGGCGTGCGGCCGAAGCGGGCGGCGATCCGGGCGACGGTCTCGCTCTCGTGGAAGCGCCGGACCAGCTCCTCCTCGTGCTGCGGCACCCAGGGGGCGCCGTGGCCGGGGTAGAGCTCGCGCAGCACGTCGCGGTCGGGGATGGGCTCGGAGACGTCGGCGACGATCGCCAGGGCCCGGAGCGCGCGGTTGAGCGCGATCCGCAGCGAGGCGACGTCCTCCACCGGCAGCCGCAGCTTGCCGGAGGCGAGCGGGGCCGCCGGCGCCCCCTCGCGCCAGCCGGTGAGGGTGAGGGTGACCTCGCGGTCGTCGTCGCTGGCGAGTTCGATCCGGAAGACCTTGTCGCCCAGCGGGAGCTCGTTGAGATGACGGAATGCCATGGCTAAACCCCCAAGTGTCGCGCCAGGAGCGCACCTTGGGGGTGCGCCCTGAACACCTTCATTCTCTCCCGGGGGTCTGACAATCGAGCCCTTCCGGCGGGCCCTTCAGCCCTTCTCCATGTAGGCCGCGCGCTCCTCGTCGAGCAGGCTCTCCAGGACGGTGCGCAGGTCCGGGTGGGCGGCGAGGTCCGGGTCCTCGGCGACCAGCCGGGTGGCCTCGGCGCGGGCGGTGACGATGACCTCCTCGTCCTCCAGCACCGAGAGCACCTTGAGCGAGGACTTCACCCCGGACTGCGCCTGGCCGAGCACATCGCCCTCGCGCCGCTGTTCGAGGTCGATCCGGGACAGCTGGAAGCCGTCCAGGGTGCCCGCCACCGCGTCCAGCCGGGCGCGGGCGGCGCTGGCCGCCGGCATGTCGGTGACCAGCAGGCAGAGCCCGGGGGCGGAGCCGCGGCCGACCCGGCCGCGCAGCTGGTGCAGCTGGGAGACGCCGAACCGGTCCGCGTCCATGATCACCATCGCGGTGGAGTTCGGGACGTTGACGCCGACCTCGATCACCGTGGTGGCGACCAGCACGTCCACCTCACCGGCCGCGAACCGGCGCATCACCTCGTCCTTGGCCTCCGGGGCGAGGCGCCCGTGCAGGATCTCCACCCGCAGTCCGGCCAACGGGCCGTCGACCAGCTTCCCGGCGGTCTCCACCACGGACAGCGGAGGCCGCCGGTCGCCCTCGGCCGCCGCACCCTCGTCCGGCGCGTCGTCGAGCAGCTCCTCCAGGTCCTCGGCGCGGCGCTTGCGCTTGGCTCCCTTGGCGCCCTTCTGCTCCTCCGGCTCCTCGTCGCCGATCCGCGGGCAGACCACGTACGCCTGGTGGCCCTTCTCCACCTCCTCGCGGACCCGCTCCCAGGCCCGGGTCAGGAAGTTGGGCTTCTCGACGGCCGGCACGACGTGAGTGGAGATCGGCGAGCGGCCGGCCGGCAGCTGGTCCAGGACGGAGGTCTCCAGGTCCCCGAAGACGGTCATCGCGACCGTGCGCGGGATCGGGGTGGCCGTCATCACCAGCAGGTGCGGCGGCTGCTCGCCCTTGGCGCGCAGCGCGTCCCGCTGCTCGACGCCGAACCGGTGCTGCTCGTCGACCACCACCAGGCCGAGGTCCTGGAACTGCACCTTGTCCTCGATCAGCGCGTGGGTGCCGATCGCCAGGCCGGCGTCCCCGCAGGCCATGTCGAGCAGCGCCTGCCGCCGCGCCGGCACCCCCATCGACCCGGTGAGCAGCACCACCCGCGTCGCCAGGTCGGCCCCGCCGAGCATGCCGCCCTCCGCGAGGTCGCCCATCATCTCGACGATCGACCGGTGGTGCTGCTGGGCGAGCACCTCGGTGGGCGCCAGCAGCACCGCCTGCCCGCCCGCGTCGACCACCGCCAGCATCGCCCGCAGCGCGACCAGCGTGTTGTGCGTCACCGTGAAGTTGTCGGTCACGTAGGCCGCGTCCGGATGTCCGACGCTGATGCACTGCACCGGCTTGCGGCCGACGTACTCGATCTGCCGGATGCCCCGGCGGAACGTGTTGTACTTGGGCCGCTCCGCCACCCGTTCGGCCTTTCGCGCCAGGCGGAACGGCGGATGCCCCGCCGGCAACGCGACCGACACCTCGAACGCGGCCTTCTTCGGCCGCACCCGGGCACGGCCCCCCAGCGACCGCACCAACCAGGCCACATCGTCCGCGAGGCGGCGCGAGGCACTGCAGAACGAGACGTCGCAGCCGCCGCGTCCGACCGTGCCATCCGTGTCCAGCAGGCCCTGCAGCACCGCGAGCCGCTGCTTGACCGGGGCGTTCAGGTAGCCCGTCGGCACGAACTTGTCGTGCGAGGTCAGACCCCAGAGGCCGAAGTCCCTCAGCGCCTGGATCACCGGGTTCCGACGCGTTCCACCGCGCGGTCCGGCCAGATTGATCCCGTAGTCGTACGGCCTGCTGGACGACGGGACGACCACGCATTCCGCCGGTACGGCAGCGGCGACGGCGTCCCGGATCTCGGCATCGGCCGTGGAGAACCCCAGCTGGTGGCGGAACGTCCCGTCCCCGAGGAGGAGGCCCATCAGATACGGGTCGAGGGGCTGTCCGCCGTCGGGGCCCAGGTCGACCGGCACGGCCTGCGGCAGGTACCATTTCGACGACCCGTTGCGTTTGTGGAGGTCCTGGCGGATCTCCCGCGTCGTCAGGACCTTCGGCTGTTCACCCCGGTGCCACGCGCAGCTCGTCGCGACGATCCAGAGGTGCTCGTCGTCGCACTCCACCGAGCTGCCGTCCGACAGCAGCAGCCGCCACACCTCGCGCTCGCCCTGCGGAAACACCCCGGTGACGGGAGCGAGTTCGCCGGAAGGGGTGACCACGAGGTCCCCCTCCCGAACGCTTCCCATGGCCTTGAAGCCGTCGGGGGTCAGCACCAGGGAGTCGAGCGGCTGGGCCTTGCCGGAGCCGACCTCGCCCTGGAGCAGGCGGTGCATGGGGTGGTCGCTCGCGAGGTCGGCGGCGATCTCGGCGGAGACCTTCCGCTGGCCGTCGGTGAGGGTGAACGGGAGGCGGGCGTCGAAGGCGTCCAGCAGGCCGCCGGGGCGGGCCTCGCGGGGTTTGGCGGGGAGGGCGGAGTCGGCGGCCCGGCGCTGGGCGAGGGCGACCTGGAGGACGAAGGCCTCGTCCCAGCGCAGCCGCTCCTGGGCGCGTTCGCGGTCGGCCTGGCCCCGCGGGCGGTGGATCAGTTCGAGCGCCTCGGGCAGCGGGATCAGGCCGTGTCGCTCGCGCAGTTCGGCGGGCAGCGGCTCGCCGACGTCGGACAGGTGCTTGGTGAGCGCCGTCTCCACGCAGAGCGAGAGCTTCCAGCTGGGCATCTGGGCGCTGGCCGGGTAGACCGGGATCAGCCGTCCGGCGAACTGCGCGGCGGCGCTGTCGCCGTCCGCGTCGTCGAGCAGCTGGTAGTCGGGGGAGGCCAGTTGGCGGGTCCGGTTGAACAACCCGACCTTGCCGGCGAACAGGCCCTGGGTCCCCGGGCGCAGCTCCTTCTGCCGCCAGCCCTGGTTGAAGAAGACCAGCGAGAGCCGGCTGCGGCCGTCGGTGACCACCACCTCCAGCCGGTCGCCCTTGCGGCCGCGGAACGGGATCAGGGTGACCTTCTCGATCCGGGCCAGCACGGTGACGTGCTCGTCGATCTCCAGCTCGTCCAGGCTGGTGAGCTGGCCGCGTTCGACGTAGCGGCGCGGGTAGTGGTGCAGCAGGTCCCCGACCGTGCGCAGCTTGAGGCTGTCGGCGAGCACCTTGGCGGTCCGGTCGCCGACGAGCTTGGTCAGTGGTTCATCGAGAGCGCCCATCACGCCCTGTTTACACCACCGAACCGACAATCCAGGCGCTCACTCCACGCCGATCAGCAGCGGCGCCGATTCCTGGCCGCCGTGGAAGACCGCCGCGTCCACCTCGGGCCGGCTGTGCCGGGCGTGCGCGACCAGGCCTTCGGCGAGGTCCTCGGGGGCGCCCTCGCCGAGGATCAGGGTGACCAGTTCGCCGCCCCCGCCGAGCATCCGGTCCAGCACGCTCTCGCCGACCTCGGCCAGGCCCGTGCCGATCACCGCGACGTCCCCGTCGATCAGGCCGAGCACGTCGCCGGCCTGGCAGACGCCGGCCATGGTCCAGGACTCGCCCTCGGCGACGGCCAGTTCGGCGTAGCGGGTGGCACCGGCCGCCGAGGTCATGGCGACCACGTCCTCGTCGAAACGCCGCCCGGCCTCGTGCACGGCGAGCGCGGCCAGGCCCTGGACCGGCGAGCGGGTGGGCAGCACGGCGATCCGCACGCCCTCCTCGCGCAGCTGGTCGGCGGCGGCGCCGGCGGCGGCCCGCAGTTCGGGGTCGTTGAGCAGCAGCACGACCTCCCTGGCGGCGGCCCGGCGGACGGCGGCGGTGAGTTCGGCGCTGGCCGGCGGACGGCCGGGCTCGGCGTGCAGGACGACCGCGCCGGCCTGTTCGCAGAGTTCGGCGAGGCCCTCGCCGGAGACCACCGAGAGCACCGCGCGGGCCGGCCGCTCGGGCTCGCCGCGGTCGGCCGCGGCGCCGGAGCGGGCGGCGGCCTCGGCGAAGTGGGTGATCCGGATCTGGTGCGGGCGCCCGGCCCGCACCCCGGCCTCGACGGCGGCGCCCGCGTCGTCGACGTGGACGTGCACGTTCCACAGGCCGTCGCCGCCGCCGACCACCAGCGAGTCGCCGAGCGCGCCGAGGCGCTCCCGGAGGACGGGCAGCGCCTCGTCGGGCGCGTCCAGCAGGTAGATCACCTCGAACGCCGGGTGGCCGGGCCCCGGCGGCCGCACGTGCACCTCGCAGCCCTCGGCCTGCAGAACATCGCCGCGCAGCGCGACCGGCCCCATCGGCTGGTGGCCCGCCACCGCGTCGGCGAGCGCCCCGAGGACGGCGACCAGGCCGCGGCCGCCGGCGTCCACCACGCCGTTCTCGGCCAGCACGGCCAGCTGCTCGGGGGTGCGCCGCAGCGCGTCGCGGGCGGCCCGGTAGGCGGCCTCGGCGACCTGTCCGAGCCCGTCACCGGCCCGGCCGGCCTCCCGGGCGGCGATCCGGGCGACGGTCAGCAGGGTGCCCTCGACCGGTTCGGCGACGGCCTGGTAGGCGGCGTCGGAGGCGCGCTGGAGGGCGGCCCGCAACTGGTCGGCGCCGCCGCCGTCGGCGAGCTTCTCGGCGGTGCCGCGCAGCCACTGGGCGAGGATCACCCCGGAGTTGCCACGGGCGCCGACCAGGGCGCCGCGGGCCATCGCCCGGGCGGTCTCGGCCAGGCCGGGCGCCGGGCCGGGGCCCGGGTCGGCGAACCGGCTCTCCACCTCGGCGGCGGCCGACTCCACGGTCAGGTACAGGTTGGTGCCGGTGTCGCCGTCCGGAACGGGGTAGACGTTGAGTGCGTCGATCTCCTCGCGGGCCTGGCCGAGCGCGCGCAGCGCCAGTTGGCACCAGCTGCGCACGGCCGGGGCGTCGAGCGTGTGCAGCACCAGGTCTCCTCCGGAGTGGGACGCCGTGATGGCCTGACAGTGAACGGCGAGGGTGGTACCCGCAGGTTATCGGGGGGCGGGAGGCGGCGGCGGACACGGCGGCCGGAGCGATCACCCTGCCGGTCATGGTAGTTTCGTTGAACGGAAGCAAGCGTTGTATGCTCTTCCGGTTGCCTGGAACAGGTTCAGGCTCACCCCTTGGTCCGGTTCGGTTCACGCGAGTGCTCCGCTGGTCTGGCGGGGTTGTCTCATGTAAATGATCTGAAGTCTTGGAGTGACTCCTGTGGCTGCCAACTGCGACGTCTGCGGCAAGGGGCCGGGCTTCGGCAACAGCATCTCCCACTCGCACCGCCGTACCCCCCGTCGCTGGAACCCCAACATCCAGACGGTGCGCGCTGTGGTTGGGCGGACGCCGAAGCGGCTCAACGTCTGCACCTCGTGCATCAAGGCCGGTAAGGTCTCGCGCTGACGCGCAGACCGGCATGCCGGTCCTCCAGTGAGCCGGTTCATCCTCGGGTGAACCGGCTTTCTGTTGTTCCGGCATGTGACCGACCCGGTGTGGGCGGGCCCTCGGGCCCGCCCACAGGCGTTTGCGGCGCCGGGGCTCAGCGCCAGCGCCAGGCGTGGTCGACCGGCCCGATGCCGGCGCCGAGCGCGAAGCCGCCGGCGATCGCCCCGGTGATGTACTCCTTCGCCGAGGCGACCGCCTCGGGCAGCGCCTCGCCCTTGGCCAGGCCGGCGGCGATCGCGCTGGCCAGGGTGCAGCCGGTGCCGTGGGTGTGCCGGTTGTCGTAGCGCGGCGCCCGGTACCAGTGCTCCTCCCCCGCGCCGCCGTACAGCAGGTCGGCCGCCTCGCCGGCCAGGTGCCCGCCCTTGACCAGCACCCAGCGCGGTCCGAGGTCGAGCAGCGCCTTGGCGGCGTCCAGCATCTGCGCCTCGTCCTCGACCACCCGCCCGGTGAGCTGCGTCACCTCGTGCAGGTTGGGCGTGGCGAGGGTGGCGACCGGCAGCAGCTTCTCCCGGACGGTGGCGACGGCCTCGGCGGCGAGCAGCGCGTCGCCGTGCTTGGAGACGCCGACCGGGTCGACCACGACCGGCGCGCCGACCCCGGCCAGCAGCCCGGAGACGGTCTCGACCAGTTCGATCGACGCCAGCATCCCGGTCTTGACGGCCTGGACGCCGATGTCGTCGACCACGCTGCGGAACTGGGCCCGGACGGCCTCGGCGGGCAGCTCCCAGTAACCCTGGACGCCGAGCGAGTTCTGCGCGGTGACGGCGGTGATCACGCTCATGCCGTGGACGCCGAGGGCGAGCATCGCCTTGAGGTCGGCCTGGATGCCGGCGCCGCCGCCGGAGTCCGAGCCGGCGACCGTGAGAACGCGGGGAGGTGCGGTGGAAGACATGCGCCCAACCTACGCGGTCACAGCACGGCCTCGGACTCCGCCCAGTGGCCCTCGGGGACGGTCTTGAGCCTGGTCACCGCGTCGGCGATCGGCACCAGCCGGATGTCGTTGCGGCGCAGCGCGGTGAAGTGGCCGAAGGCGCCCCGGTGGACGGCCTCCACGGCATGCCAGCCGAACCGGGTGGCGAGCACCCGGTCCCGGGCGGTGGGGGTGCCGCCGCGCTGGACGTGGCCGAGGATGACCGGGCGGGCCTCCTTGCCGAGCAGGTTCTCCAGTTCGTGGGCGAGGCGGTTGCCGATGCCGCCGAAGGTCCGGTGCCCGAACCGGTCGACCTCGCCGTGGTCGAAGCGCATGGTGCCGGGCATCGGGGTGGCGCCCTCGGCGACGGCGATGATGGCGAACTTCTTGCCGCGGGCGAAGCGGTCCTCGACCATCCGGGCCACCCCCTCGATGTCGAACGGCTTCTCCGGGATCAGGATGCCGTGCGCGCCGCCCGCCATGCCGGCGGTGAGGGTGATCCAGCCGGTGTGGCGGCCCATCAGCTCCACGACCATGACCCGCTGGTGCGATTCGGCGGTGGTCTTGAGCCGGTCGATCGCCTCGGTGGCGACGTGCACCGCGGTGTCGAAGCCGAAGGTGACGTCGGTGGCGTCGATGTCGTTGTCGATGGTCTTGGGGACGCCGACCACCGGCAGTCCGGCCTCGCTGAACATCCGGGCGGCGGTGAGGGTGCCCTCGCCGCCGATGGCGATCAGCGCGTCGATGCCGATGTCCCGGGCGAGGGTCTTGGCGTTCTCCACCGCCCACTGGATCCGCTCGCGCTGCACCCGGGCGGAGCCGAGGATGGTGCCGCCGAGGGTGAGCAGGCCGGTGACGTCGTCGTGCGAGACCGGGCGGGTGCGGCCCTCGATGAGGCCGAGGAAGCCGTCCTCGATGCCGACGATCTCATCGCCGTGCACATCGGTGCCCCGGTGCACCACGGAACGGATCACCGCGTTCAGGCCGGGGCAGTCGCCGCCGCTGGTCAGTACTCCGATTCGCATGGTGGTGGGCTCTCCCGCTCAGAGTGGTTCAGACCATTATGGTCCAGACCACCTGTTGTGAGGGGCGGGCGGCCGGGCCGTGGCCAAGCCTACGCACTCCCCGCCCGCCCGGCCGCCAACCGCCGCCCGGCGCGCGCCCGTTGTCACTCCGCGAAGTGGTCCCAGCCGCCGACCCGGTCCCAGGCCTCGCCGTCCACCGTCACCCGGCCGCCGCGGGCCGCCCGTGCCCGGCCGACCACCTCGCCCACCACGCGCCAGCGGGCGGGCAGTTGGACCCCGCGCGGGAAGGTCGCGGCGATCGCGTGGTCCTCGCCGCCGGAGAGCACCCAGACCAGCGGGTCCACCCCGACCGCCTGGCCGATGTCCGCCATCTGGGCCGGCACGTCGAAGTCGGCCGCCCGCAGGTCGATGTCCACCCCGCTCGCCCCGGCCACGTGCCCGAGGTCGGCCACCAGGCCGTCGCTCACGTCGATCATCGAGGTGGCGCCCAGCTCCGCCCCGGCCGGCCCCGCGTGGTACGGCGGTTCCGGGCGGCGGTGCGCCTCGACGAAGGCCCGCGGCGAGCGGAAGCCGCGCTGCAGCACCGTCAGCCCGGCCGCCGACCAGCCGAGCCAGCCGGTCACCGCGACCACGTCACCCACCTGGGCACCGGCGCGCGTCACCGGCGCGCGCCCCTGAAGGTCCCCGAGCGCCGTGATGGCCAGCGTGATGGTGTCCCCGCGCACCACATCGCCGCCGACCACGGTCGCCCCGGCCACCTGGCACTCGTCCCGCAGCCCGTCCATCAGCTCGGTGGCCCAGGTGGTCGGCAGGTCCGCCGGCGCGACCAGGCCGAGCAGCAGCGCGGTCGGCACCGCGCCCATCGCGGCCACGTCGGCGAGGTTCTGCGCGGCCGCCTTGCGGCCCACGTCGTAGGCGGTGGACCAGTCCCGGCGGAAGTGCCGGTTCTCGATCAGCACGTCCGTGGTCGCCACCACCCGGCCGTCCGGGGCCTTCACCACGGCGGCGTCGTCACCCGGGCCGAGGTCGACCGCGTCGGTGAGCGGTACCCGGGCGGTCAGCTCCCTGATGAGTCCGAACTCGCCGAGCTCGCCCACGGTCCCCTGCATCTGCCGTCCTCTCGGTTGCGCCCGCCCGGGCGCTTACGTCCTGCGGCCACGCCGCCTCCGCGCGCAGCGTACGCCCTTCGGGGGCGCACGGGTCTCCCCTCCCCGGCCCGCCGGGAGGTAGCGTGGTGATCAGTCTGCCGTGAGCCCGCTCTCCCACCCGACGCCCGACCGGGCGGTCACGGCGGCGATCCCCGTACCCAGCCGCCGGGAGGTCCCCGTGGTCCAGGCCTACATCCTGATTCAGACCGAGGTCGGCAAGGCCAGCGCCGTCGCCGAGTCCATCGCCAAGATCCCCGGAGTCATCCAGGCCGAGGACGTCACCGGCCCGTACGACGTGATCGTCCGGGCCGAGGCGGACACCGTGGACGACCTCGGCCGTCTGGTGGTCGCGAAGGTCCAGCAGGTCGAGGGCATCACCCGAACCCTGACCTGTCCCGTCGTCCACCTGTAAGACGCGCATACCATCGGCGGGTGACCCGAGAACCCCGAGTCCCCCGTTTCCTCGCGGCACTGCCGGCCCCCGTCCGGTGGCTGGCGGTGCCGACCGCGCTCACCTGCACCGTCGTCGTGCTGCTCGGCAGCTGGGGCGCGCCCGCCGACCCGGAGGTCGAGACGCCGGAACCGCGCGGCAAGGCCGCCGAGTACTGCCGCACGCTCGCCGGCACGCTGCCGCAGGAGCTGCTCGGCCACGCCCGCAAGGACCCGTCCCCGGCCTCCCCGTACGTCGCCGCCTGGGCGTCCTCCCCGCGCACCGTGCTGCGCTGCGGCGTGCCGCACCCCGAGGGGCTGGTCGACGAGAAGCAGGCGGAGATCTCGCCGACGATCAACGGCGTCACCTGGTGGCCGGAACCGCTCGGCGACGGCGGCTACCGCTTCACCGCCACCCAGCGCGCCGCCTTCGTCGAGGTGACCGTCCCCGGCGGCGCCACCGGCAACCCGCTGGACGCCGCCGCCGCGCTCTCCGACCTGGTCCGGGCCGCCATCCCCTGACCGGTCCCGACGCGCGCGGAGGGCGGCCCCGGGATTCCGGGACCGCCCTCCGTCCGTCCGCGCGCGGTCAGCGCAGGCCGGTCGAGCGGCGCAGCGCCGCCTGGAGCAGCCGGTCGATCAGCTCCGGGTACGACAGCCCGCTGGCCTGCCACATCTTCGGGTAGGCCGAGATCGGGGTGAAGCCGGGCATGGTGTTGACCTCGTTGACCATCCAACCGCCGTCGTCCAGCAGGAAGAAGTCGACCCGGGCCAGGCCCTCGCAGCCGAGCGCCTCGAACGCGGCGACCGCCTGCCGGCGGATCTCGGCGGTCTCCTCCGCGGAGAGCTCGGCCGGGATCCGGACCTCGGAGGAGTCGATGTACTTGGCCTCGAAGTCGTAGAACTCGTAGCCGCCGCCGACCAGGATCTCGGCCGGGACGCTGGCCCGCGGGCCGTCCTCGGACTCCAGCACCGCGCACTCGATCTCGCGGCCGGAGACACCCGCCTCGATGATCAGCTTGGGGTCGTGCCGGCGGGCCTCCTCGATCGCGGCGTCGAGGTCGGAGAGGTCCTTGACCTTGGTGATGCCCATGCTGGAGCCGGCCCGGCAGGGCTTCACGAACAGCGGCAGGCCGAGGCCCGAGGCGCGCTCGCGGACGGCCGCGCGGCCCTCCTCGGTCTCCCACTCGCGCGGCCGGACCACGGTGTACCGTCCGACGCCCAGGCCGTGCGAGGCCAGCAGCCGCTTGGTGAACTCCTTGTCCATGCCGACCGCGCTGGCGAGCACGCCGTTGCCGACGTAGGGCACGCCCGAGAGCTCCAGCAGACCCTGAAGGGTGCCGTCCTCGCCCCACGGCCCGTGCAGCAGCGGGAAGACCACGTCCACCTCGCCGAGCACCTTGGGGGCGGTGCCGGGCTCGCTCCAGACCACCTCGCGGCTGCCGGGGCCGACCGGCAGCGAGACCTGGCCCTCGGCGGACTCGGCGACCTGGTCGACGCTCGGCAGCCGGCCGTCGGTGATGGCCATCCGGGCCGGCTCGTCGCTGACCAGCGCCCAGCGGCCCTCGTGGGTGATGCCGATCGGCAGCACCTCGTACTTGTCGCGGTCGATCGCCTTCAGCACGCTGCCCGCGGTCGCGACCGAGATGGCGTGCTCGGAGCTGCGGCCGCCGAACACGACGGCGACCCGCGGCTTCGCGGACGGGTTCTGGGAGGTCTGTTCGATGCTCATATCGCGACGAAGGGTACCCCGAGCCGTGTTTCGGGAAGGTGACCGACCCGAACCGGCCCAGCGGCCCTAGCGCCGCTCGGGCTTGGCCGAGCGGGACATCAGCGCCTGCAGTGCCTCCTGGGTGGGCCGGCCGTTGTGGACGACGTCCACCACCGCCTCGACGATCGGCATGTCGACGCCGCTGCGCCGGGCCAGGTCGAGCACCGACTCGCAGGACTTGACGCCCTCGGCGGTCTGCCGGGTGGCCGCGATGGTCTCGGCGAGCGACATGCCCCGGCCCAGGTTGGTGCCGAAGGTGTGGTTGCGGGAGAGCGGCGAGGAGCAGGTGGCCACCAGGTCCCCCATGCCCGCCAGCCCCGCGAAGGTGTACGGGTCGGCGCCGAGCGCCAGCCCCAGCCGGGTGGTCTCGGCGAGCCCCCGGGTGATCAGCGTCGCCTTGGTGTTGTCGCCCAGCCCCATGCCGTCGGCCATGCCGACCGCCAAGCCGATCACGTTCTTGACCGCCCCGCCGAGCTCGCAGCCGATCACGTCGGTATTGGTGTAGGGCCGGAAGTACGGCGTGTGGCAGGCCGCCTGGAGCCGCTTGGCGACCGCCTCGTCGGTGCAGGCGACCACACTGGCGGCCGGCTGCCGGTTGGCGATCTCCCGGGCCAGGTTCGGCCCGCTGACCACCGCGATCCGCTCCGGGCCGACCCCGGCGACCTCGGCGACGACCTCGCTCATCCGCTTGGCGGTGCCGAGTTCGATGCCCTTCATCAGGCTGACCAGGACGGTCTGCGGCTCCAGCAGCGGCGTCCAGGCGGCCAGGTTCTCGCGCAGCGTCTGCGAGGGCACCACCAGCACCGCGAAGTCCGCCCCGGCCAGCGCCTCGGCGGGGTCGGTGGTGGCCCGCACCGAGTCCGGCAGCCGGATGCCGGGCAGGTAGTCGGGGTTGGTGTGGGTGGCGTTGACGGCGTCCGCCAACTCCTGACGGCGGCCCCAGAGGGTCACCTCGCAGCCGGCGTCGGCGAGCACCATCGCGAACGCGGTGCCCCAGGAGCCGGTGCCCAGCACGGCGCAGCGGGTCACTTGGCGCCCTCCCCGGTCTCGTCGGTGCGGCCGGCCCGGGCCGGACGGCGGGCGGCCGCGGCGGCGGCCCGCTTCCGGGCGGCCTCCCGCATGTCGTACCGCTCGGCGGGCGGCTCCTCGCCGCGGATGCCGGCCAGCACCTCGGTGATCGCCGCCATGATGTCCTCGGTGGCGTCCCTGAGCACCTGGGCGGTCAGCTCCTGGCCCTGGTACCTGCTGAGGTCGACGGCGGGACCGGCCGCCACGGTCACCCGGTGGCGCGGGAAGAGGTTGAACCTGCCCTTGCCCGAACCGCCCCTGCCGTACGGCGGGATGATCTCGTGGGCGCCCCAGTGGGCGACCGGGATGACCGGCGCGCCGGTCATCAGCGCCACCCGGGCGACGCCGCTCTTGCCGGTCATCGGCCACAGGTCCGGGTCCCGGGTGAGCGTGCCCTCCGGGTAGAACTGCACGCACTGGCCCCGGTCGACGGCGTCGATCGCCGCCCGGAACGCCTGCGCCGCGTCGGTCGACTCGCGGAACACCGGGATCTGGCCGGTCTTGCGGAGCATGAAGCCGATGAAGGGGACGGCGAACAGCGAGGACTTGCCGAGGATCCGCGGCGGCCGCCCGCTGTTGTACTGCCAGTGCGCGTACACCACGGGGTCGATGATCGAGTTGTGGTTGACCGCGGCGATGAAGCCGCCCTCCTTCGGGAGGTGCTCCCAGCCCCGCCAGTCCGGCTTGACCAGGGCGGTCGTCACCGGCTTCACCAGCACGGCCGCGAAGCGGTACCAGAAGCCGTAGTCGGCGTTGCCGAAGCTGGCGTACGAGCGGCGGGCCACCCCAGGTCCTCCTCATCCGTGCGGCACGCCGGCGTGCCGCGGTCGATCTCGCCGCCGCGACCCTCTCGGGGCGCGGGCGCGGAACAGTCTCGCCCGACCTCTCACCGGCTGTCGAGCAACCCCGCCCGCCCGCCGCGCGGGCGTGATCAAACGCACGTCCGCACAGCTCGGACGGCCTGGCGAGGGTTCCGGGACCGGCGTCACAATGACGCCGATGACCCAGGACACCGTACGCCCCAGCGGGCCCGTCGCGCCCCCCGCACCCGCCGCCGGCTGGTCGCTGGTGCTGCCGCTCAAGCCGCTCGCCCTGGCGAAGTCCCGGCTGGCCCCGTTCGCCGGCCCGCACCGCCCGGACCTCGCACTCTCCTTCGCCCTGGACACCGTCACGGCCGCGCTGGCCGCGCCCGGGGTCGGCCGGGTGCTGGTGGTCACCAGGGACGCCGCGGCCGGCGCGCGGCTGGCCGGGCTCGGCGCCCTGGTGGTGGACGACGAACCCGGCGGCGGGCTCAACGAGGCACTGGCGCACGGCGCGGCGGCCGCGCTGGTGCTCGCGCCCCGCGCGCCCTTGGCCGCGCTCTCGGCGGACCTGCCGGCGCTGCGTCCGGCCGAGCTGGGCCGGGTGCTGGCCGCCGTGCCCGCGGCGGGCCGGGCCTTCCTGCCGGACGCCCCGGGGCTGGGCACCACTTTGCTGGCCTGCGCCCCGGGCAGCCCGCTCGCTCCCGCGTTCGGGGACGGCTCACGTGCCCGGCACGCGGCCGGCGGGGCCCGCGAACTGCGACTGCCCGGCGTGGAGTCGGTCCGCCGGGACGTCGACACCGGGGAGGACCTGGCCGAGGCGCTGGCGCTCGGCGTCGGCCCGCACACCCGTGCGCTGGCGGCCCGGCTCGGCCACCTGCCGCCGCAGCGGCCGCGCTGAGACGGCCGGGGGCGCTGTCGGTGGCCCTCGCTATGCTGCTGCCATGCAGGCCACCGCGTTCACCTTCGACCCCGCCACCCGGGCCGGCTCCGTGCTGCTCGACGACGGGACCCCGGTGCCGTTCGACGCGGCCGCCTTCGACGCCGGCGGCCTGCGGCTGCTGCGTCCCGGCCAGCGGGTGCGGATCCGCACCGAGGGCACCGGCGAGGCCCGCCGGGTGGTCTTCGTGACGCTGCAGACCTTCCCCGACCCGGCCGCGGGCTGACCCCGCCCGCCCCCGGCGGTTCCCCGGGAGATCCCGGGACAGCGAAGAGCCGTGGCACCGCCCTGCCCGGATTCCCGGGGGCAGGGCGGTGCCACGGCTCTTGAAGGCCGTCCGACGAGGACGCGCGCGGCGACTACTTGGCGGAGGTCTTGCGCGCGGTGGTCTTGCGGGTGGCGGTCTTCTTCGCCGGCGCCGTCTTCTTGGCCGTGGCGGTCGCCTTCTTGGCGGTCGCGGTGGTCTTCTTGGCGGCGGCCGTGGTCGTCGCCTTCTTGGCGGCGGCCGTGGTCTTCTTGGTCGCGGTCGCGGTGGTCTTCTTCGCGGCGGCGGTGGTGGTCTTCTTGGCGGCGGCCGTGGTCGTCGCCTTCTTGGCGGCGGCCGTGGTCTTCTTCGCCGGGGTGGCGGCCGTCTTGGTGGCGGTCGCCTTCTTGGCGGCGGCCTTCTTGGCCGGGGTCGCGGCAGCAGCAGCGGCGGCGGCACGCTTGGTGGCGGCCCGCTTGGCGGCCGGGGTCGCGGCGACGCCGCTCTTGCCCGGGGTGAGGGAGCCCTTGGGGGCCTTCTTCACCGAGGGGCCTTCCTTCGGCAGCTTCTTGGCGCCGCTGACCAGGTCCTTGAAGCCCTGGCCCGGGCGGAAGCGGGGCACCGAGGTCTTCTTGACCTTGACCTTCTCGCCGGTCTGCGGGTTGCGGGCGAAGCGCGCGGAGCGCTCCACCTTCTCAAAGGTGCCGAAACCGGTGACCGAAACGCGGTCGCCGGCCACGACGGCGCGCACCATGGTGTCGAGCACTGCGTCGACGGCCTCTGCGGCAGCCTTGCGACCGCCCAGCTGCTCGGCCACCGCTTCGACAAGCTGAGCCTTGTTCACGTCTTCCCCTTCGGAAACGGGCGCCGGATGATTCCATCCGTTCATTTCGCACGTTAGGTATGTATCTGCGGACTTTCAATTACCAAACGCGCGAATCACCCTAGTGTCGCAATGGATTTGCGCGTCGGCGACCTCAGTCGACGGGCGGGCGCCCCTCGTCGAGGTCCTGCACAAAGCGACTCAACCGCCGCGCCGCCTCCGGAAGATCGCGCTTGGCGGTCTCCGTGACGATGAGCAGTTGACGGGTGAGAGCGGTCTTTGCATCGGCAGACACGTTCAGCGCATGCACGCGGTCGTGAGCTTGCTTCAACCGCTCGGCCACAAGCGCGAAGAGCGCTGCGACTTCCGGGTCGTCCGGCCCCTCAGCAGGTGAGGTTGCGGCGTCCGGCCGATCGTCAATTCGGCGTTCGGATCCCCGGCCCGTGGACTCCGGTGACGCGGGTTCGCCGCCCGCGTACGGAGGTTCATGGTGCCGGTGCATGCACTGATTGTGCCATCTACGCGCAGTTGTGCATGCTGCGGGGGCCTCTGTCGCAAAACCGAATCCCCAATCCGGGGGCGTCGGACGGGCACAACTCCTCGCCCGGAACGGCGGATGGCCCGCCCCCCCGAGGGGGAGCGGGCCATCCGGCGGTTCGTCAGAATGCTTGTTCAGAACGGGATCTCAGGCCACCGGCAGGGTACGCGGCTTGAACGCGGGGCGACGCGCCTCGAACGCGGCGATGTCCGCCTCGTTCCGCAGGGTGATGCTGATGTCGTCCAGGCCGTTCAGCAGCCGCCACCGCACGTTGTCGTCCAGCTCGAACGGCGTGGTCACGCCACCGGCGCGCACCTCGCGGGCCTCCAAGTCGACGGTGATCTCGGCGGTCGGATCGGTCTCGACCAGCTCCCAGAGCCGCTCCACGGTCTCCTGCGGGAGGACCACGGTCAGCAGGCCGTTCTTCAGCGAGTTGCCGCGGAAGATGTCGGCGAAGCGCGAGGAGATCACCGCGTGGAAGCCGTAGTTCTGCAGGGCCCAGACGGCGTGCTCGCGGGAGGAGCCGGTGCCGAACTCGGGGCCGGCCACCAGGACGGTGGCCCCCTGGCGCTCGGGCCGGTTGAGGATGAACGACTCGTCCTTGCGCCAGGCCTCGAACAGCCCGTCCTCGAAACCGGAACGGGTGACCTTCTTGAGCCAGTGGGCGGGGATGATCTGGTCGGTGTCGACGTTGCTGCGGCGCAGCGGCACCGCCCGGCCGGTGTGGGTGGTGAACTTCTCCATGCTGCTCAGACCTCCACGGCGGCGTCGGCCACCAGATCGGCGGGGGCGGCCAGGCGCCCCAGGACGGCGGTCGCGGCGGCGACCTGCGGCGAGACCAGGTGGGTGCGTCCGCCCTTGCCCTGGCGGCCCTCGAAGTTGCGGTTCGAGGTGGAGGCGCAGCGCTCGCCGGGGGCGAGCTGGTCGGGGTTCATGCCCAGGCACATCGAGCAGCCCGCGTGCCGCCACTCGGCGCCGGCCTCGGTGAACACCTTGTCCAGGCCCTCCTCGACGGCCTGGAGGGCGACCCGGACGGAGCCGGGGACGACCAGCATCCGCACGCCGTCGGCGACCCGGCGCCCGCGCAGCAGGTCGGCGGCGGCGCGCAGGTCCTCGATCCGGCCGTTGGTGCACGAGCCGACGAAGACCGCGTCGACCTCGACCTCGCGCAGCGGGGTGCCGGCCTCCAGGCCCATGTAGGCCAGGGCGTTCTCGGCGGCGATCCGCTCCTGCGGGTCGGTGAAGGAGGCCGGGTCCGGCACGGCGGAGCCGAGCGGGGCGCCCTGGCCGGGGTTGGTGCCCCAGGTGACGAACGGGGTCAGCTCGGCGGCGTCGATGAAGATCTCGTGGTCGAAGACCGCGTCCTCGTCGGTGCCCAGGGTCCGCCAGTACTCGACCGCGGCGTCCCAGTCCTCGCCCTGCGGGGCGTGCGGGCGGCCCTTGAGGTACTCGAAGGTGGTCTCGTCGGGGGCGATCATGCCGGCCCGGGCGCCCGCCTCGATGGACATGTTGCAGACGGTCATCCGGGCCTCCATGGAGAGGCTGCGGATCGCCGAGCCGCGGTACTCCAGGACGTAGCCCTGGCCGCCGCCGGTGCCGATCCGGGCGATGATCGCCAGGATGAGGTCCTTGGCGGTGACGCCGTCGGGCAGCTCGCCCTCGACGGTGATCGCCATCGTGCGGAACGGGGCCAGCGGCAGCGTCTGGGTGGCCAGCACGTGCTCGACCTGGCTGGTGCCGATGCCGAACGCCAGCGCGCCGAAGGCGCCGTGGGTGGAGGTGTGGGAATCGCCACAGACCACGGTGGTGCCGGGCTGGGTCAGGCCCAGCTGCGGGCCGACCACGTGCACGACGCCCTGCTCGACGTCGCCCAGCGAGTGGATCCGGACGCCGAACTCCGCCGCGTTCCGGCGCAGGGTCTCCAGCTGGACCCTGGAGACCGGGTCGGCGATCG
This sequence comes from Kitasatospora sp. NPDC008115, assembly GCF_042957205.1. NCBI lineage: Bacteria > Bacillati > Actinomycetota > Actinomycetes > Kitasatosporales > Streptomycetaceae > Kitasatospora > Kitasatospora sp. NPDC008115. Next base: position 10,305 of record NZ_JBIBHU010000032.1, on the reverse strand, counting down.
GCTTGTCGATGTCCAGGGTCGGGGTGTTGTGGTCCTCGGTGGCGATCGTGAGATCGGTGCGGCGGACCGTACGCCCGGCCAGCCGGAGGCCGTCGAAGGCCTGCGGGCTGGTCACCTCGTGGAGCAGGTGCAGGTCGATGAAGAGCAGGTCGGGCTCGCCCTCCGCGCGCCGCACGACGTGGTCGTCCCAGACCTTCTCTGCGAGTGTCCGTCCCATCGGGTTCCCTCCAGCCGGCCGCGTTGCCGGCCTTCTCGTGTGTCGAGGTCAAAGCTGTCGCCGCCCCGTGCGGCACGCGTCGCGCGGCCTGCACGCCGGATCGGTGTCCACGATGCGGACGCCTCGACGGGGCCGCATCCTGGATGTCTCCCGGGCTGCTGCATCCAGAGTGGCGCTTTTCGCGGAAGATTGAACTTGCGTCTCGCGGAATGAGACTGCAGTCTTAGGGCATGGACAACTCTAGCGGCGTCGGCGTGCTCGACAAGGCCGCTCTGGTGCTGAGCGCACTGGAGTCGGGCCCCGCCACGTTGGCGGGGCTGGTCGCCGCCACCGGTCTGGCGCGCCCCACGGCCCACAGACTCGCCGTCGCACTCGAACACCACCGCCTGGTCACCAGGGACATGCAGGGACGTTTCATCCTCGGTCCCCGCCTGTCCGAACTCTCCGCCGCGGCGGGTGAGGACCGGCTGCTCGCCACCGCGGGCCCGGTCCTCACCCACCTGCGCGACGTCACCGGCGAGAGCGCACAGCTCTACCGCCGGCAGGGCGAGATGCGGATCTGCGTCGCGGCCGCCGAGCGGCTCTCCGGTCTGCGGGACACCGTCCCGGTCGGCAGCACCCTGCCGATGAAGGCCGGCTCGGCCGCCCAGGTCCTGCTGGCCTGGGAGGAGCCCGAGCGGCTCCACCGCGGCCTCCAGGGCGCCCGCTTCACCGCCACCGCGCTCAGCGGCGTCCGGCGGCGCGGCTGGGCCCAGTCGATCGGCGAGCGGGAGCCGGGCGTGGCGTCCGTCTCCGCGCCGGTCCGCGGCCCCTCCAACCGTGTCGTGGCCGCCGTCTCGGTCTCCGGCCCGATCGAGCGCCTGACCCGTCACCCCGGGCGCCTGCACGCCCAGGCCATCATCGAGGCCGCCAACCGCCTCACCGAGGCCCTGCGCCGCAGCTGACCCCCACCCCGTTCCCCACCACCCCCACTCCCCCGTTCCCCCACTCCCCCGCCGCGAACACCGGAAAGGGCCCCGCTCGATGCCGAGCGGGGCCCTTCTCACGGTGCCGTGGAATTCCCGGGTCCCGGGAAGCCGCCGGGAAAGCAAAAAGACCCCGGAAACCGGGGCCTTCAATTTCTGGCTGGGGTACCAGGACTCGAACCTAGACTAAATGAACCAGAATCACTCGTGCTGCCAATTACACCATACCCCAACGCAAAGCAATCAGCCGATGAGGTGACCCATCGGCTTTTTGCTTCGGTACCCCCGACCGGATTCGAACCGGCGCTACTGCCGTGAGAGGGCAGCGTGCTAGGCCGCTACACAACGGGGGCTCCTGGTGATCCCTTGCGAGACCAGTACCCCCGACCGGATTCGAACCGGCGCTACTGCCGTGAGAGGGCAGCGTGCTAGGCCGCTACACAACGGGGGCTTTCCAGGCGGTTCCTTTCGGAACCAGTACCCCCGACCGGATTCGAACCGGCGCTACTGCCGTGAGAGGGCAGCGTGCTAGGCCGCTACACAACGGGGGCTTGTTCTTGAATTGTACGGTCCGGATGGACCGCGGTACTGCGCTGGGGTACCAGGACTCGAACCTAGACTAAATGAACCAGAATCACTCGTGCTGCCAATTACACCATACCCCACCAGAGTTGAACCCCTGTCGGGGATCCTCTCGGGCTCGCGCCTCCCGCGTGGCTCCGGCGGGAGGCTTTCGCTCCCTCGCCGTTGCCCTCCCGGGCGGCGCAGAAAGAACATTACCCGACGTCCGCCCCGGCTCCAAAATCGATAACCCCAGGCAGCGGACAGGGGGCCGTCCGGTGACGTCCGGGGAGGCCGCGGGCCCGGTGTGCGACCGGGCCCGCGGGCGGGTTCAGGCCGCCGGGAGGGCCGCCAGCGCGGTGGTCAGCCGGCGCAGCGTCTCGGGGCGTCCGAGCAGCTCCATCGACTCGAACAGCGGCGGGGAGACCCGCCGGCCGGTCACCGCCACCCGCAGCGGGGTGAAGGCGAACTTCGGCTTGATGCCCAGCCCCTCCACCAGGGCCTCGCGCAGCGCGGCCTGGATCGGCTCCGGGGTGAAGTCGCCGAGCGCCTCCAGCGCCCCGATGCTCGCCTCCAGAACCGGCCGGGCGTCGGCGGTGAGCACCTTGGCGGCGTCGTCCGGGTCGACGGCGAAGTCCTCCGGCGCGACGAACAGGAAGCCGGCCATGCCGACGATCTCGCCGAGCACCACCATCCGCTCCTGGGTGAGCGGCGCCACCTTCGCCAGCAGTTCGAGCTGCCCGGCGGTCGGCTCGGCCGGCAGCAGGCCGGCGGCCCGGAGGTAGGGCACCAGGCGGCGGACGAAGTCCTCCGGGGCCAGCCGGCGCAGGTGCTCGGCGTTGATCGCCTCGCACTTCTTCAGGTCGAAGCGGGCCGGGTTGGCGTTGACCTTGGTGATGTCGAAGGCCGCGACCAGCTCGTCCACGGTGAAGACGTCACGGTCCTCGGCGAGCGACCAGCCGAGCAGCGACAGGTAGTTGAGCAGGCCCTCGGGGATGAAGCCGCGCTCCCGGTAGAGGTTGAGCGAGGCCTGCGGGTCGCGCTTGGAGAGCTTCTTGTTGCCCTCCCCCATCACATACGGCAGGTGGCCGAAGCGCGGCGTGCCGCCGTCGCCGACGCCGATGTCGGCGAGCGCGGCGTAGAGCGCGATCTGGCGCGGGGTCGAGGAGAGCAGGTCCTCGCCGCGCAGCACGTGGGTGATGCCCATCAGGGCGTCGTCCACCGGGTTGACCAGGGTGTAGAGCGGCGCGCCGTTGGCCCGGACGATGCCGTAGTCGGGGACGTTCTCCGGCTCGAAGGAGAGCCGGCCGCGCACCAGGTCGTCGAAGGCGATCGTGGTGTCCGGCATCCGGAAGCGCAGGATCGGCTCGCGCCGCGCCAGCCGGTGGACGGCCACCTGGTCGTCCGTCAGGTCGCGGCAGTGGCCGTCGTAGCCGGACGGCCGGCCGGCCGCGCGGGCGGCCTCGCGGCGGGCGGCCAGCTCCTCGGTGGAGCAGTAGCAGTGGTACGCGTGGCCCGCCTCGTGCAGCCGGCGGGCGACATCCGCGTAGACGTCCATCCGCTGCGACTGGCGGTACGGCGCGTGCGGGCCGCCGACCTCCGGGCCCTCGTCCCAGTCGAAGCCGAGCCACCTCATCGCGTCGAGCAGCTGCTCGTAGGACTCCTCGGAGTCCCGGGCCGCGTCGGTGTCCTCGATCCGGAAGACCAGGGTGCCGCCGTGGTGGCGGGCGAAGGCCCAGTTGAACAGGGCGGTGCGGACCAGGCCCACGTGCGGGTTGCCGGTCGGGGACGGGCAGAAGCGCACCCGCACGGCCGGCCCGTCAGCCACGCTTGACCACCTTGTTGGCGAGCGTGCCGATGCCCTCGACGGAGACGGCGACCTCGTCACCGACGTTGATCGGGCCCACCCCGGCCGGCGTGCCGGTGAGCACGACGTCGCCGGGCAGCAGCGTCATGGCCTCGGAGATGTGCACGATCAGCTCGGCGACCGAGCGGGCCATCTGCGAGGTGCGGCCGGCCTGCCGGAGCTCGCCGTTGACCGTGCAGGTGACCGCGAGGTCGGACGGGTCGAGGTCGGTCTCGATCCACGGGCCGAGCGGGCAGGCGGTGTCGAAGCCCTTGGCGCGGGCCCACTGGCCTTCGCGCTGCTGGACGTCGCGCGCGGTGACGTCGTTGGCGCAGGTGTAGCCGAGGATCACCTCGGGGACCCGGTCCAGCGGCACCTCGCGGCACATCCGGCCGATCACCACGGCCAGTTCGGCCTCGTGCTGGACGTCCGAGGAGAACGGCGGGTAGGCGATGCTCTCGGTCGGGCCGATCACCGAGGTGGACGGCTTGAAGAAGGTGAGCGGGACGTCCGGGACGTCGTTGCCCAGCTCGGCGGCGTGCGCGGCGTAGTTGCGGCCGACTGCGACGATCTTGTTGGGCAGCATCGGGCTGAGCAGCCGGACGTCCTGGAAGCGGTAGCTCTCGCCGGTCGGCTGGGGCTGGCCGAACGGGTGGCCGGCCAGGGCGTGGACCACCAGCGACTCGGGCCGGGCCGGGTCGCCCTCGACCACACCGAAGGAGACGCTGCCGGCGGCAGGGCTCCCTTCCCGGACGGAAAACCTGGCAATGCGCACGGTTGGGCTACCCCTCGCTTCGACGGCCGCCCGGGGCGCGCCCCGGGCGCTGGCGGGTGCCGTGCCCGGTATGTGGGCCCGGCCCCGCTCGATCGTTGTCAGGCTATCGCGTGGTCCTTGACCCGGCCTGCTCCACGGCCGCACGACGAAGGGCGCCGTCACGGGAGGTGACGGCGCCCTTCGGACGCATGCGGAACGCCTCAGCCCTGCGGGACGTTCACCGCCGGGGCGACCATCAGCTGGGTGCGGCGCGGGTTGGCGGTGTTGGTCGGCAGCTCGGCCGCGTAGGTCACGACGTCCTCCGGCTTGCGGGCGCCGGGGATCTGGCCGAAGTCCTCGACCGAGGCCAGCGTCGTCCGGCGCGGGTTCGCCGTGGAGCGGGCGGTCGGCGTGGACGTGTCGGCCTTCTTCGCCTGGGACATCTCGTCAGCACCTCAAGGTCGCGGCCGGCGACCGACCGCGGTCGGCACCCGGCCTGAGTGATTCGGGGAGATTCTGGGCAGGCTGATCGGGGCCGTGCTCCGGATACAGCCAGGTTACGGATCTCTTTCCACAGTCACCGTGACCAAAGCTACACATTCATCTGTGATTTTCGCCACAAATCGCAGAGCATATCTCTGATATCCGACATATCGCCGCATCCACCTTTACCGACATACCGGAAATATCGGGCATTTCCGATGCTCCGCCCATCATGTTGATCTCGGGTCGGCTTGGCATGCATCCGGCGAGTGTCCGAAAAAGGCGGTATTCCGGTCCGTTTGCCGCACAGTCGGTGAGAACCCGCGCGCGGTGAGTAGTGCCGTCCGATGTGCCCCGTCCGCCCTTGTTGGGATTCCCCGGCTGTGCTGGAATGCCACGGACCGTGGGTAGGGAGCTGTCCACCCCGGTGACCCGCTCTCCCGGACCGGCCGGGGTGCGGATGGAAACTCGACACCGTCCAGGCCGTGGCGACGCGGCGGGACGCCCGGTCCAGAGGTTGCGACGCCAGTGCAGGGACGTTTCAAAAGGGGTAGCGGCGCCGCGGGTGACCCGGAGTCGCGTGAGCCCGCGGCAGCCCCCCAGCAGGCGGCGGCCCCCGGCGGCCCGGCCGAGCCGGCATCCGATGTGATCGGCGGGCCGGAGGAGGACGGCGCGGAGCGGAAGTCGGCCCGCGGCAAGCTCCGCAGCTCCCTGACCCGCCGGCGCGCCAAGGGCATGAGCCGCCTCGCCATGCGCAACTGGCGGATCCGCAGCAAGCTGACCGCGCTGCTCGCGCTCCCCGTCCTGGTCGCGCTGGTGCTCGGCGGCCTGCGCATCCAGACCTCGCTCGAAACCTCGCAGCAGCTGGCCCAGATGGCCAACCTCTCGGACCTGGCCAAGAAGGCGACCGACCTCGCCAACGCCCTGCAGAACGAGCGGGACGTCAGCGCCGGCCCGATCACCGCCAAGCCCGCCGCGCCGCTGGACGACGACATCGTCGCCGCCCGCAAGGTCACCGACGACCTCAGCCGCACCTTCATCGCGTCCTCGGACAGGTTCGAGGACCTCGAACTCTCCGGCGGCAAGGCGCTGCTCTACCAGATCCGCAAGGACCTGAACGCCGTCTCCGACGCGCGCAGCAACCCGTACCAGAACAACCAGAACATCCAGGCGACGATCACCGCGTACGACGTGATCATCCGCGACCTGCTGTCGATCACCCAGGACATCGCGCTCGCCTCCAACAACCGCGAGCTGGTCCGCGCGACCCGCGCCCTGCAGCAGTTCTCGCTCGCCAAGAACACCACCTCGCAGCAGCGCGCGCTGATCAGCGCCGCGCTCGCCAACCCCACCGGCCCGGACCTCAGCCTGAGCGACGAGTCCTTCGGCATCCGCCTGAAGGCGTCCTACGACAACGCGCTCACCGGCTTCAACAACATCTACACCTCGCACGACCTGGACAACCTGCGCGGCCAGCTGAGCTACAACTCGGTGGTCGCCGCGGCCGACCGCTACGCGCGCTCGATCCTCCAGCAGAGCGGTATCCGCCAGAGCGAGGCCGTCGGCTACAAGGACTGGTACGAGCAGTCCACCGCCAAGATCGCCGCCGAGCGCCGGATCGAGTCCAAGCTCATCGAGGACCTCGACGGCAAGGCCCAGGAGCTCCAGGCCCAGGCCGACACCGAGGCCCTGATCATCGGTGCCGCCGTCGCGCTGGTCCTGCTCGTCGCCCTCGCCGGCGCCGGTCTGATCGCCCGCTCGATGGTGCGCTCGCTGACCCGTCTGCAGTCCGCGGCCGAGGACGTCGCCGAGCGGCGGCTGCCCGAGCTGGTCAAGACGCTCTCCGAGTCCGACCCGCACGACGTGGACGTCACCGTCGAGCCGGTCGCCATCGACTCCGCGGACGAGATCGGCCACGTGGCGCACGCGTTCGACATGGTGCACAGCGAGGCCGTCCGCCTCGCCGCCGAGCAGGCCCTCCTGCGCGGCAACATCAACGCGATGTTCACCAACCTCTCCCGCCGCAGCCAGGGCCTCATCCAGCGCCAGCTGTCGCTCATCTCCGAGCTGGAGAGCCGCGAGGCGGACCCGGACCAGCTGGCCAACCTCTTCAAGCTGGACCACCTCGCGACCCGTATGCGCCGCAACGGCGAAAACCTCCTCGTCCTCGCCGGCGAGGACCCGGGCCGCCGCTGGACCCGCCCCGTCCCGCTGGTCGACGTGCTCCGCGCCGCCGCGTCCGAGGTGGAGCAGTACGAGCGCATCGAGCTCGCCGCCGTGCCGTCGGCCGAGGTCGCCGGCCGCGTCGTCAACGACCTCGTCCACCTGCTCGCCGAGCTGCTGGAGAACGCCACCTCGTTCTCCAGCCCGCAGACCCGCGTCCGGGTCACCGGCCACGCGCTGCCGGACGGCCGGGTGCTCGTCGAGATCCACGACACCGGCATCGGCCTGAGCCCCGACGACCTCGCCGAGATCAACGAGCGCCTCGCCAACCCGCCGACGGTGGACGTCTCCGTCTCCCGCCGCATGGGCCTCTTCGTGGTCGGCCGCCTGTCGCTGCGCCACGGCATCCGCATCCAGCTGCGCCCCAGCGACTCCGGCGGCACCACCGCGCTGGTCATGCTCCCGGTGGACGTCACCAACTCCGCCGACCGCCGCGGCCCCGGCCGGGCCGGCGGCGGCGCCCAGCCCAAGCAGCAGCGCGGGGTCACCCCGACGCCGCGCCAGCAGCGCCAGGTCCCGGCCGGCCAGGGCGGGCGCGCCGGCGGTCCGGCGGCGCTCGGCCAGGGTCCGGCGGGCGGCGCCCCGCAGCAGGGCCGGCCGCAGCTCGGCCAGGGCGGCCCCGGGCCGTCCGGCGGCCAGGGTGCCCAGGGCGGCCAGGGCGGCCCCGGTGCGGGCGGCGGCCTGCCGACCCGCCAGGTCGGCCAGTCGCTGCGCGAGAACCCGGCGAACCCGGCGCCGCAGGGCGGCCGGCCGGGTGGCCCCGGCCAGCAGGGTCCGAACCAGCAGGGCCCGAACCAGCCGTCCTCGGCCCAGCAGGGCGGCCTGCCGCAGCGCACCCCGGGCCGGCAGGGCCCGCAGCAGGGCGGCCCCGGCGGCCTGCCCCGCCGCGGCCAGCAGCCCGGCGGTCCCCAGCAGTCCGGCCCCCAGCAGGGCGGCCCGGGCGGACGCCGTCCCGGCCAGGAGCGCCCGCAGGGCGACGCCGTCCCCGCCGCCCGCGGTGGCGAGCAGCCCCAGCACGGCTGGGCCGACCAGTCCGGCCGGCCGGGCGCGCCGCAGCAGGGCGCCCGCCCCGGTGAGCGTCCGCAGGACGGGCTGCCGCAGCGTCAGCGGCCCGGCCAGGGCCGTCCGCCGCAGGCCGGTCAGGGCCCGCAGGGTCCCCAGGGCCCGCAGGGCCAGGGCGGCCGTCCGCAGCGGCCCGCGCCGGGCGACCGGCAGCAGCCGAACCAGCAGACCCAGCCGCTGCCGCAGGTCCAGCCGGCCCAGCCGCTGCCCGCGGCCGAGCCCGCCCCGGTGGAGAGCACCCAGCAGTTCGCCCGCCCCCGGTTCGAGGCCAGTGACATCGACCCGCGCGACCCGCTGGGCCTCGGCCTGGTGGAGCCGGTGCTCCCGGCCATGCCGAACCCGGTCCGTCCGGAGCAGGCCGGCCGTCCGCAGCAGCCGCAGGCCCCGCAGCAGCCGGTCCAGCAGCAGCAGCCCGTCCGGCAGGAGCCGATGGCGCTGCCGACCGGTCCGTCCGACGGCGGGGCGCCGGCCGGGCAGGGCCGCCCGGCCCCGCAGCAGAGCCGCCCGCGGCCGTACCAGCCGCGCCGCCCCGGCACCACGGCGCCGGGTCACGAGGAGCAGGCGCCCGCCGCGCGGGCCGGACAGCCGCAGGCCGCCCAGGGCCGCCCGCAGCAGCCCGGTCAGCAGCCGCCGTCGCAGCAGCAGCAGGCCCAGCAGCCGCCGGCCCAGCCTCAGCAGAGCCGGCCGCAGCAGCAGGCCCCGCAGCCCGGTGAGCAGCCGCAGCCCGGTGACGCCCCGTGGCGCCCGTCGGCCAACGACGAGCGCTGGCGCCGTGCCGAGCAGGTCCGCGAGCCGTCGACCAGCGGGGTCACCATGTCGGGCCTGCCCCGGCGCACCCCGCAGGCCAACCTGGTCTCCGGGACCGCCGAGGCGTCCCCGCTGACCGGCCCGCAGGTGTCCCGCGCACCCGAGGAGGTCCGCGGCCGTCTCACCAACCTGCGCCGCGGCATCCAGCAGGGCCGCCGGGCGGGCGCCGAACAGGCCGCCGGCCAGGGGCAGCCCGGCCAGGGACAGGCCACCCAGGGCCAGAGCCGGGCACAGGCCGACCAGGCCGGTTTCCACCATGGTGCCCAGCAGCCCGGGTTCGATAGTTTCGGGGGCCGGACCGACGGCAACGCCGCAGAGCATCAGGAGCGTTGAGTTGAATCAGATGAGCCAGGCCGCACAGAACCTGAACTGGCTGATCACCAATTTCGTGGACAACACCCCCGGGGTGTCGCACACGGTGGTGGTCTCCGCCGACGGCCTCCTGCTGTGCATGTCCGAGGGCTTCCCCCGCGACCGCGCCGACCAGCTCGCCGCCGTCGCCTCCGGCCTCACCTCCCTCACGACCGGCGCCAGCCGGATCTTCGAGGGCGGCGAGGTCAACCAGACCGTCGTCGAGATGGAGCGCGGCTTCCTCTTCCTGATGGCCATCAGCGACGGCTCCGCGCTCGCCGTCCTGGCCTCCCCCGACTCCGACATCGGCCTCGTCGGATACGAGATGGCCCTGCTCGTCGACCGGGCCGGCGCCGTTCTCACCCCCGCACTCCGCGCAGAACTCCAGGGCAGTCTCCTGCACTGAGTGCACCCTGAGCGGTACTTCCCACCCGTCCCACCTCCCCGCCGGGTCCGACCCGACCGGACCCGGCGTTCCACCCTCAGCTACCCTCAGGCAGCTGATCTCGCCTCAGCTGGCATCGCCCCAGCTGGAACCGGCTGCCCCAGGCTGCAGCACAAGGAGGACCCATGACCCCGCCTTCGACACCCGCCGGCTACGGCAACGGGTACGGCAGCGGCTACGGCGGGCAGCAGTCCGACGGCTACGAGCAGCAGCCGCTGGTCCGCCCCTACGCGATGACCGGAGGCCGCACCCGGCCCCGGTACCAGCTCGCGATCGAGGCGCTGATCTCGACCACCGGTGCCGCCGAGCGGACCGGCGGCCTGCTGCCCGAGCACGCCCGGATCGTCAGCCTCTGCCGGGAGGTCAAGTCCATCGCGGAGATCTCCGCCCTGGCCGGTGTCCCCCTCGGTGTCGCCCGCATCCTCGTGGCCGACCTGGCCGAGGCCGGTCTTGTCGCCATCCACCAGCCCGCCGCCGCGGGCGAGTCGGGCGGAACGCCCGACGTCACGCTGCTCGAAAGGGTCCTCAGTGGACTTCGCAAGCTCTAACGCGGCCGCCCCCACCCGCGCCACCACCTCCGCGAAGATCGTC